>CAMDRI010000097.1 GCA_945906725.1 Candidatus Kuenenia stuttgartensis | reverse complement strand
TGCGAGCCTTCCGCCGCCAACTGATCCCGCCACTTCCGCAGCAGGTTCTGACCGATCTCCAATCGCCGAGCCGCTTCCGCGAAACTCAATCCTTGCCGAGACACCAACGACACGGCCTCGACCTTGAACTCCCTCGTAAACACTCGACGTTTTGACATGAACTTCGCCCCTCACGCGTCACAATACGCGCTACGTTGCGCGCACGCAAAACGTGGGTTAGTCCACTCCGCGAACGGACTGGACAGTCGGCGACAAAACTTTCCGGGGCGGATCGCTATTGGCCGTCGATTTCGACGGTTTCATGGGTGGCAAACGTAATTTTGATGTGCTGTTCGAACCAACCGAACGCAAGTCGCTGGCCGGGTTTTCGCCCACTAAGGCGAAGGTGATCCTCAACGAACTCGATAATGTCTGCAATCACTTGTACGTGCTCTCGCGATCCAAGGACGGCTGGAAACGCGAGACGCTGGCCGGGGCTGCTCCGCTGAGCAGCGCCAATGCCTTTGCCGTCGATTCGGACGAGTCCGACGACTACTTCTTGTCCGGCTCGAACTACCTCAATCCGTCGAGCCTGCATTACGGCACGCTTGGGGGCAAGCCGGCCGAGAAGCTCAAAACTGGGCCGACGTTCTTCGACGCGAACGGGCTGGAAATCACGCAGCACGAAGTCGCTTCCAAGGACGGCACCAAGATTCCGTACTTTCAAGTTGCTCGCAAGGACCTCAAGCTGGATGGCACGAATCCGACGCTGCTTTACGGCTACGGCGGCTTCGAGATTTCCATGCTGCCCACCTACAACCCCGCAGTCGGTGCGGCGTGGCTGGAGAAGGGAGGCGTCTACGTCGTCGCCAACATCCGCGGCGGCGGCGAGTTCGGGCCGAAGTGGCATCAGGCCGCATTGAAAGAGAAACGCCACCGCTGCTACGAAGACTTTGCAGCCGTTGCGGAGGATCTTGTGAAACGGAAGATCACGACGCCCAAGCATCTCGGTACGATGGGCGGCAGCAATGGCGGGCTGCTCATGGGCAACATGCTCACGCAATATCCCGACAGGTTCGGGGCCATCGTGTGTGCCGTGCCCTTGCTGGATATGCAGCGCTATCACAAACTGCTGGCGGGTGCGAGCTGGATGGCCGAGTACGGCAACCCCGACACGAAGGACTGGGAGTTCATGAAGAGTTTCTCGGCCTATCAAAACGTGGCGGCTGGCAAGAAGTATCCGCGAACGTTGTTCACAACCAGTACCCGCGACGACCGCGTGCATCCGGGCCACGCCCGCAAGATGGCGGCGAAGATGATCGAGCAGGGACATGATGTGCTCCTGTACGAGAACATCGAAGGGGGCCACGGCGGAGCGGCCGACAACAAGCAAGCCGCGTTCATGCAGGCCCTGTCGTATTCGTTCCTGAGGAAACAGGTGAAATGAGCGGGGCGATGGGCGATTTTGGTTTCGTCTCGGACCGAAGCCTCGTGTTAGTGTCGTTTGGGCATACCAGCCGGTTTGCTTGCGAGGGTTGGACGAGCGAAGGGATGGGGAACTCATTCGATGAGCGCGGTGACTGGCTTCAACCCAAGCGTGTGCCACGATGTAGCGGGTCGGTCGCCTGGGCATCGGAGGTTCGAGGACACGGTGTCCAGTGCGCCAAACCCCAATCCCAGTTTTTGACCCAGACCCCCACCCCTTCGCCGATCGGGGTTCCCTGCATAGCTCGCGTGTTCGGCGACGACATTCTGATTGCCAACAGGGCAGTTAGTCTTGGACGCACCGGCTGATGATTGCGGACTGATTGCTGGACTTCGCAAGGAGCACCAAGTTTCAACTCGCAGAGACTCGCAGTTGATACCATGCAGTTCGAGCGGACAGAGACATTTGATGCTTGGATTCGAAGTCAGACGCGGCAAGACGATCGTCCCGTCGGATCGTCGAGGCCACGGACTTGCAGGCCCGCCGAATGTGTGCCGCTGAGAATATGCAGCGGCAGGACTTGTCGGACGTTGAATGCGTCGAATCCATCGTCGAGATGATCGAGGATGACTCGTATGCTGCGATGGGCGAGTCGCCTGTCAAAAGAATCTCCAATCTCCTCGGGCGACTGGATAGCGTGCGAGTCAGCCGCGAGCGAGGCTCGGATGTCGCGCCAGCCGCAGAGTGAGCTGTTGAAAATGTTTTGACAGTTGTTCTTGGGCTATCCGGTGCTTTTTGCGAACTCGCGGTAGGCGGTGGCTCGTTGGGAGGTCAGGGTGGTTTTGAGGTTTTCTTGGACCCATTGCTTCATGGCGGTGACGGGGACTGTGGTGAGGCTCGCCCGAACTTTGGCCGGCGTCCAGTCCGTTAACAGCATCGGCATCGCCGCGATCAGACTGGTGAAGCCGCCTTTGCTGTGCTGGCCTTCCAAGCGTTTGTATTGACCGAACAACGATTCCAGATTCTCCGTCGATAACCAAGCCCGATCGCCGGCAGGCAACTTCGATTCGGACTCCTCGACAAACGCCGTCAGCTTCTTGTATTCGAGGCGACAATCGTCGCGAGTCCAACTCGTTCCGGGAACCGTGGCCAGCACGCTCATCTTGTCGCGCGGCAAGGTTTCGCCGATGGGCGGCAAGTCCTTCACGCGAATCCCGAGGATCTGCAAGACTTTCTCCTGACCGATTTGGTTTGAGCGATCGGCCAGCCAAATCCACGGTTCGCCGTCGCGAACCGCCAGCTTCAATTGCGCGATGCCGACGCGACACGACCACACACGAATCGAGTCGAACGACGGCACCTTGGCTTCGACGCCGAGCCAATCGAAGACGATCTTCAACGCCGTTTCCGTCGGCCGAAAACCGATCCGGTTCCGGGTATCTGCTCTTTGCCGAAGGCCGCGACTTCGAGATCGCTCATTGCGAGCTGACCGACCATCACGACTGCATCACGTTCCACGGACTGGACGGGCTGCAGTTCCATCACAACCTCGTGGACAACTTCAACGACGACGGCATCGAACCGGGACCAAAGAAAGCTCGCGGCACGACGCTGGTCTATCAAAACCTCATCACGCGCACGCTGAATCCGTTTACCGCTCACGGCAGCAAGCCGATCCCGATTGATGCCGAGCCGGGGAGCGGCATGTTCGTCTTCCGCAACCTCGTCGATCTGCGACAGGGAACGTACAAAGGTCCGCCGACCGAACCCAACCCAAGCGGCAAATTCTTGAATGAGCCAACGCAACTCGTCTGTCACGATCACCGCAGCCCGGTCCACGCGGTCTACTACGTCTACCACAACACGTTCCTGCTGCACCAAAAGGCGTTCCGCGACTACTACGCCTTCTGCTGGGGCAGCCAATCGCGCATGACAACGCGGCGAGTCTTCAACAACATCTTCGTGCAAGTCGAAGGACTGCCCGGGCTGAACTTCACGGGACTCAAACCGGACGACGATTTTCAAGCGGACGCTAACTTGTTGTGGGGATTGAAAGACGGCCCGACTCAGACCGCTGACTACTTCGCGAAGTTTCGGAAGTCGCAGCTGTTTGAAGCCAGCCAGAAACAGTACCCGCCCGGCTGGGGTGCCAATGATCGGCTCGCCGATCCGCAATTCATGTTGCCTCACGAAAATGATTTTCGTCTAGGCAGCGACAGTCCGGCGATCGACGCTGGCATCGCGATCCCGACGGAGTGGCCCGACACATTCCGCGAGTTTGACAACGGTAAGCCGGATCTCGGCGCATTCCCGTTCGGCGCGGAGCAACTGCGAGTCGGCCGCAAGTAGGATGGGCACTCCTGCCCGTCCGCAGATGGAGGCGTTTGAATGACAACGCGATCATGGTTGTTGGGATTTGTCTTGGCAGTTTTCTTCCTGAGCGGTTCGCCATTACAGGCTCAAAAAGCGGCGGCCAGAAAAGCCGTCGCCAAGAAGCCGGCTCCCGCAGCGTTGCCGTTTCCTCCGACGCTGCCCAATGGCGAGCGCGTTGTCACCGACACGAGCGACGCGTTCCTCAAACCGACGGACACGCTGGTGGACGGCGTTGCGATTGCCAAGACCGCACCGACGGTCGATTTCCTGTACTTCCCGCGGCAGGACTACGAGGGGAAGCCGTGGTCGAATTGGGGAGACAGCCTGGCGATCAACGGGAAGTACTACGCTTCGATTGGCGATCATTACTCGCAGTTGTCGTCGAAGGGCGATCCGAACTTGATCGGCAACGCCTTCGTATTTGAGTACGACCCGCAGAAGAAATCCTTCCGCGAGTTGGTCGACGTTCGCAAGCTGCTCAACATGCCTGAAGGGCACTACGTGCCGGCCAAGATTCACGGCCGGCTGGATATGGACGACGAGGGCTGGCTGTATTTCTCGACGCATCGCGGTTCAACCACCGTGACCGTCGACAAGTACCACTACCAAGGGGACTGGATCATTCGCGTCCGTCCGAATGACCGCAAAGCCGATGTACTCGCCTGCGGGCCGGTGCCGAAGCATTGCATCCCCAACAGCGTGCTCGATCCGACCCGGAAGATTTTCTACGGCGGCACGGCGGCGGGCGAGAAATCCGACGGCAGCAGCGTGCGATTCTTCGCCTACGACGTCGATAAAAAGAAAGTCCTCTTCGATGGGCCGAATGGTCCCTCGCGATACATGATCTTCGCCAAGTCCACCGGAAAAGTTTATTTCACGCCCGGCAAGGAAGACGGCGTCGGCCAGTTGGTCTGTTTCGATCCCGATCAGCCCGGCCCGCCAACTCCGATCAACACGGAACTCGGCTTGCGATCCGCCACGCAGGAGACACCGCAGGGAATCGTCTACACGGTCTCCAAGGGAGGCAAAGCGGGCGAGTCGCTGCTGTTCGCGTTCGACACGGCGACCGAGACGGCAACCGAGCTTGGTCCCGCACAGGTCGGCTCGATGAACTACATCACGACGATCGATGCCGATCCAACTGGCCGGTATCTCTACTACATCCCCGGAGCTCACGGCGGCAGCGAGCGGGACGGCAGCGCGGTCGTTCAATTCGACGTGAAAACCAAAACGCGGAAAGTGATCGCGTTCCTGCATCCGTTCTACCAAGAGAAGTACGGCGTCACGGTGGCGGGGACGTTCAGCTCGGCGGTCGATCCCGACGGCAGCAAGCTCTACATCAACTGGAACGCCAACCGTGGCGGCAAAGTTTGGGACTGCTGTGCTCTGACGGTCATTCACATTCCCGAATCCGAGCGGCAGCCGTGAGTCGCTCCCCGGCCGCAAGCCGATCGCCGACAGCCGATGGCCGTTATCCTTTTTCCAGTTCCACCAAAAACGGTATCACGGCGATCGGCATTCGGCTGACGGCGATCGGCCGGACAAACACCTGCGGAGATTTGTGATGTGGCGAGCATTGTTGTGCGTGACCATTTGCGGCGAACTACTGGTGGGGATCGCGGTAACTTCCGAGCCGCCGTTTGTGTTTCGCGATGTCGGTGACGAGGCGGGCCTGTTTCCGCACGTCGCCGGCATTCGAGGTCACGGAGCGGCGTGGGGGGACGTGGATGGCGACGGCTGGTCCGATCTGTTCGTGGCCACGTTTCATAATGCCGGCTCGAAGCCGAGCCTGTTCGTGCGGAATGAAAAGGGGAAGTTTCGGCTCGATCCGCAAGAGCACGTGCGGACGTCGGGCATGGGGAGCGGCGCGTTGTTCGCCGACTTCTCGAACAGCGGACGGCTGGACTTGTACGTCTCGAATTGTGCTCACGGGAAGAAAGGCGATCCGGCGTTCTCGGCTCCGAACGTATTCTTTCGCAATGACGGCGGCGGGAAGTTCACCGACATCTCACAGGAGAGCGGGACGTGTCCGCCGCTTTACGAAGGCCGCGGCGTCACGGTGCTCGACTTCGACGGCGACGGACTGCTCGACCTGCTGACGTGCGAGCAATACTACTCACCAAAAGTGAAGGTTGGCCCGGCGTTGTATCGCAATCTCGGCGGGCATCGGTTCGAGAACGTCTCCGAACAAATGGGCTTGTCTCTTGGCTTTGGTGGACTGTGTTGTCTGGCCAATGACTTCAACGGCGACGGTTGGCCGGACATTTTCCTGACCAGCGGTGCGGGTGAGCATCGTCTGTATTTGAACGACGGTCGCGGCCACTTCCGCGAGGCATCGGACACGAATGTCGTCTTGCGCTGGCCGAACGCCAAAGGGGAGGACACTCCGGCCGGCGCGTGCGTCGCGGACGTGAATCGGGACGGCTTGCCCGACATCGTCATCGGCCATCACTTCAAGACGCCGTGGATCACTCCGATTCCGATTCGGCTGTATCTGCATCGCGGCGTCAAAAACGGCGAGCCGACGTTTGAAGACATCACGGAAGCGGCGGGCCTGGGTCCGCTGATGATGAAGGCTCCGCATGTCGAACTGCAAGATTTCGACAACGACGGCTGGCCCGACATCCTAGTGAGCATCGTGAAGTTCAAGAATGGGCAACCGCATCCATTGATCTACAGGAATCTTGGTGTGCGCGATGGCCTGCCGCGCTTCAAAGAAGAGGTCTGGGCGATCAACGACTTTCCCGACGATGAAGATCGCAAGCAACGCAACTCCGGCAAGCTGTTTGCCAAGATGCTGGAGGAAAAGAAGTTCGTCTACATGGCCCCCTGCGCGACCAGCGATTTCGATCATGACGGCCGGCTCGACATGTTCCTGCCGAACTGGTGGATCGAGTCACGTTCACTGCTCCTTCGCAACGAGACTCCGGGCGGAAACTGGTTGCAAGTGAGCATCGAAGGGAAAGCCGGAGTCAATCGCATGGGGATTGGCACCAAGATTCATGTCTACCCGGCGGGCCAGTCGACCGCCACATCGCGCATCGCTTCGCGGGAGATCAGCATTGGCTACGGATACTGCTCCGGCCAGGAAGCGATCGCCCACTTTGGACTCGGTAAAGTCGAGCGAGTCGACGTCGAAGTGGAACTTCCGCATCGCAAAGGCAAGCTGAGCAAGAAAGGTGTCGCGGCCAATCAGCGGATCGTCGTGACACCCTGATGCCGGCTCGCCGAGACCGCGAATCCGCAAAAATGCCGTCTTGTCCGGTTTTGGGGATCGAACTAAAGTGCAGAGCGTGGTTTTTTGAGGACTTCCCTCCGCTTTTGATGACGGTTGTGACATCGTGGCACTCACGGAAATCGACCGAACGCTGCTGAAACGCTGTCTCTCCGAAGAACCCGGAGCGTGGAAGGATTTCGTCGACCGTTTCATCGGGCTGTTCGTGCATGTCATCAACCACACGGCTCATTCGCGCAGCGTGCCGTTGTCGGCCGATGACGTCGAAGATTTGTGCGCCGAGGTGTTCGTCACTCTGCTGTCGAATAACTACGGAGCCCTGCGGCAGTTTCGAGGCAAGAGTTCGCTAGCGACGTACCTCACCGTGATCGCCAGGCGGATTGTCGTAAAAGAGATCACGCAGCGTCGATTGTCCGAGGCGCTCGGACATGTGCCGGCTCATGGTTCCTCGCTGGACGCGGCGGGTGTCCGAGCGACGGAATCACAACGCATCGAAGATCGCGAAGAGGTCACTCGACTGCTGGGCGTTCTGCCGCCGCGCGAAGCGGATGTGATCCGACAATTTCACCTCGAAGGCAAGTCGTATCGTGAGATCAGCACGTCGCTGGGCATCCCCGAAAACTCGATCGGCCCGACCTTGAACCGCGCACTCGACCGGATGCGGCAGCGGACTTGATGCCTTCGCCGAATCCTTGAAGCAAGCCTCCTTCTGATGAGCTCGACCTACGCCGCCTGCGCCGAACACGTCCGACGATTTCATTCGGCCGCGCGTCAGTTGGAAAGCCAAAGCCACCTGCTGCAACTGCCCCCGCTGGCCGGACGCGAGTGGTTTGAACTGCTCGAACGCAAGCTCTTGCCACAGATGACAGACGATGCGTTTCTCGTCGTAGCGGTCGTTGGCGGGACGAACATCGGCAAGAGCGTGATCTTCAATCACCTCGCCGGTTGCCGAGCAAGTGCGACGTCGCCATTCGCTTCGGGCACGAAACATCCAGTTTGCCTGGTTCCACCGGACTTTGCCGCGCGGCATGATCTGAATTCCATCTTTCGTGGCTTCGAGTTGCACGAGTGGGCGCAGGCCGACGCGGCGCTCGAAGATCATCCCGAACACCGGTTGTTCTGGCGGACCAGCGAAGCGACGCCATCGAACTTGTTGATCCTCGATACTCCCGACATCGACGGTGACGTCCGCGTGAACTGGGAACGAGCCGACAATATCCGCCGCTGCGCCGACGTGCTGGTCGCGGTGCTCACGCAGCAGAAATACAACGACGCGGCCGTCAAACAATTCTTTCGCAAGGCGGCCGAAGAAGACAAAGCCGTGCTGATCGTCTTCAACCAAGTGCTGATTCCGGACGACGAAACATTCTGGACCATCTGGTTGCGCACGTTCTGCCAAGAGACCGGCGTGCAGCCGGAGTTCGTGTACCTCGCTCCGGCCGATCGCCGCGCGGCGGAAGAGAATCGGTTGCCGTTTTTCGTGGGGCACGATCCCAACGTGCCTTCCAAGGACGGGCACGTTGGAATCACGCCCCACGAAGCATGTAGCCTGAAAGACGACCTCTCCGCCCTGCACTTCCGCGAGATCAAACTGCGGACGTTGCGCGGTTCGCTGCGAACCGTGCTCAACCCGCAAACCGGTTTGCCGGCGTATCTCTCTGAAATCGAGCGGCGCAGCGCGGAGTTTCAATCCGCGTCCGAACTGCTTTCCACGCATCAACTGGCCGAGAGCAAAGACTGGCCTCCGGTGCCGAATTCCGTCGTCGTTCAGGAGATTCGCTTTTGGTGGCAGCACCAGCGAGAAGGTTGGACGAAAAAAGTTCACGACTTTTACAACGCCATCGGCAGCGGAATGCTCAAGCCGTTTTCGATACTGCGAAATCACTGGCAGGGAGCACGCACACCGCCGCTCGAACAGTACCGACAGCGCGAGTGGCAAACGATTCTCGACACGGTGGAATCGGTCTACGAACGTCTGCGTTGGTTCGCCGAGTTGGGCAATCCGCTGTTGCAACCGCGCATTGAAAAACTGCTGGGGGGCAAGTCGCGTGTCGATCTGCTCGAATTGCTGAAGACTCGGCACGAACTCACCGACCTGGAACATGAGATTCGCGACCTTGTCGCCAGCGAGATGGAGGGGTTCCGGAAGGACAGTCCGCAAACTTTTCAGTTCATGAAATGGATCGATCACGGTGCGGCGGCAGTGCGGCCAGTGACCAGCGTCTGCCTGTTCGTCACCGGCTTCGGCCCGGCGGGGCACGCCGTCCATCAAGTTGCGGCGAGCACCGCATTGCAGTTCGCGGTCGATATCGCGGGAGGCACGGTTTCGGCCGTCGCCGGAGAATCGGCGATCAGTGGAGCAGCGGCAACCAGTGCGGGATTCTTCGAGGCTCGGTTCCGCCGATTGCACGCGCAGTTCGCAGCTAAACGAGCCAGTTGGCTGGCAAGAATGCTCAAGGAACACCTCTTCGGCGATTTGCCAGACGAACTACAAATGGCGACCGCGGTTCCGCAGTCAGAATTTTTTCGATTGGTACGCGAGACGATGGGTTTGCTGGAATCCAGCCTTTAGGCTGTTGCCGGCAACCGAGATGACCTTGATGACCGGCTGCAGCCGGAACTCCAACGACTGAACTCGAACATGGCTGATCCTGAACTGGCACAACTCGAACTGTTCGCGGAAGTCGACGAACTAGTCCGTCGACTGCGCGACTTCGTCGAAGCGGAATCGGCCTGGGAGCCGCTCGGTCATTGCCGAGCGATCTTGCGTCGGCTGCTCGGTCGAGTCGAGACGCTGCGGATTCGGCTGGAAGCTCCGCTGGTTGTGGCCACTTTTGGTGGCACCGGCGTCGGGAAGAGTTCGCTCGTCAATGCACTAGTCGGCCGAGATTGTACTCGCACTGGCCGTGAGCGGCCGACCACAACGCTTCCGGTTTTGATCGCGCATCCGGACACGAATCTCGATTCGTTCGGACTGCCTCTGTCGGAATTTGAGCTGGTTCGAATGGACTCGCCGATCTTGCGCGACATCGTCGTCGTCGATTGCCCGGACCCGGACACGTCGGAAGGAGAAACGGCCGGATCGAATCTGGCCCGGCTCCGAAAGATGCTGCCGCATTGCGATGTGTTGCTGTTTGTTTCGACGCAGCAGAAGTATCGCTCGGCCCGTGTCAGCGACGAGTTGCAGCAGGCGGCCGAAGGTTGCCGGTTGCTGTTTGTGCAAACGCATGCCGACCGCGACAGCGACATCCGCGAGGACTGGCGTCGGCAACTCGCCGAAAAGTACGCCGTGCCGGAGGTCTTTTTCGTCGATTCTGTGCGAGCCTTGCAGGATCAACAAGTGGGGCGGCGGCCGTCAGGTGACTTCGCACGATTGCAAGACTTGCTCACCAGCCGCATCGCCTCGTCGCAGCGCATTCAAGTGCGACGGGCGAATTTACTCGACCTGATTCACACTGCGATCACTCACTGCCGAGAACATGTCGCCGCCAATCTTCCGGCGATCGAAAAACTGGAGGCGGCACTGGAGACACAGCGACAGCGATTGCACGACGCGATGACCGCTCGGCTGCGCGATGAGCTGGTTGCCAGCCAGGGATTGTGGGAGCGGCGACTGCTGACAGCGGTCACCGAGCGTTGGGGCGTCAGTCCATTTTCCTCGATCTTGCGTGTGTATTCGGGCCTCGGCAACTTGATCGCATCGGCGACACTCTGGCGAGCACGCTCGTCCGTGCAGATGGCATTGATTGGCGTCGTGCAAGGGACACGCTGGCTGTCGAGCAAACAACAGGAACGCGAAGCCGAATCCAACCTGCAACGGGCCGCCAGTTCGCTCGGCCTGGAAGACGATCTGCTGCGCGAGTCGCAGTTGATCCTGAGCGGCTTCCTGCGCGACGCGAAGCTGACAGCGTTGTCAAGCAACTCCAAGACGGTGCAAGAACTGCGACAAGAAGCGGCTCGTGTCGAAGGTCAGTTTCTCGGCGATGCCGGGCAGCGAATCGACGGCATGGTGGATAACGTTGCGAAGAGACGATCGGGCAAGCTGATTCGTACGTGGTACGAAACACTGTTGCTGTCGTTCATCGGCTTCGTCTTGTATCGCGTGCTGAAGAGCTTCTTCTACGACTCGATGTTCGCCGAAGACTTGCGACACGACCCGTATTTGTCGGGAGCGTTTTACATCAACGCTGGAGTGATCTTCGTGTTGTGGTCAACACTGCTGGTGATGATGTTCACTCGCCGCTTGCGCCGTGGATTGCAGCGACAAGTCGATCAACTCGCGGCAGACTTGGCTCGGCAGCGGATTAGCCAAGGCCTGTTCCCGGCGTGGGAGGAAGTCTGCCGAGACATCCATCTGCACTGTGACACGCTCGACGCCCTCACAAGAAATGTGAGTTCGGTTCGCGAACGGATCGCGACTCCGATTCAATTCGGGGCGGCCAGGTGAACTTCAATGGCTTGGACTACTTGCCGAACAGCGGGCTGGTTTGACCGCTCGATGTGGCTGGCTTGATCCGCTTGTTGCCACTGATCGCTCCCGAGACTTGGCCCGAAACCTTGTCCACCGGAGGTTCCCGTTCGCCGGCCTTCAGCTTGTATCCCTTATCAGCTCCGGGCACGAACAATCGGCGTTGCGGTTGGTAGCCAATCCACGACAAGAAGTCGTTGAGGTTCACGACTCGCACGCCTTGCTGTTTGGCCTCGTCACCGAGAATTTTTCGGTGCTTTAGAATCAGACCGATGCGGGCCTTGTCTTCATCTTTGACGGCGAGTGCGATATCAGGAATCTCGCCGATGACCAGGAATTTCGTGTTCACGTCGATGCCGGGCACACCTTCGCCGTGGTCAATGAATTCGTTGGGAAACTTCATGTACCGGATCCGTTTGCCATCGTCATCGACTTCGTTATCGATCGTGGCACCCGCTCCCGAAACCAGTTCATGCAACTTCTGTCGGTCACTCTTGCCATCATTGTCGAAGTCGATGATGCCCACAAACGAAAAGTTCTCTTTGCGACCGGGGCTCCAAATTGGCGTGAAAATCGGGTCCCCTTTGACAATCGGCTGATACAAATCGTCCTTGATGATGCGTGCCTCGGCGGTGTGTGCGTCAATGATGCGGGTGACTTCGATTGCACCCTTGATGTCATTGCTGCCACGAGCCACACCATTGTGACTCTTGGTGTAGATGCTGAAGGTCGTTCTCTTCGGCAAGTTATCCGCCTCGCCGAGGTTGATCCAGACGCGACCGTTTTGATGATCGACCCAGCGAATCTCGCCATCGGGGATCTCGAAGCTGGTCTTCTTAATTTCGTCGATCTCGTCAGACAGTTTGCCGTTAATGGCGGCGAGCTTGGAGATTTGTGCGTCTAGGGTTTTGACTTCAGCCGCACGGGCGGCCTTTACGTTTTCGAGTTCCGCTGCCGCCTCGTTGGCCGCCTGGGTGAGGTCGTCGATCCGCTTCTGCTTGACGCGACCATCTTCATCCTTGTTCTTGATGGAGACGCTCAGATCGCCTTCGGCCTTCACACGGCCGGCGTCTTGCGCATCGACCCGCACTTGATACTGCTTCTGGAGATCGATGATCAGTTTTTGAGCTTCGTCCAGCTTGGCACGGGCTTCGTCTCGTTCTTGTTCGCGGGCGGTGGCTCGCTGCACAAGCGTGTTGATCGCCGCTTTATGAGTTGGTTCGGCGACAGCGGCTTTGGCAATGTCGGCCAGGTTGCTGCCACGAACATTGGTGCCGTTCTCTTCTCCCAGTCCGTAAACGTCACCGGGATTACCAGTCAACTTCTTGAGGTCTTCGAACTCTTCTCGCACCTTTCTCTCGAGCGCCTCAATCTTCTGGCGATCCGCGGTGGATTTGAGATTCTCCGTTGTTACCTGTCGGATGTTTTTCTGGTCCATGTAGACCAGCGTGCCGAGAACAACGATCCCCAGCGACAACACGATGACAGAGACCTGATATCCGATCGGCTTATTTTGCGGCGCAGCCATGACACACCTCGAGAAAGAAATGGAGTGATCGAAATATCGGAACAGGAGCCAATCGACGTGACCACGGAACTCTACCCGGCCATCGAGCCGGGTCAAGACGCGGCCAGAAGTGCGGTCGTAGCAGTCGATTCAGCCGGAAGGCTGGCCGAACGTGCGGAGCGTGGCGATTGTGCGGAGAGAGGGCGCAGATTGATGATTGGCGATTGGTCATTGGTGATTTGGCAGGCACACCAGCTAGATTGCGGCCGGAAATAGCCAATAGCCAATAGCCAATAGCCAATAGCCAATAGCCAATAGCCAATAGCCAATAGCCAATGACCAATCCCACGCTTTTCCTGATCGACACTTTCTCACTCCTGTTTCAGGTGTTCCACGCGATCCCCTCGATGACCAGCCCCAAAGGCTTGCCGTCGAACGCGGTCTTTGGCTTCACACGCGACTTGTTCAACATTCTGCAGACTCAACGGCCGACGCACTGGCTGTGCGCGATGGACTCGCCGGGGCCGGGAACCCGCGAGGCGCTGTACCCCAAATACAAAGCCAATCGGACCGAGATGCCCGAAGACCTGCGGCCGCAGATCGAGATGGTGCAGCAGGTCATGGACGGCTTCGGCATCCCAAAGCTGCGTTGTGACGGCTGGGAAGCGGACGACGTGATCGCGACGCTGACTCGGCAAGCGGTCGAGCGGGGCTTGAACGTTCGCATCGTCACCAACGACAAGGACGCTCGCCAACTGCTCGGCCCGCGCGTACGGATTTTCAACGTTCGCAAGAATACCTGGTTTGACGAATCCGATTTGAAGGCGGACTGGGGAATCCGCCCGGACCAAGCCATCGACTTTCAATCGCTGGTCGGCGACAGCGTCGACAACGTGCCGGGAGTGCCGCTGGTCGGTCCCAAAAAAGCGACTGCGTTGTTGGAGCAATTCGGCTCGCTCGACGAAGCGCTGTTGAATGCCGACAAGGTTGCGGGTGAAAAACTCAAATCGAATCTGAAAGAGTTCGCCGATCTTGCACGCGTCAGTCGCACGTTGGTCACGCTCAATCAACACCTCGATTTGAACCCCGATTGGGACGCGATGCAGGTCGGCCGAGTCGATGTCGCTCGGTTGGCCGCGTTGTTTCAAGAGTTCGGATTCCGCCGGTTCATCGACGACGCCAAGTCGTTGCCGAGCGAACTCAAGCTCCCCGCTGCAGATGCCCCTGCAATGACGCCTCAGCAGGCCAGCTTGTCGTTTGAGCCGACTCATCGCTGCGAAATCGTCGAGACCGACACCCAGCTCGCCGCATTCATCAAGCAATTGCAGACGCAACGCGAGTTCTGTCTCGACGTGATCGCGTCATCGCCCAATCCCACGCAAGCCGACATCGTCGCCATCACGATCATCTGGGAAACAGAAAGGTCATGGTTCATCTCGATCTTCGAACATGCCCCTCCCCCTTTGGCAGAATGTGGCCGAAGGCCGGGTGAGGGTTCCGAGCAACAGATCGCAACCCCACTTCAAACCCCTTCCCGTCGCCAACGATCACTCTTCGATGAGGAGCCCACTCCGTCCATCGAGGCCCCCCCCTCCCCTGTCCCGAAGCCATTGACCTCGCGAGTGCTGCTCGCCCTGAAACCGATCCTCGAATCGCCCGAGGTGCAGATCAGCAATCACGATCTCAAATTCGATCTGTTGCTGTTGCGCCGCGCCGGGATTCAGCCAAACGGACTTGGCGTCGATCCAATGGTCGCCAGCTATCTGCTCGAAGCCGGAGCACGCGACCACGACCTTCCGGCTCTGGCTGACAAATATCTCCAGAAAGCATTGCCACCGTTCGATCCCGCGATGTTCGCGGATCAACGACGTCTCTCCAAATGGGCTGCGGAACGAGCCGATGTGGCGTGGCAACTTTCGCAAATGCTTGCCGACGAACTGCGTCGCGAAGGCTTGTGGGATTTGTACTGGAACCTCGAACGCCCGCTGATCGGCGTGCTGGCCGCAATGGAGACGGCCGGCATTCGGGTCGATGTCGCGGAGTTGCGGGGGCAATCAGCCGAGCTCGCACTGCGACTGACCGACCTCGTCGCCGAGATTCATCAGATCGCTGGCCACGAGTTCAACATCGACTCGCCCAAGCAACTCGCGAAGGTGCTGTTCGAGGAACTCAGCCTGCCGGTCATGAAGAAGACCAAGACAGGTCCCAGCACCGATCAGGACGTGTTGGACAAACTGGCGCTCGTGCATCCTCTGCCGGCGAAGATCATCGAGCATCGGCAACTCAGCAAGTTGAAAGGGACGTACCTCGATTCGCTGCCGGAACTGGTCAACCCACAGACCGGCAAGATTCATGCTCGCTTCAACCAGGTCGTCGCCGCCACCGGCCGACTCAGCAGCAGTGATCCAAACATCCAGAACATCCCGATCCGCACGACCGAGGGGCATCGCGTGCGTCGAGCGTTCATCCCCGCCGAGCCGGATTGGAAGTTTGTCTGCGCGGACTACTCGCAGATCGAGCTGCGCATTCTCGCGCACTTCTGCGGCGATCCGGTGCTCTGCGAAGCCTTCGCCGCCGGTACCGACATCCACACGGCCGTCGCCTGCGAGATCTTCAACGTCACGCCCGACGTGGTCAGCTCCGAGCAACGCCGCATCGCCAAAGCGGTCAACTTCGGAGTGCTCTACGGCCAGAGCGCCTTCGGTCTGTCCGAGGCGCTACACATCGACCAAGACGAAGCGACCCTGTTCATCGACCAGTACTTCGCCAAGTACGCCGCCGTGGACGAGTACATCACGCAAACGCTCGCCGAGGTCGCTCGCACCGGCTTCGCAACGACGATCCTCGGCCGACGACGAGCGATCAGCGGCATCCGTCCGGAACGCAGACAACAACTGAATCTCTCCGAGCGAACCGCCATCAACACCGTGATTCAAGGCTCCGCAGCCGATCTCATCAAGCAAGCGATGCTCCGCGTCCACGACCGGCTCGCCAAGACTCAACACCCCGGCCGAATGCTGCTGCAAATCCACGACGAACTGGTGTTCGAGACTCCCGCCGACGAAGTCACGTCGCTCGCCGCGCTGGTCCGCGACGAGATGACCAACGCCATGACACTGCGTGTGCCGCTAGCAGTCGATGTCTCCGTCGGCGCCAACTGGCAAGTGTTAGAGAGTCTCTGACCAAACGGCTCACAATTCGACCAGCACGACGCGCCAGCGAGTGATTGTTTTCCCGATGTTTCTGACCACTCGCTGGCGCGTCGTGCTAGTTTTTGAAACCACCTCTCAATAAACGGAGACCACGTCATGAAGGAACACCTCATCACTGTCATCCTGTCGGTCGGCACCACGTTGGGCGTGATGCAAGTCGGCACCGAGCGGCAAAAAGTCCTCGATGTCGATCGGCTGATCGTCCGCAAGGAATTGATCGTTTCCGACACCGGCCAGCCGTGGGAGGCCGGCTTTGAAGCTCATCAAATCCCGCGTGGCATCTACGCCCGTTCGCTGTGGGACGGGCCGGGCGGTCTGTGGGTTCGCAGCCGACTGATCAAAGGGGAGATCGACGATCCCTTCGACGACCGATTTCATGCTCTCGAAAAAGATGGCAGCCGACGCGGTTCCCCCGGCCACATTTCCTGGAACATGTGGCTGGACGGAGCCTGGCGTCAAATGGCGATCATCCAAGGGGAAGGACTGGAACATTCCGAAGTCTCACAAAAGGAGTGGTCGGGGCTGACGCATCCCGGCCGAATCCGCTTTCAATCGTTCCGGCCGGGGCACGGCGAACCTCTGACCGATGCGATCATCGGCCAGGGCATGATGTCGCTCGGCGGCGGCGGCTATGGCGGCGGCGGACTGCCATATCCCAGCGAAGTTCTGCAACTCTGGGGAGGCGAACTGCGGCAGGCGGAGATTCCCATCCCAGCGGCTCCCGCCGTTTTGAAAGACGACGGCTCAGGCGAGCATCACTACTCGATCATTGCCATCGGTGCCCAAGGTCGTCGCACAGCGGCCTCGCGGGCCGTGAAAGCCGGAGGCCTCGCGAAGCTCCGCTGGGACAGCGTTCCGGGTGCCGATGCCTACGTCATCCTCCGCGACGGAAAAGAAATCGCCGGCCCGCTGCGAATCGAAGGGTCGCAAAAGGAATGGACGGACAAAGCGGCGCGGTGAGCCGTGATGAGCTCCTGAAAGCCTCGCGAGAACCGCAAAGTTGATGCGGCCGCAGCCCTTCGATTTGTCATTTCTCAGCAGGCGGCTACGGTAGAAAGATTTGCTCTTCGGGCTGTTCTTGCGGTTGCTGCTGCGGCTGCTGGGGCTGTTGCGGTTTTTGCGGCTGCGGCTTCTGTTGAGGCTTCGTCAGGATTTTCTGGAGCCGCTTTTGTAATTCGGTGGAGTTGATTTTGCCGTCGAGCTTCACGACCTGCACAGAGTTGGTCGGACGCGCGGCGCGATCGAGTTGCTCGATCAACTCGGAGATGTTCTCCATCAGGCTTTCCGGGGCGGAGACGATGATCGTGTTGGAGATGTCATCGACTCCCAGCGAGACCAAGCCCTTGAATTTGATTGGCGTTTCCTGTTTGGATTTGTCGTCGCTTTCGGCATTGCCGTACACGAAGGTGTAGTTGCGTTCGGGAGGCTTCTGCCCTTCCTTGCCGGGTTGGTTGTTCTGGTACGCCTTGTCGTTGGTGGAGAGCAGGTCGCGGTACACGTCCTTGATCGCCTCGCCGAGGATGGTCGCCTTGGAATACTTGAGCGTGAAGACTTGCGTCTTGCGCACTTGCTTGCCGTCGGTGGCGAGCGGTTGATCGTAGATGTTGATCAACTCTTCGATGACCTTGAGTTGCGCCGCGTCAGCACCTTGGACAATGATCGTGCCGCTGTCGGAATCGGAGATGAACTTCAGCGGCTTCTTTTTCGAGAGCCGGCGTGTGGAATCCTGATTCGAGTTACTCTCCATTCGGCCGAAATACGGATTGAAACTGCTGCCGCTTTTCTTCTTGTCTTCTTCGAAGAAATCCTTGAGGCTGAGTTCGACCGAATAGGCCCAGGTGGTCGAGTGCTTGAGGTAGAAGACCTTGTAGTCGCGTTTCGGCGGCGCGGCTTCGTGCAGCAGCTCTTCCAAACGATCGAGAGCCTCGGTGTCCTGCGATTCGAGCACCAGCCTGCCATCGGGGCCGCGGCGGATGCGAATCGGAGCCGGTGATTTCGGCGGCGACAGCTCAATCGGTGCGGCGTCCCCACGTTGTCGCGGTTGCCGAGGCACCGTCACGTTGGGCACACGGCGGTCATCGTTGGCCGGTGAATCTGCCACAGGGGCATCTTCGGAAGTGCGTTCTTCGTCGGTGGGATCTACGGTGGCGAATAGCACTTCATGAGCTTTGGGTTGAACCGCGGCGCGCGCGGCAGGAGGAGCGGTCTTTGGGGGGCTTGCCTTTTTTCCCTTCGTCTTTGCCGCCGGTTTGGACTCAGAAGACTCCTTGCCAGGCGCAGAACTCTCTGGCGATTCGGTCGGTTCGGGACGTCGGGACCGGGGCGAGGAATCTTCATCCTCGATGATGAGTTGGTTGGGGCTGATGCCGGGCCAGATGCGGCGGATGCGTTCCAGCAACTTCTCGGAGTCCTCGGGATCGAGATGTTCGAGGTAGCGCTGGGTGCTGCGATTTCCCCCAGCCGGCGAGATCTCGCCCAATTTCATCAGCAGATTTTCGATCTCGCGGAGTTCGATCTCGTTGGCCCACAGCAGCAGGCGGTTATTCTCGACATCGGCATCGACTTTGAACTTGTCGCTGCTGTCGGACTGCGTCGATCGGCTACCTCCGAACGGGTTGTAATAGCCGTCGAAGTAGAACGGATTGCTACGGCCCTGATTCTTTTCCTTCTCACCGCCGGCCATCATGAACTCGATGGTGCCGGCGACATAATCGGCCCCGAGTTTGCGCAGCGGGATCACCTGAAACTTCCGGTTGGTGCCGTCGAGCTTTTCGACCAGCATCTTGATCGTCAGGTGATCGGCCAGCGAGGCGTACGCGATGATCGACTTGTTCTTGGTGTCGATTTGCAGCTTGGTGGTCGGATCGAGGTTGCCAACTTCCTCCAGCAGATCGACCAGCGATTGCGGTTCGATGCCGCTGAGTCGATGGACCTGCATTCGCGAGAGATTCTGCAGCAGATGCTCGTTCGAGGATTGGACGTCGAGCGTCTTCACGGCTTGCGTGACGATCGCCATTTTGTCGGGAGGCGCGGTCGCGAGAATGCTATTCTCCCGCTCGTTGGCCAGCAGCCGGATTTCGCCGGGTTTTGGTTTGGCCGCTCCGCCCGCCTGGGCTTGCGCGGCTCCCTGTTGCATTTGCTGCATCATCTGCTGCATCTGCTGCTGGAATTGCATCATCATGTTGGGGTCCATGCCGCCACCCCCGCCGCTGCTGCCGCTCCGCTTCTTCTGCGAGTTCGGTTTGTTGATTCCTAACAGGGTATGTAACTGGTCGAGTATCTCAGTGGCTTTCGTGTGCTTAAGCTTGAACTCACGGACGAGCTGTTCTTGCTTGCCGCCCGATTGTTCCTCCTGGATGACGGTCCAAACTTCGCGGAGGTTTTTGACCGAGTCCATCGCCTCCAAACGATTCGTGTTTGTCAGGTGCGTCAGTTTGCCGTTGGGACTGAGCATCGGTTTGAGTTCGGTCTCGGCCTGATCGGCCAGAAGCCATGCCAGCGGAAACGATGTCTTCACGAAGTCGTGATCGGGAAGCGTCGCGAGGTCGTCCGGCTCGACGCGCGGCACCATGCCAGGGTTGATCTTGGTCACGTTGACCACCGAGATCGTCTCGCCGTGCGTGAGCATCGTGAAGCCGCGAGACAACAAGTGCCGATTCAGCAAGTCGCGAGCTTCGTCGATCGTGTAGCTCTGCTGCGTGACGAGGTTCAGGTAGTCGTTGGGCAGCTCTTGCCAGTCGAGACTCTTCTGCGAGGTCTCGCCGAGCCAATCGAGCACATCCGGCCACGGCTGCCCCTTGAGGTTGAACTTTACTTTGCCGTCCGCGTCCGGCTTGAGGTTCTTCAATTCATCCGGGTTCGGCGGTGTCTGCGGTTTCGCCGGCCGAGTGGTCAACGGTGACGGGCCGTCCTTTTTCTTCTCGCCTTCTTTCGGAGCATTGGGATCGGCCGGCTTGCTGGGATCGCCCGGTTTGCCCGCGCCTGGCGGCGCATTCGGATTCGGCTGCCCAGGAACTCCCGGTTGAGCCCCGGCGGGAGGAGCGTCGCCGACCACTTGGACGGCCCCGCCCTCGGCGCGAATGACTCGTTTCCCTTGCCAAGCCATCGCCGGCATCGAGAACGCACTCGCGGCCAACAATGCCCAGAGCACGATCCGAATCTGTCGAGGAGCGAAAGTCATGAACAGCCTTGTTTCTCAGCGACTGCGAGCGGCAAAACAACCATGACAACTTGTCTGGAATTATGCCCAAGCGACACGGAACAACGCAACACCTTGCTCGAGCGCAAGTGGCAGGGACAACGCTGTCCAACGAATCGTTCCGCAGAATCGGAAGTGTTGGATTTTCACGACACCGGATCGTGTGACCAAATACAAATCGTGCGAATTCCCGCAATCCCAGTCGCACAGTCACCCCCTTCGCGATAGCTGCTGACGAGGGCAGAGAAGGGATCCGCGGCAACCTAAGAACCCGTCCAAGAACTGATTCGTGAAATAGACAGTCTGAAGTAGACTACCGGCGACTCCAAGGAAGGAGGCCGAACGATGGCAACGGAATTGGCGGTTCACGAGTGTGGCTGTGCGGCCTGTCGGTCGGGCGACCATGCGGATC
>CAMDRI010000096.1 GCA_945906725.1 Candidatus Kuenenia stuttgartensis | reverse complement strand
CCGAAACCGCTCGAACCGCCCACGCCACTCCGAAACCTTCCGCCCATCCGCTCGACGCGACATGACGCCTCCAAGTTGAAAAGGTTGTGAATCAACAACCCCGCCAACTTACTCGACGCGTCAAGATTGGTGCTGATGAGCGATCACGATTTCGTTGCTTTTCGAGCGCGGATGTTGGAAATCGCTCGCGAGGAATTCGAGGCTCGTTTCGCCGCGCTGAAACCGAAGGTGGTCTCTTCACGAACGCGTGGCCAACGCGCTTGATCCGACACCGCTTGTTGCTAGACTCCCACCGAATGGCACGAGCGTGCCATTAGGAGACGTGTGGCTGACCGGTCATTCCGGCTGGATGGCGAGAGCGTCGGAAAGCAGTTTGGCTCGTGGCTCGCGATTCAGCCGCCGCCGTTTGACGGACAATCATGGGAAAACGACGTTTTGCCAGCGGCGGCAGTCTTGCAGATGGGGACAACGCGCACTCCGTCGCAACAGGATGCCGACATGTCCCGCCAAGGCTTCACGCTCATCGAATTATTGGTGGTGATCGCGATCATCGCGATCTTGATGGCACTTCTATTGCCGGCAGTGCAGGCGGCTCGTGAGGCCGCGCGGCGGGTTGAATGCCGCAACAATCTCAAGCAGATTGGCTTGGCGCTGAACAACTACCACGAATCGTGTCGCACGCTTCCTCCCGGTCGGATGCGCAGTTCGGCCGACGGCCAAGGACGTTGCTTTTCGGCCTACGCTCACTTGATGCCGCATCTCGACGCGGCGTCACTGTTCAAGCAGATCAACTTCAACGCGGACCCGGACAATTTGGCCGTCAACGGCACAGCCATGAGTCAGACGATCAAGTTCTTCCTCTGTCCCAGTGACTCCTTCGCTATCTTGCAAAGCAGTATCGTCAACGGCCAGACAATCAACAGCGCGGTTCACAATTACCCGCTGTGCACCGGCACGACCCTTCCCGTCTCACCGCGCAATCCAGGCGGAGTGCGAGTGAACGGCGCCTTTTACGAAAATTCCCGCACGCGGTTTCAGGACGTGACCGACGGAAGCAGTTCCACGATCTGCATCAGCGAAACGATTAAGTCCGAACCGGGCGGCCCAGCGACTTGGGATGGAGTCAGTCCCGTCACCGGCTTTGTGCTGACTCAAGGGAACGATAACTCGACCAACGGTCCCGAACTGACGAACTACACCACGCAATGCCATGCCGCCGGATTGTTGCTCAATCTGACGCGCGGCAGTCGCTGGTTGTTCGCGGCTCCGGGGCATTCGATGTACAATCACCTGCGCACTCCGAACGATCGTGACGTTGATTGTCGTGGCGGACTTCCGCACAGCATCCGGACAAATTTCTGGTGGGACCGCGTGTCACACAATGTTGCCGCCCGAAGCCGGCACACCGGCGGAGTTCATGCGTTGTTCGTCGATGGGCATGTGAAGTTCGTGAGCGACAACATCAATCTCAGAACCTGGCAAGCACTCGGTAGTCGCGATGGTCACGAGCTCATCGGCGACTTCTGAGGGGTGGTGAGAGGTCCGCTCACCCCGTATCGTTTGCCAAGCATCGTGGGTCAAGTTTGTGGACCATTCTGTGATTCAACATCGTCTCGTCATCGACGTGGGCAACACGCGGGTCAAACTGGGCCTGTTCACGTGGCCGAGTTCGCGACCGCGCGGCGAACTGCCGGCATGCATCGAGCGAACCTCGTTGCTGGCGGACGAGCCGCTGCCGTGCGAGCTTCTCGCACAATGGCAATCGGCCGCGACGAATTGGCTGCCGGCTGCGATTGCCGGCTCGAATCCGAACGACGTCGAGCGACTCAAATCCGAATGGCGGAGTTCGCTCGGCCCGGCGCCGCGGACAGTCGCGAACTCCGATGACTTTCCGCTGCCGATCCGTGTCGAGGAACCGCGCCGCGTCGGCATCGACCGGCTGCTGAACGCCGTGGCCGTGAATGAACTGCGGAGCGCGAATCGTCCGGCAGTCATCGTCGATTCCGGAACGGCGACGACGGTCGACGTGGTCTCGGCCGACGGCGCGTTCGAGGGAGGGGCGATCCTGCCGGGCTTGGCACTCTCGGCGAAGGCGTTGCACGAATACACGGCGCTACTGCCGCTCGTTTCCGTGCCGGAACTCGGACAAGCGACTCCCGAACCGCTCGGCCGCAATACGCGCGCGGCAATTCGCAGCGGACTGTTTTGGGGACAACTCGGAGCGGTCAAAGAATTGATCGAACGGCAGGTCGGATCGGACGCGGAGATCTTCGTCACCGGCGGCGGCGGCGCGCTGCTGGCCGAGCATCTGCCGCGAGCACGCTTTGAACCGCACTTGCCGCTACAAGGACTGGTCCTTATTGCCGGCCGTGAGCCATTGGCCGTCAGCCGGTCGCCGTGATTTTTTGATTTCGCAAGAACGGCTTCTCGGCCAACGGCAATCGGATCACCGCCATCGTCTGCACAAACGACAACTTGAGAGACAACATGACAACGCAATCAAAACGGCCGACAAATCTGCAAGAACTTCGCGACTGCGGCTGGGTTTCCAAGACGGTCAAGCAAGAGATTCGCGACAACTTCCTGCGAATGCTGGCGGCGGGGGACGAATTGTTTCCCGGCATGATTGGCTATGAAAACACCGTCATTCCGGAAACCAACATCGCGATCATCGCCGGGCACGACATGCTGTTCCTCGGCGAGAAAGGGCAGGGGAAGAGCCGCTTGATGCGAACGCTCGTGCGTTTCCTCGACGACGAGATTCCGTTCATCGCGGATCCCGAATCCCCGCTGCACGACGATCCGTATCGACCGATCACACGCGTCTGCCGCGAGTTGGTCGCGAATGTTCCGGCCAGCGAAGTTTCGATCGACTGGTGGCCGCGATCGGAGCGCTACGTCGAGCGACTCGCCCCCGGCACGAAGTTCGCCGACATCATTGGCGAGATCGACCCGGCCAAGTTGGTCGGAGGTGTCAGCATGTCGGCCGAGGCGGCGCTGCACTTCGGACTGATCCCGCGAATGCATCGCGGCATCTTCGCGATGAACGAACTGCCGGAACTCGATGAACTCGTGCAGGTCGGACTGTTTAACATTCTCGAAGAGCGCGACGTACAGATTCGCGGATACCCGGTGAAATTCGACATCGACGTGCTGATTTTATTCTCGGCAAATCCGGCGACGTACAACCGCAGCGGCAAAGTGATCCCGCAGCTCAAGGACCGCATCGGCTCGGTGATCCACACGCACTACCCGCGCGAACGCGATCTCGGCATCGAGATTCTCGAACAGGAAGCGGCCATCGACCGCGGCGAGCCGTTCCCGGTCATCGTGCCGCGCTTCATGAAAGAGATCATCGAAGAGCTGAGCATCGCCGCTCGCAAATCGAAATACATCGACCAAGCCTCCGGCGTGAGCGCCCGCTTCAGCATCGCGAACTATCGGACGATGATCGCCAGCGCCCGGCAGCGCGGAGCACGACTCGGCGAACGTCCCGCCGTGCCCCGCATCAGCGATCTCGGCCACTTGTATTCGTCCTCGCTCGGCAAGTTAGAACTCGACTTGATGGGCAGCCATCAAATGAGCGAACGCCAAATCCTCGACGCTCTGCTGGCCGAAGCGATCCGCACCGTCTTCACCGAGTACGTCGAACAACACGGCCTCGAAGAGATTTCGCAGATCTTCGCTCAAGGCGTGAAGATCGAGGTCGGCGACATGCTGCCATCGAGCTATTACGCCGAGCGACTGAAGCGTGTCCCACCCGCATGGGACAAAGCCTTCGAGCTGAATGCCTCGACAGATCCCGCCGTCCGAGCATCGTGCGTCGAATTTGTCCTTGCCGGTTTGTACGCCACGGATCAGGTCTCGCGATCGCAAACGAATGGGCAAATTCGGTATGAATTCTGAGTCGGTCAATGATCCCTATGGGAAGCTTCGGCCTTTGCCTCCAACGCCAGACGAGGACGTCTGTCATTGTGCAGCGTGTCGTTGTGTGATGCTGCGCGACACATTGACCGAGAATCCGTTGCAGTGCGTTGAATGCAACGGCGAAGTCGCGCCAGAACGGCTCGGCTTTAGTGAGCGACTGGCAAAAGAGATCGCCAATTGGCGAGGCATCTCTCGGTCACTGTTCTTGCTTTGGCTCGATTCCAGTGAATATGCAGAATGGGCGGCCGAGAAGCTTCTTGACCGGAACGGGACCGTCAATGTGCGCGGTCGAGAGCTGGTCGATCAACTCAACCAATTTGTTCAAGCCTACTACTGGTGGTTCAAAGACACAGAACTTGATGATCCGCTGATGCCGACGACCTGCCCCAATTGCGGAGCGGCTCTGGATCCGTTCGAAGGACGCGATTTTCAAAAGTGTGACGCTTGCTCGATTCTTGTGTGACGGACCAAAAATGTCGGATCAAACGAAATCTCTCGGTGGCGTGATTCACACGTATCAGCGGTACGACCCGCGGAACTTTCCGCCGCCGAGTCAGCCGCCGCCGGATTTGGTGTCGCCGGCGTTTGAGCACATGCTCGAATACGGCGACATGAGCGAGCTGACCGACGAGGAGTTGGCTCGCGCGGTGCATCTCGACATTCGGCAGATCGCCGGGCTGGGGCCGAGCCTCGAATCGCTGCGAAAGATGCTGCTCGAACGGAAGCGGAAGATTCTGGAGACGTGGGAAACGAAACGCGTCATCGCGGACGCGAAGAAGACGTTTCAAACTCAAGCCGGGTCGATGCAGCCGCCGAAAGAACTCGCGTCGTCATTCACGAAGGCGGTGAAAGACGAGCAACTTCGCGAACTCGAACGGCTGTGGTATCGGGCAGGCGGAGAGCGATCAAAGTTCGCTCGGCAGTTGCTGCAACTGGCCGAGCGGCTCGGTGAGAAGTATCAGGTCGACGAGCTCGCTGCGAAGTACGAATTCATCGGCCGCCAACCGATGTCGGTCGAGCAGGCTCTGGCGATCAAAGAGGAACTCGAAACGATCGACCGGTTGCTCAAGCAACTCGAAGAGGCGGCGAAGACGGCACAGATCGCGATCATCGACCTTGAAGAACTGTCGCAATTCGCGGACGAAGAACAGCTTGAAGGGCTGGCTCAACTGCAACAGCAAGTCGAAGAGCTGATGCGGCAGATGGCCGAACAGCAAGGTCTCGAAAAGACGAAACGCGGCTACCAACTCACTCCGCAGGCTTATCGGCTGTTCCAAGGCAAGCTACTCGAAAAGATCTTCAGCCAGTTGCAGGCGTCGCGCAGCGGTCGGCATCAAGGGCCGATCGTCGGAGAGGGTGCCGTCGAATTGCAGTCCACGAAGGAGTACGAATTCGGTGATTCCGTTTCGCAGATGGACATCCCGCAGACGCTGGTCAACGCGATGTTGCGAACCGTAGGCGAGTCACTTCGTGACTCGGAATCTCGGTCACGGAGTGACCGAGCTACATTGCGGCTCAAGCCCGAAGACATCGTCATTCATCGGACGCGGAACAATCCCAAGTGCGCGACGGCCGTACTGATGGATATGAGCGGCTCGATGCGCTACGACGGGCTGTACGTCAGCGTGAAGCGAATGGCTCTCGCGCTCGACGGGTTGATCCGCAAGGAATATCCCGGCGACTTCCTGCAATTCATCGAGATGGCCAGCTTCGCTCGTCCGGTGCCGATGGGGGATGTCGTCTCACTGCTGCCAAAGCCGGTGACGATTTTCGATCCCGTCGTGCGGTTGCGAGCCGACATGAGCAACGCCGACATCACCGAGTCGATGATTCCGCCGCACTTCACGAACATCCAACACGCGTTGCAACTTGGCCGGCAGTTTCTGAACAACCGCGACACTCCGAACCGGCAGATTATTTTAATCACAGACGGCCTGCCGACCGCTCACTTCGATGGCTCGGACTTGTACCTGCTGTACCCGTCCGATCCGCTGACGGAAGCGGCCACGATGCGCGAGGCGCTGCTCTGCCAGCGCGAGGAAATCGTCATCAACATCTTCCTGCTGGCGACCTGGAACCAGTCGCACGAAGACATCCGCTTCGCACATCGCGTGGCCGAGACAACCAAAGGCCGAGTCTTTTTCACGGCTGGTCGAGACCTCGATCGCTTCGTCGTCTGGGATTACGTCAACCGCCGCAAGTCGATCGTCTGCTGAAGTGCTGAATCGCCGTGGAGGACTGCGTCATGCCGCACGAGGAGATCGGATTTTGTTCGGCCGTCGAATTGGCCGCGATGATGCGGAGACGAACGGTGTCGCCGGTCGAGGTCATGCGAGCGACACTCGAGCGGATCGAGCGAATCAATCCGGCGCTGAATGCCTTCGTGACCGTGCAGGCTGAGGAAGCAATGTGTTCGGCCGTTAAGGCCGAGGAAGCGCTGATGCGCGGCGAGTGCTGGGGGCCGTTGCACGGAGTGCCGCTGCATGTGAAGGACAATCTGTTCGTCGCCGGTTCGCGAACGACGTTCGGTTCGAAGCTGACGGAGACAAACGTGACGTCGGAGGATTGTCCGGCGGTCGAACGACTGCGCAAGGCAGGCATGCTCGTCGTCGGCCGCACGAACACTCCGGAGCACGGTTGGAAAGGTGTGACCGACAATCGTGCGTTCGGGATCACTCGCAATCCCTGGAACACCAAGCTGACTCCCGGCGGATCGAGCGGTGGAGCTTCGGCTGCCGTCGCCGCCGGGTTGGGGCCGATCGGATTGGGCACCGACGGTGGCGGATCGTTGCGCATCCCGGCCTCGTTCAGCGGAGTGTTCGGCTTCAAGGCGAGCTTCGGTCGCGTGCCGAATTGGCCGGGGAGCGGTGGAGCGATGCTGCGGCACATCGGCACGATCACGCGAACGGTGGCCGACATGGCCGCCGCGCTCGACGCGATGGCCGGCCCCGACCCGCGCGATCTGTTGTCATTGCCCGCGACGGGTGAGAGTTATTCCGTCAATTTAGATTGCGGCCTGCGCGGTACGCGAGTCGCCTTCAGTCCCAACCTCGGTTATGCCCGCGTTGATCCAGAGGTCGCCGCGATTTGCCAGCGCGCCGCCCAGCGATTCGCCGAAGCGGGAGCGATCGTCGAACCGGTGCAACTCGACTGGCGCGATCCGTACGACGCATGGAGAGTGTTTTTCTTTGGAACCGCTGCGGCGTCCCTCGAAAAGAAACTGCCGACGCAGGGAGAGTTGCTCGATCCCGGTCTGCGACGAGTGGTCGACGCGGGACTCAAACTGCGCGGCGTCGACTTCGCGAACGCGCTTGCCGCTCGACATGAATTCTGGGAACAATCGCGGCGTGTGTATGAGCGCTGCGATTTGCTGCTCTGTCCGACTCTGCCGGTGCCGCCGTTTGCGGTTGGACAAGACGATGCCGATCCGATCGACGGCGAAATACTGGGACCGTTGCAATGGACTCGGTTCACATACCCGTTCAATCTGACCGGCCAACCCGCAGCCAACGTGCCGGCCGGGTGGACCAATTCCGGTTTGCCTGTCGGCCTGCAAATCATTGGCAACCGCTTCGCAGACTTATTGGTACTGCAAGCGGCACGGGCCTGGGAACAAATCCAACCGTGGAGCGACCGGCGACCCAAGTTGGAAACGTCGTAAAAAAGACCATCGCGGCCGAGCGTCATCTTTCCTTGACCGACAAGCCGTACAGCGACCGAACTGGACTCTCATAACCCCTTGACCAGTTTTCGGGGTGCACTCCAACAGCAACTCGCATGCATTCCCAATGCCGAGGTATTTGTCGATCTTAGCTAGCAGGTGACATTCGCGAGTCTGTCGCGGTTCGCAGTGCCTAGGGCAAAGTGACATCCCAGACTTTTGCGCGACGTGCTTTGCCTTCAGGCCCTTCGACTTTGAGCGTCACGATGAACTCGCCAGCCTTCTCGTAGCGATGAGTGGGGTGACGCTCCGTTGAAGAATTGCCGTCGCCGAAATTCCAATGCCACGAGGTGATCTTCCCAAACGAACGATCGCGAAAGGCGACGACTCGATCCTCCTGACTGACCACTTGGAACGACCAATCGGCCTCGACCGGTTTGCGGAGGCTCTTCTCGATCGGCATCAGGCGAAACGCCACCAAGTCCGACGCGTCGCCATACATCGTCGTCTTGTGCGAGAGATTCCAGAACCCGGCGTACCGCTCGGCCTTCTCGTCGTCGTAGTCGAGGATCGCCCAGGACATGCCGATCACTTTGTCCTCTTCCAGCTTTGACGGCACCGCGCGCGAACGGTCGGGCGGCGCGTAATCGAACGGCGTGACGAAGAACTCCAGCACCAGCTTGCCGCTTTCGCCGTGCTTGAAGTTGTACTTGTAGGCCGCGTTCGCGTACGGCAATTCTTTGATCCACGGCTGACAGCCCCAGACCATCGCCCAGTCTTTGCCTTCGGCGGGTGTGAAGATGTGGTAGTTCTGAGCGTGGACGCCGTGAAACAGAAAATGTGTGTCGAGCTTGTCGCGCTGCTTCTTGTTGGGGTGCATCTGACGGATCAACGGTCCACCCGAAAGATCACCGTCGATGACGACCTCGAAGATGTCATTGTGCAGATCCTCGCGAGCAAAGTCCCAGTAGTCATCGCTGGCCTCGTAGAGAAAGTAGAGATGATTCTGCCCCTTCACCCAGCCGACCTTCACCTTCACGTCCAAGTTCTTCGGGTCACGCTTGTCGCCAATTCCGATGACCGTCTCCCGCAGTTGGTCCGTGCCGATTGAATACGACTCTGGTACGACAGCCCAGTCGTCGGCGATGCCGTCAATCCGCGGAATTTTGTCGGCGGGAAACTGAAAGATTTTGAATTCCACGTCGGGGCGTTCGAGGCCAACCTCGCCTCCGAGAATCATCAGCAGCAGGAGCATTGAATTCATGTTTGTTCTCCGTAGACGAGTCACTCCGTGACTCGAGAAATCCAGTCACGGAGTGACTGGTCTACCTGGCAGCTTGCTCGCCGCCAATCTGAAACGAGTATAGCTTGGCATCACGCAAGCGAAACTTCAGTCGCACGACCTTGTTCCGCAAGGCCGACAGATCCGTGTGCTTTTTCCAATGAGGTTGCCAACGGAGTTCGTCCAGTTTAGTAACAGGCACGACCTCCTTGCTGGAATAGCCTGGCATCGGTTGGCCGATTGCATCGAGTACTTCGACCGACGCTTCGCCGCCGTGCGCATCGACGTTGACCAGCAGTTGATCCCCCTCCAGCTTGAATGGCTTGGTCACAACAGTCCCCTCGTGCTCACCGGCGCTGAGCCCAACGAAACCATCGAGCCGGAGCGTCGCCAAACCGATCGCGTGTTTGCGGTCGAACTTGACCTGCTCGTTGCCATGCCGCTCATTCGCGCCGGCGTAGTAGATCCAGTGCTTGTCGGAGTGAGTCACGATCGTGGAGGCGGGCAGGAGGATATCTTTGTCGAAGGCTCCATCAGGTCCACGCGGCACCAGTGGTTGGCTGGCATAAACCCAGTGCATGTCCCACGAGTCTCCGTCGCGACTGGTGGCGATGTAGAAATTCATCACGTCCCGTTCGTGGCGTTTATGGGTGTCGGTCACCTGGCCTTCGCTCACGTCACCGGGAAAGTCGTAGACCGACAACAAGGAGAAATAGACCCCGTGATAGATCCAACACGTCGTCGCGTAGATCTGCCTTCGCTGTGCTTCGGCCTTTCCCTCCTTGTCGAAGATCCAATCGCGGACCAGTGTCCAAGTCGCGGGATTCGTTTTCGGAGCGGGGTTGGTCATGCTGCGAGTCCCTCGCAGTTCGGTCGAACCGCCCCCCGTGCCGAAGTCGGTCCGCGTGAAGAGCCGATACGTTTTGGCTTCGGGATCCCACAGGATTTGGTTGTAGGTGTCTGCCGCGCGTTCGGTGACGGGCTTGCCGTCGTGGTACGGAGTCCAACGGATGCCGTCGGCTGAGTGCGCGATTCCGGCAGCCATTCCCGGCGCGTCGTAGCCCGCTTTGAACCGGTGCTGCGGGTCCGTTTCCGCCGAGTCGATCTCGACGGCCAGCGTGTAGTCCCCCGCAAAATTGATTCCCTGCAAGTCCGCCTGCTTCTTGAAAGACAGACCGTCCAATGATTCCGCGTAGCCGAAGCCATTCGTTCCCGGCTTGCGAAACCAGAGTTTGAATTTCCTGTCGTCGTGCAAGACCGTGCCGTAAAACCAACCGTCGGTAAAGATCGGTTTGCCGTCGTTGGCTTTTGTGACCTGTCCCAAGACGCGAGTCACTCGTTGCTTCTCGGCTACCACGAAATCGTCCACGAACAACTGCTTGCGGACTCCGACATTCAGCGATCCCAAGTCACGAAGGACATCGAAAGGCGGCTCGTAGGCTTTTTCGCCCTCTTCGCGCGACGTGAAGAAGTTAAATAAGTAGACGCCGTCGGCACTGGCCTTGATGAGTTGCCTTGCCGCGTTGCGATATTCATCCGCCGACAGATTCTTCTTCCCACCCCCCTTCGTGCATTCAATGCCGCCGTAAACCGGGACGGTCGTGATCGTCTGCTTCCACAACCCAATCGGCAGGTCGCCCCGTTCAAACAGGAACTCGGAGACCGCGACGAAATCGACCCAGCCCTGCTTCACCCATGCGGGCACGTCGCAACCGAGCTGCCGAGCGGTTGCGGGCGTTGGTGGCGTCCGACCGAAATTCGAGGGTGGGCGCACGGAGAGCAACAGCCGGCGACCTCGTTCGCGTCCGACCTCGTCGAGCATTCTGCGAACTCGTTCGACCAGCGAATTCATTTTCGCCACTCGCTCGTCGGTCGAGCCCTCTTTGAAGAATGCCGGAAAGCGGTTGAAGTCGAGTTCGATTCCGTCGCTGTCGTAGCGTCGCACGGCTTCCTCGATCAGCCGTAGCGTGTAGTCGCGGACCTCGTCACGGCCGAAGTCCATCGCTCCTTTGCCGCGATATTTTTCGGTTCCCAATCGCCAGTCAGGATGGTCCACCAGAAACTGCGTCCGCAAGAAATCGTCGCCGTGATCGTCGTTCATGCGAAAGGAGAGTAACGCCTCGCAGCCTCGTCGTTTCGCATCGGCCAACATGACCGCGTAGGGATCGACGCCTGCGTCGAAGAACGCCTTCAGATTCTCAAACCGTTGTTTCTCCGATGCCGGCCACTTCGCTCGTTCTTCGGGAGTCGACAGCAGACCGCGCATCGTGCCGACCTTCGTCGGGTAGTACATCACCTGCGCGTTGATGCAGACCAGCACCGTATCGACACGACTCCCGTTGAAAGCGACCTCTTCGATCAGTTGCTTCACGTCCTCGACAGTCACCGTCACCGGCCCCTTGCTGCCGGCCTTATTCGACAGGCACGAATCGCCGTCGAAGTTGTAGAGCACGCGGCGGGCACGCGGAGGCTGGTCTGCCGGATGGCGAACCGTCTCGTCCGCGCTGACCACAGCCGACGTCATAATCGAGGTGACGAGCAGCGAAGTGAACATCTCCCAGACAGCTCTTGAACGGCAGATTCTCATGAGATTCCTGTCCTGCTAATGAAGTTCATTCTTTCGCTCGAATGAGGAAATCAAACAGCTCACCATAACGTTTCCCGTCCAGCGTGATATCGAACGGGACAATGTTTACTCCCGGTGGAATCGCACTGCGATTCACGGTGAGCTTGACCAGATAACTCTGACGGCTCTTGCGTTCGATGGTTCCTTCCAGCACAGCCGGTTCCGCAGTCAGCCCGGCGGGAAGTTTCAATTCCACTCGATGCTGCTGCGGCGTCTCACGGAAGTTGCGGACGGTGACGGTCACTTGCTGCGTGTCATGCTGGCTGAAGTCCACTCGGTAGGGATACGCCGAGACCCAGTAGGGGTCGAACAGGTATTCATAGTCCTTGTCGGGCAGCAACTCGCGATAGTGCGTGATGATTTCCTGGGACCACTCGTGATACCGACCGAGAAACTCTGCCGGGTCATGCATGACGAACGAATGGCTCCCCATCACGATGTCGGGCTTGAGGTCTTTCAGATACTTGCTGCCGAGCCAATAACCTTCCTCAAAGATCGCGCTGTTGCGAGCGACCACCGCTTCGTGGCCGTTCTGCTTTTTGTCTGCCGGGTTGCCGAAGAGGTTGTCGCCGGTGAAGGCAATCCGTTTGCCGTCCAGCTCCAACCACAAGCAGCAGCCGAACTCCGTCTGCCCTGGCATCCAATCGACCTGGATTTTGTAGCCTTCCCACTCGATTGATTCACCGTCACGAAACGGCTTGTCGATCTTCATGCCGTCGAAGCCGTCGCCGTAGGCCGACACTAGGGCCGCGTAATCGTAGCGCCGCGGGTACTCGCACTTGTCGGCAATGCGGTCCAGCGTCCATGCCTTCGCGCCGTACTTCTCTTTGAGTTCCGGGCCGAGCAGGAAATGATCGCCGTGCATGTGCGAAATCCAGAAGGCGTCGATCTGCTTGAGTCCCATGTGAGTCCGCAGGCCGACGATAATCTCTTCGAGCATCGCTTTCGGAAACAGCCCGGCATCGAGGATCAGCCCTCGGCCGTTGTCGGAGATGATTATCGCGAAATTCTTCCCCTGAGTTTTGTGGCTGAGCTTGTAGAGATGCGGCGTCACCTGATTGATCAACGGCACCGCTGTCGGCTTGGAGATCGAATCCCGCTCCTCTGGCTTCGAGTCGAAAACCGGGTAGCCGCGCACGTAGCTCTGACGAAACGTGTTCAGCTTCGTGCGATAAGTTTGGAATTGTGCCTGCGGATTCAAAATTGCCGGCCCGTGCGACGGCAGCGCGAGGTCGAACTTCTGCTCGATCAGCAGTTCCACCGACTTGATCAGCGTGTCGATTCCCTTGGCGAAGCCGTAGTCCCATTCCGTGTCGAACCAGGTCGTCATCTTGGCACCGTCATGGATGACGCCGCCCGTGAAAGCGGTCGTCTTGCCGCCTTGGCGAATCACATAGGTCATGCTTCCGGGTGAATGCCCCGGCGTGTCGAGGCACAGAATCTCCCGCCCGCGCCACACAAACGCTTTCCCCGATTCCAAAGCCTGGTCGAGCAGAATCGGATTCCGAGGCGGGCGGGCATAGCTCGCGCCGTAAACGGAATACGTGTCCCCCAGCGTCGGAAACCATTTGCGGAACTCTGTCGGCTTCTCGAACAACGCTTGCTCCACTTTCGGAGCAGCGACCTTCGTCACGGTTCGATTCAGCCGCTCGATCCCCTGACATTGCTCGCGATGATGATGCGTCAGCAGCAGCCACTCGACCCGTTGGACACCAATCTCCGCCAGATGATCCAGCACGCTGCCGTCACCCAGATCAATCAACAGCGCGGCGTCACCGTCTCGCTGGACATGCACGTTGCAAGTGTCGGTCCAGACGAACAAATCGGGCTGCGCCTGAGGATCGGGCCGACGAAAACCCGGTCTCGGTGTTGCGGACTGCTTGGCGAGTTCGTCGGCACGAACGGAGACCGCCATCGACAACAACAACATCGCAGCGAGCAACGGTTTCATGCCCAATCCTTCTGACGCCTGTGGAAGTTTTGAAACGGCCGGAGATGATCCGTCGTTGGACACTCCGCGTCGAGCAATCGCAGTTCATCCTTTTCTAAGACGCACTCCAAATGAAGTGGAGCGTGGCATCCGTGAAATTACTCCTGCGCCACGTGGCACAAAACACAACTGGCGGTCAGCGACTGACGATTGATGCGATGTTCGTCTTCCCGATACGGCGTCAATTCGCTGTGGCAATGCCGGCAATCGAGGCTGCGTTCTTGGGTCGCGCGGTGAACTTTTTCGAAGTGCCAAAATCCTTCGCGGGCTTGCGACAGCAAATCGGGCATGTTGTGGCAAGCCGCGCAACGAGACTCGCTGGGAACTGCGCTCTGAGGAGCGACTTCGAGTTCTTTGAGCAGTGACCGGGCGGCGACTCGGCCGGTGACAATGCACGGTCCCAGAAACGTTCCTTCGAGCGCGGCCTTGCCGTTGATGCCCGCCAGGCCGGTCAGTTCACCGACGGCGTACAGGCCGGGGATCGCCTGCTTCTGCTTGTCGAGCACGCGGCACTGCGAGTCGATCGCCACGCCCCCCATGCTTTTGCGAGTCAACGGAAATGTCTGCATCGCGTAGTACGGTGGCTTCGCGATCTTGGGTGACGCCTTGTTCGAGAATTCCGGTTTACCGGGACCGAAGCGACCAAAATCTTTGTCGTCACCCTGCTCGACCAAGTCGTTGTAACGGGCCACGGTCTCGACCACGTTCTGCGCAGGAAGACCAGCCAACTTTGCCAAGTCTTCGAGCGTGTCGGCGTGCTTCACCAAGTCCGGATTCTGAAAGATGAGCTTCTCGACCTTTTTGAAGTCGCCCCAATCCGAGCCGGAGACACTGAAGAACGGTTTGCCCGCCTCGTCGAAAATGCACCAGCAGGTTGCGTGCTTTTGCTTGAGCAGTATCGGCATGACCTCCTTGGCCCAACCGTGGAAGTTGGCGAACCGCCGGCCTTCGGCATTCACCAGGATGCCGTACAGATTCGTCGCATTCAGTCCGCGATTGGTGCCGGGATAGCGCGGGTCGGGCAGGCCGGTAAAGTAATTCCATTGGTAGTCCATGTGGATCAATTCGCCACCGGCGGCCTGAGCCATCTGATGGCCAAGCCCGATAGAATTCCTGCCGGAGCCAGCTAGGATGCGATCGGGAAAGCGAAACTCGGCGGGCCAGAATTCACGGACCATGTCTAAGTTACTTTGAAAGCCGCCGGTCGCCAGGACCACTGCCTGGCTTCGCAATTTGTGTTCTTGGCCGGTGCGCATGTCGCGCACGAGCACGCCGACCACGCGGCCATCTTCCGTGAGCAACTGCTCGACTTTGCTGTTCCAAACGAAGTCGATCTTGCCCAGTTCCAAACAGGCTCGATAGATCGGCGTGACCAAACCGATGCCACGTCCCAACGGCTGATGCTCGCGCGGGACTGAGTTGCCGGATGACGCCACCACCTCCGAAAACCGCACACCCAATTCGTCCAACCAGTCGTAGATGTCGCTCCGCGAATGATCGACGTAGTAGCGCACCCAATCCGTGTCCGGGTCTTCGCCCCAGCGATGAAAATCCTGAAAGGCCAAGTCCGGAGAATCGTGGATGCCGGCTCGTTCTTGCGCTGGCGTCGCCACGATGCTCACGCTCCCCTGCGACATGACGGCATGTCCGCCGAAGACGGACGACATGTCGATCACCGTGACCCGCGATCCGCCGCGCCCGAGATCAAGCGCCGCCGACAACCCAGAGATTCCAGCACCGACGACGATCACGTCGGTGGGTTCGTTGGACGGAGCTGACGGACTCGAGTCCGTGCGGACATTCGACGTTGCCGGCGGCGAGCAACCGCTCAGTGGCAGCCATGCAATCAACGACGCGATGACGAGGATGGCTTTCATGTCGTGTCAGCCCGTTGGATTTTCATGCAGGAAGCCGCTCAAGGTTGTAATCTGACTTCGACCCGATCCAGAACCGGATAGCGATCACCGTTCTCCGAATGGAACTCCACGCGGTATTGCATCCGGCGGTCATCCGGTAGAGTCGCGAATGTATCGTTCATCACTGCGGACCAAGGGCGCTTCGCTAACGACTCGTCATTCGGAGCCGATCGCACCGAGAAGACGAGTCGCGTTCCGTTCGGTCGAATCGCCTTGGTGGATAGCTTTCCGGACGCGGCCTGATCTTTCCAGGAGAACACGCGCGACTCGAACGCTTGGCGATATTGGCGGTGACAGATGTGCCCGACATCCTCGGCCCACATCAGGTGCGGGCCGTTCGTCGGGAGCTTCTGAATGATCGGATTCTCGAATCGCTTTCCGTCGTTGTAGAAGATGCGGGACTGCGTGCGATGATCGCCGTGTCGAGTATGAGCGTTGACCGCGAGGTCAATCCGTCCGTCGCCGTTGAAGTCGCCGGCCATCGTGTCGTTGACCGAATCGCAGAAAAACGTCGTGCGGCGGCGGGGCGCGAAGCCCGACTCACTGCCCCAGTAAATGTGACAGGCCAAATCCTCGCGAGTCAGTTCGCCGCTGTGCTGGGGCGAGACCAGATCGAGATGCCCGTCCCCATCGAAGTCGGCGATCGTTCGTCCGAGCGGCGAGAACCCGGGAAGCCACTGCGCGTCCGAGTGCCGGTAGCCGTCACGTCCGCCCCAAAAGATGACCAGCCCCATGTCACGATGTCCGGAGACGGGATCGTTGTAACTGCCGGCCAGCAGGTCGAGCCACCCGTCGCCGTTGAAGTCCGCCGCATCGACCCCCACCGGCCCCGCAATCTTGAGTCGCTGATCGAGTTTCGTGTCGTAGCCTTTTGGTCCACCCCACAGGATGCGGACGCAATCGAGCGATCGCGACGTGACGGCGATATCGAGCCACTGATCGTGATTGAAATCCGCGACCAAGTGCTCCTGCGCGTAGCCGTCCATTTCCAGAGCGACTCGACGCCCCGCCGCCGACACGTACCCATCCGCCCCGCCGTAATAAATGAAGAGCTTTTCCTTTTCGCCCCCATGCTCGGGGCCGAACGGTTCGAGCACGAGGTCGAGCCAGCCATCCCGATTCAGATCCGCCACGCTGCTTGTCCCCAAGAAGTGTTCGTGCAGGACCGTCCGTTTCGTCGAACGCTCCAATCCGTCGGGACCGCCCCACAGAATGTTCGCGCCGAGCGTCGCGTCGGCATGAGCGTGCTCGCCCGCGTGACCGGAATTGAGCACGATCAAGTCGGTGAACCCATCGGCGTTCAAATCGCTCGCGCTGGATTCATAGCCGCTGTGAAACGGCAGCTTCCAAACCCGCTCGGGATCGAAGCCTCCTTTGCCACCCCAGAAAACGTGCAGCGGGACATCTTCATCAAGTTCGCCACCGATGCTGTTGCAGAAGACGACCCGCGCCGGGAGTTCCTTCTCGGCCGGAACTGCGGCGACGTGCAATGTCCCGGACGTGCGGAACCCGGTCGCGCTCTTTTTGAATCCACGTTGGCCGTCGCCGAACCAGACGAACGACTCGCCATTGAACGTCTTCTTGCCCTGGTGAATGGCGACCGTCAGGTCGGTGAAACCATCGCCGTCCATGTCCGCCGCCGCCGTCGCCACGGCCAGCGGGATTTCGAGATTCGTCGCGCGCTGCTGCGTGAAACCGGCTGAGTCGCCCCACAGAATTCGAACGACCTCTTTGGCTTGCTTCCCTGCGCCGGCCTGTTCGCCTCCCGCCGCGCGGGCCTGATCGAATTGCGTCAGCACCAGATCGGCATGGGAGTCGCGGTCGATGTCCGCGATCGAGATCTGTGTTGCCGAGAACGCGGGAACTTGTTGCGCTGGATTCCACGTGCGTTCTGCAGCCGCGGCGATTACGCCAATCGACGCGCTGGCCCGACCGACGACGAGATCGTCTCGCTCGTCCCCGGTGACATCGCCGGCCGTGATGTACGAGGCATCAGCGAAAGGGAGCGCGATCTCGGTTCGCGCCGGTGCCCAGCGACCGTCGATCGGTACCGAGTTCCAGATCAACGTGACACGACTGTCCGAACCCAACACGGCGAGGTCGCGACAACCGTCGCGGTCGAAGTCGGCCGCGGCAATCGACTGAGCGGCCGGCACGCCCAGGTCGTGCTTCTCGACGACCGAGTATCCCGTGGCGCTTCCCCAATACACGCGGACGATCCGCCCTTCGGGTTGAGCGGGCATCCACCTCACGCCTCCCAAGACCGCGATGTCGGGCCACTCGTCGCCATTCAGATCGACGATGGCGACCGCCGCGGCACCGTTCATCGGCAACGGCGAGTTGATCCGTTGCGGATTCCAGCCGTCGGGTCCGCCCCAGGCAATCGACACGAACCGCCGATCGTGATGCACGCCGATCGGATTGGGACAGAAAACCAAGTCCGTGAACCCATCCCGATTCAAATCGCCGCACGCCACCTGTTGCGACCCTTCCACTGCAATGTCGACGCTTACCGCACGGCGCTCCGGCTTGATCGAGCCACACGTCGCCGGCAGCATCTGATAAGTGTTGTGTGTGCAGTTGAAGATGACGTCGAGATGCCCGTCTCCGTTGAGATCAAACCGATTGATGTTTCGCAGCGTCCCATCATGAGCCGCATAGAAATTATGTCCGCCGTCGTCGAACGTCCCTTGAGAAAACTCCTGAAAGTCGTCGTCGATCAACTTAGTCGCATCCTCGGCAAACGATGTCGAACCCACCAGCGATTCGATCGCCCAAGACAGGCCGGCGCACAGCACGCAGACGACAACAACCACAAGTCCGGTGAAACTGCCTGGGCGAAGCTGCATGATCGTTACCTCGATGGATGTCGGAAGATTGTTGCAATTGAGGCAGGTTGGCAATCCATTCGTAACCGCAAACACGGCAATCGAGACGGCCACGACAATTCAAATCCGGGTTGCGATTCTTTCAAGCTGCTCAGCCGATCGAATCAAGTTGATTCTTCTTGAGCCAATGCCCTGGGATCGACGTCGTTCCGAAACGCATTCCGTCTCGGAGCCCGAATCCAGCGCCACCAAGCGACTGACTGCACGGCGATCATCACTAGCAAGACCGCCGCCGCGAGTAAGTAGGGCACGCGCTGATTCACCAGCGTCCCAAGCATGCCTCCAACGATCGTGCCAATCGCCATGCCGACCGCCAACGTCGCCTCATGGATGCCCGCAGCCAATGCGCGACGTTCGTGCGAGCTGCCGGCCGTGCTGTAAAACAACCCCGAGAAATAGTTGTAGCCGACAAGTTGGCCCAGCAGAGTCAGTCCGATCAACAGCGTGACGGCCGACTCGGCCCGCGCGATCACGATCAATCCGACAGCCGCTAAAACCTGTGATGCCACTGACACGCTGAGTCGGTGGTGCCAGAACGCCGCGCGGTACATGACCAAATAAGTCGCGATGATGACCCCTCGCCAGCTTGCCAACAGTTTGCCATGATCTGCGGCGGCAATGCCGATCGTCACAGCGAGATCGGGCAGCAAGTGAATCACCATGCTGCCGCCGAACATGCCTCCCAAATTGGCGATCCAGCTCAGTCGTTTGAATGCGGCCGCCAATTCCACCGCTTCGTGTTCCGCGGGCGTTCGGTCTTTCGACACCTCCGACAATGGAACAACTTGGCGCACAGCGGCGACTGCCAGAATCAAATTTAACAGGGAGACCGAGAACGCCGCGCCGTACGTCCAATCCGCCCCGAACGAAAACAGAGAACCGGCCGTCAACTGGCCGCACATCATGCCAAGATTCCACGACACGCAAAACAGAATCAACGTGCGGCTGACTTCACGACGATTGGCGTGAGCATCTTCTCCCTGATTCAACCAGCCGATCAGTGGCGGATACAGACATCCCAACCCAATCCCCAACAGCCAATAGCCGGGCAGGAACCACAGGCTTGTCGGATCGCCCAGCCCGCAGGCGGTGATGCTCGCGCAGAGATTGAATGCTCCGGCGACAAACACGACTCGGCCGTCGAACCGGTGAGCCAGCCATCCGCCAAGGATGCTGCCTACTCCGGCGCTCAGCGACAGCCCGGCCCCGACCACTCCGAGATACCACGACTCGGCCTTCCCCTCCGCCAAGCCGCGCGACACGGCGAAGATCACGACGAACGCCGCGAAATCGGTCAGACCGCAAATCAGGTACAGCAGCCGTTTGAATCGAGAGTTCATCAGGGCGTGTCTTCCGTAGCTATTCAGAATTTGACGTGGGACTGGTCTCCAGGCTGATTCGCCCAGGATCGATCGACAAGCCGTTCCCACGGCCAGTTGCACCTGGCAGCGGGTATGCCTCAACGTAACGATGTGTCACTCACGGCAACATCCAGCGCCGGGCCAGACACTAGTGCGTCGTCAAACCGTATTTTGAGGGTTGGAATGCGAGTCGTGGAACGCCTCGCCTACGTAGCTCAGTCGTTCCACGACTGAGCTGCCGAAGTGCGATCGAACCCCAAATTGACGAGATGACAAAACACTAGGAATCGTTTTCGCTGTCGGTGGCTTGTTTTGGTCGGCCGCGTGGACGGATGGTGACTTCTAATCCCAGGCGTTTGACGATTCGCTTGGTCCAGTCGGAGTCACCGAACGGTGCGCCGCGATTGACGCTGCGCCGCAAGGCGGCAACCTCGGCTTCTGACTGCGGTTGGTTGACCTGTTGCCGCCATTGACGCGGGCGGGGGACCGGCCAGGCACTCAGCACGCGTTGAGCGAACTCGTCGCGTTGTTGCCGATGCCACAGACTGCTCCACAACCAGTCTTCGGCTCGCTGCACGAGATTGGCACGCAGCGAGTTTCGCTCGACATACCGGCAGACCGTGAGAAAATGCTCGTCGACTTGAAGGGGAAAGGATTTGAAGCGGCCTTGATACAGATGCCCGGTGCCGGTCGTGCGAAAGTGCGCGTGCCACCGCTGCGTGTGAGTCAGAGTCAGCCAGCCCATGAACTTGGACAAATCACCGTCCCGTCGCGGCCACAGCACCAGATGCCAATGATTGGGCATCAGGCAGTACGAGAGGACTCGCATGTCGACGCGATCGAGCGCTTCGCTCAAGACATGTTCCAAGGCCGCATAGTCTTCCGGCTTCTCAAAAATCGTCGCCCGAGCGTTCGCGCGATTGAGCACATGAAACACCATTCCGCCGTCGTCCGCCCGTTTCGCTCGTCCCATGATGCCCGCAAATTACCGCAGACGGCCAGCGGAGTCAACAAACGGTTCCTGACACCTTTTCTCCCCCCGACGTAATGCTCTTCACCAATTCCTGAAACGCTTCTTTAGGTTTGCCGTACCTATCAGCTTTGCTTGAGGCAATCGCTGACAACAGCACATCGTTTAGTTTGAAGCCGACATCGTGCGGTGACATTTCGCCGTCAGCCAAACACAGAATCGCAAAATCAACAAGCTGGTTCATCGAACCCGTAACGGAACGATCCAACGCTTTGGCGAATCGAATCCTGTTGCTGGCTGGAATGATGAATCGCTGGTAGACCGACTCGTGCCCGTCGTCTTCCATGAACTCTCGGATGCTGCTTAAGACACGTTCGATGAAGTG
>CAMDRI010000095.1 GCA_945906725.1 Candidatus Kuenenia stuttgartensis | reverse complement strand
CAAGTCCGCATCTTCGAACGGTTCTATCGTGTGGACAAAGCCCGCTCGCGCGAGTTGGGAGGCACCGGACTTGGCCTGTCGATTGTGAAACATTGGGTCCAGGTTTTCGGCGGTACTGTCGAAGTCACCAGCGACCTCGGACGCGGCAGCACCTTTCTCGTTCGGCTGCCCGTCGTGAGCGGTGTGCCGTCGTAACTCGTCTCGTGTCTGAGCCTTCGCGGACGGACTCTCTGCCGCGTTGAGAATGCCGAAGCGGGCCAATACATTCCTCGAACTTAGTTGTGTCACGAATTCTCACGCAACACTCACAGAGCGGCTGCCTCGCCATGTTTGGACTCCTGCCCAAAAATCTAGAATTCTTCGACTGTTTTGAGCGTTCGGCGGTGAACGCTCTGCACTGCGCCGAGTTGCTCTCGGACCTCGCCAAGAGCGGCGAAGTGAGCAATTTCGATCGCCTGGGAGCGATTACCGAAGCCGAGCATGTCGGCGACAAAATCACGCACGAGACGCTCGACCGGCTGGAGCGGACCTACATCACCCCCATCGACCGGGACGACATCCATCGCTTGATCACGCGCATTGACGACGTGGTCGATGCGGCCGAAGCGGTCGCTCAGAGGATGATGTACTACAAGATCACGTCGATCTCCGACGCGTTCAAGAATCAATGCGAAGTGCTGGTGAAAGCGACGCGGCTTATGGGGGCCGCCGTCAACGGCCTGCGGCACATGAAGGACCGGGGCAGGAAAGCCGGCATCGACATCGACCAGCTCATCATCGCCGTCCATACCGCCGAGGAAGAGGCGGACAGCACGCATCACAAGTTTCTCGGCGAACTGTTCGAGAGCGGGCTTGATCCCTTTCAAGTCATCAAATGGAAAGAGCTGCACGAACTGGTTGAGCAGGCGATCGACTACTGCGACGACGTGGCCTGCATGATCCGCGGCATCATACTGAAGAATGTCTGACCGCTGCGAGGAAACTCGAAGCCCGAAACTCGAATCGCGGCTTGGGTTTCATTGGAATTTCGGACTTCGGATTTCACTCCATGACTCTGATTTCGATTTTGATCGTCACTGTGATCGTGACCGCCTTGGCGTTTGACTTCGTCAACGGCTGGAACGATTCGGCCAACGCGATTGCGACGGTCGTGGCGACGCGCGTCATGTCGCCTACGGTGGCCGTGATCATGGCGGCGGTGCTGAATCTCGTCGGCGCGATGGCGGGTGTCGAGGTCGCCGACACGATGTCGAAATTCATTCGGTTTGGCCCCAAGTACCGGCCGGGGTTGGTCGCCGAATATCGCGTGGGGGAAAAATCGATTGTCCGCATCGACCAGGACATTGCGTTCGCGTGGGGAGACGAGTCGCCCGACTCGGAACTGGCCGCCGAACCCTTTGAAACGAAATGGCGCGGTTTTCTGGCGGTCAAAAAGCCCGCAAAACTTCGGCTGCACGCGCAAGTCCAAGGAGACGTCCGCATCGAACTCAAAGGTCAGCGAGTGCTGGAAGGCTCGTCGGAGCAGCCGCAGTGGATCCGTGGCGACGAGTTCGACGCGACCGCTGCTGAGATGCCGCTACTCGTGACGTTTCACAAGACGCAACCGGCCGCGCACCTGAAACTGGCTTGGTCGTCCGACTCGATGGAGCGTGAGACGGTCCCCGAAGATGCGCTGGTGCGCGACAGGCCGCTCGACCTTTTCGTGACCGATGCGAAGCGGGTGGAACAATTCGACTACGTCTCGCGTGAGGCGGCGCTGATTGTCGTTGTCGCCGCCTTGATTAGCGGCGCGATTTGGGCGGGGATCATGACCATCTTCGGAATGCCGATCAGCGGGTCGCACAGTTTGATTGGTGGCGTCATCGGAGCCGGAGTCGCGGCGGCCGGAACCAAGGTCTTGGTGGGCGCGGTCATCAAGAAAACGCTGTTGGCGATGCTGTTCGCTCCGCTGCTGGGCTTCTTTGTGGCCTACTTCTTTTATGTCGCTCTGATTTGGCTGACGGTGAAGTGGCGGCCCAGCACGATGAATCGGTCGTTTGGGAAGCTGCAAATTTTGTCCGCCAGTTGGATGGCCTTCACGCACGGAACCAACGACGCTCAAAAAGTCATGGGCATCATCACGATGGCCTTGATCGCCGGCGGCTATCAACCGGCCGATCCCGAAGGGAAGTTTCACGTCCTGCTGTGGGTGCAAGTCGTCTGTGCCGCCGCGATCGGCGTGGGCACGGCCGTCGGGGGTTGGGGAGTCATCAAAACGCTGGGGCACCACCTGACCAAGTTGGGGCCGCCGGAAGGCTTCGCTGCGGAGACCAGCGCGGCGATCGTACTCACGTTCGCCGCGACTTGGGGCGTGCCGACCTCAACAACCCACACCATCACCGGCAGCATCTTGGGACTGGGTGCCACTCGCGGCATGTCGAGTGTTCGCTGGGGACTCGGCGAAAAGATTGTCCTCGCATGGGTCTTCACGCTCCCCAGCACGATCATGATGGGCGGCGGCCTGTACTGGGTGCTGGCCAAGCTGTTGCGTCTGTGATCACACGGCGAAAACGGGGCTCTCCCGACGCAGCTAAGCGACTGCCTTCATCGTTTCTTAACAGGAGTCAGCTTCCATCTTCATGGTACCTTCGTAGCGTTTCGCCGCTCAAACTGAACGCCCGAATTTCGGGCGGAATGAAGCTCTTGACGCTCACTTTACAGAGGTTTTCATGACCGCATTTTCGAGACGAACGTTGAAGACCGGTTCTCTTTTGTTGGTCCTCGTGACGGGGTGTTCGGTCCAAGACAACACCTCCAGTAGAACCGGTGGAGGCAGTCCGTCGAAGCCAAACGACACGGGTACCCCGACTAGCTCTCCGAAAGTAGATGCTCCCACCGAGAAACTGTCGGGCGAGGTGCTCGCTGATGGTTCCAGTACCGTGTTCCCGATTACTCAAGCGGTTGCCGAAGAGTTCATGAAGGTGCATCAGGACGTAAAAGTCAGCGTCGGCATCGCCGGAACTGGCGGCGGATTCAAGCGGTTTGTGGTCGGCGAGACGGACATCAATGACGCCTCACGGCCGATTTCGGAGAAGGAAATCGACGCCTGCAACAAGAGCGGCGTCGAGTATCTCGAACTGAAAGTCGCCATTGACGGCTTGTCGGTCGTCGTGAATCCGAAGAACGATTGGTGCAAGGCCATCACCGTCGCGCAACTCAAGAAGCTGTGGAACAAAGGGAGTACGGTCAAGAAGTGGAATGAACTCGACCCCTCCTGGCCGGACGCCGAGATTCGGCTGTATGGCCCTGGCCCGGACTCGGGCACGTTCGATTACTTCACGGAAGCGGTCAACGGCAAGGCGAAAGAGAGCCGATCGGACTACACCCCCAGCGAGGACGACAACGTGCTGGTGCAAGGGGTGAACGGCGACAAGAACTCGCTGGGCTACTTCGGCTATGCGTACTACTCCGACAATCAAGACAAGGTGAAATTGCTGGCCATCGCCGATGGAGATGACCTTTCGAAGGCCGTCGTGCCATCCGACGAAACGATCCTCAACGGAACCTACAAGCCGCTATCTCGCCCGCTGTTCATCTACGTCAACAAGAAGTCCTTCGAGAAGCCACAGGTCCGTGAGTTCGTGAAGTACTACATCGCCAAGGGCCAGGACTACGTCAAAGAAGTCCAATACATCCAGTTGCCTGAGAACGATCTGAAAGAGGCTCAACAGCGGCTGACCGAGGCTCTGTCGGCAAAGTAATCGCGTTTGCTCATTGGGAAACCTTCCAAGGAACACCGCTTGTCGCTCGCGAATGTTGCCTCTCCGCTGACTCCTCCGAAGGCCGGCTTACGACTGCAAAAACAGTTCTCGTGGGTTCGGGCGAGAGAGGCGTGCGTCCGCGCGATGCTTCTTGGCTGCGCGTCGCTGTCGCTGCTGACGACGCTCGCCATCGTTTACATGTTTCTCACCGAGGCGGTTTACTCCGTCACGCCTGATACGACCGCGTTCTTCCAAGATGTCTCCCTTTGGGACTTCCTGACCGACACCGAATGGAGTCCGCAGTTCGCTGACAAACACTTCGGTATTCTGCCGCTGCTGTGTGGCACGTTCGTCATCGCTGGCATCGGCAGCTTGATCGGTCTGCCAATTGGGTTAGCTGCCGCGATCTATCTCAGCGAGTACGCGAAGCCAAAATTCCGCCGCATGATGAAGCCGGTGCTCGAAGTTTTAGCCGGCATTCCATCGGTGGTTTATGGCTACTTCGCGCTGGTGTTCGTGACTCCGTATGTCCTGCGGCCGATGTTTCAAAGTCTGCTGCGCATCGACGTGGACATCTTCAACGCGATGAGTGCGGGAGTGGTGCTCGGCGTGATGATCATCCCGACGGTTTGCTCGCTGAGCGAAGATGCGTTGCGGGCGGTGCCTCGTGGATTGCGTGAAGCAGGCTACGCGCTCGGTTCGACGAAATATGACGTGTCGCTGAAAGTGGTCGTGCCGGCGGCGTTTTCGGGAATCGTCGCGTCCTTCCTGCTGGCGATTTCTCGTGCGATCGGCGAGACGATGGCGGTCTGTATCGCCGCCGGGCAGATGCCGCGACTGTCGCTCAATCCGTTCCGCAGCATGGAGACGATGACGGCGTACATGGTGGGTGCCAGTCTCGGCGACACTCCCGCCGGAACGATCGAATACAAGAGTCTGTACGCCGTGGGCTTCACGCTCTTTGTCATCACTCTCGGGATGAACATTCTGGCGAATTGGGTGATGAATCGGTTTCGGGAGGTTTACGAATGAGCGTCCCGACGAAACTTCAGGAACCTCATTTGGCGCGCCGGCATCGGATCGGCAAAGCGTTCGAGTGGGTGTGCTGCGGCTCGACGTGGTTCGGAGTTGTCGTACTGGGCGTGCTGTTGCTGAGTGTCGGCTGGAAGGCCCTGACCTGGCCACCGGCCAAGGCCAAACCCGCGAACAATTCCACGGCGACGGTGGATGCGCAATCAACCTCGGCACCGCTCAGCACTAAGTTTTTCAGCAGTTACGACTCGCGGAAGCCGCGCGAGGCGGGAATCCTCGCGGCCATCTGGGGCAGCTTGTGGCTGATCGTCTTGGTGGCTTTGTTTTCGGTACCGATCGGTGTCGGCTCGGCCGTGTATCTCGAAGAGTATTCCAACGAAGGACGACTCAAGCGGCTCATTCAAGTGAACCTGTCGAACCTCGCTGGAGTGCCGTCAATTGTTTACGCACTGCTGGGAATGACCGCCTTCGTGAAGATGTTTGGATTCTTCACAAAAGACGAAGGAAAGTCGCTGGTCATTAACTTGCTGTTCACGACTGTCGATGTCCCGCTGCCATTCGACCGCACGCTGATCTCCGGCGCGTTGACGCTGACTCTGCTGGTCCTGCCAACGGTGATCGTCGCGTCGCAAGAAGCGTTGCGAGCTGTGCCCTCCTCGATTCGTACGGCCTCGTATGCCTTGGGGGCGACCCAGTGGCAAACGATTCGTTATCAAGTCGTCCCCGCCGCGATGCCGGGGATTATGACCGGAGTGATTCTGGCTCTGTCTCGTGCGATGGGTGAAGCCGCACCGCTGATGTTGATCGGAGCGTTGACTTATGTGGCCTACACTCCCGGCGACATTACGAGCGTCAGCGACATCTTCAAGAATCCGCACGGCCTGCTGGATGCTCCGTTCGATAAGTTCACGGCGTTGCCGCTGCAAATCTATCAATGGATCAATCACCCGCGAGCCGAATACGCGCATTTGGCCGCAGCGGGGATCATGGTGTTGCTGACGATCCTGTTGCTGATGAACACTTTCGCGATCGTGATTCGACACAAATTCCAAAAGAGTACCCGCTGGTAGTCAATCCATTTTCGACTGACTAAAACGCATCCCGCTCTGAGGCTCGGCCGTCATGACCTTCATGCAAAGTTTTACCGAACTGGTGCATCAGCGGCAGCAACGCGAGTCGGCCAAAAGGATCCGCCCCGTGGAAACCGAGTTCTCGAAACTCGACGTCCGCAATCTCAACTTCTTCTACGGCGAAAAGCAGGCGCTCTTCGACGTGTCGATGACCGTCGCCGAACGCGCCGTCACCGCCTTCATCGGCCCCTCCGGCTGCGGCAAGAGCACGTTTCTACGAGCGATCAACCGCATGAACGACATCATCGAAGGTGCACACCACAACGGCACGGTGCTGCTAGAAGGACAAGAGATTTACGCACCGGATGTCGATGTGGTCGCTCTGCGAAAACGAGTCGGAATGGTCTTCCAAAAGTCGACGCCGTTCCCCAAGTCGATCTTTGACAACGTCGCCTACGGCCCCAAGGTCGCTGGTCAGCGCAACCACAAAGGTCTCGCCGAAATCGTCGAGCAATCGCTCAAACGAGCCGCCCTGTGGGACGAAGTCAAAGATCGCCTGCAAGATTCAGCCCTCGCTCTCTCCGGCGGCCAACAACAGCGACTCTGCATCGCGAGAGCACTTGCCACGAACCCCGATGTCCTGCTGATGGACGAGCCAGCCTCCGCTTTGGACCCCGCCTCGACGTCGCGTGTGGAAGACTTGATCTTCGAGTTGAAGCAGAACTACACGATCGTCATCGTGACTCACAACATGCAGCAAGCCGCTCGCATCAGCGACTGGACCGCCTTTTTCTATCAAGGCTACTTGATCGAGAAGGATCACACGCAGAAGCTGTTCACGACGCCGAAGAAGAAGCAGACGGAAGATTACATCACGGGGCGGTTTGGGTGAGAAATCCGAAGACCCAAATCCCAATGACCAAGGAAGCTCCAAATCACAATGCTCAAATTCCAAACCTGATCTTAGGGCTTTGAATTTCGGGATTTCTTTGGACATTGAGATTTGAGTGTTGAGATTTCCCGAATCAATCGCCTAACTCAGACACCGGACTCACATTCAATGAGCACTCATCTCACCCGCGACCTTGGCGTTCTGCACCGCAACCTCCTGTCGATGTGCGCGACGGTCGAGGAGTTGGTTCACAAGGCTGTCGATGAACTCTCTGATCCGAATATCGATCGTGCCAAAGAGCTCGCCAAACAGGACGATGAGGTGGACCGCTTCGACGTCAGCATCGAAGAGGAGTGTCTCAAGATTCTCGCGCTGCATCAGCCGGTCGCGACCGATTTGCGACGGATCACAACGGTCATGAAAATCTCCGGTGAACTGGAGCGTGTTGCCGACATCAGTGTCCACATCGCCGAACGAGCCTGTGCGCTCGTCAATCAGCCGGGGATCGAGGTCCCGGAAAAACTCCAAGAGATGGCGGCCCGCGCCGTGGAGATGCTGCACAAGGCGATTGACGCCTACGTCGGACTCGACAGTCAGCTCGCGAGGCACATTGTCGAATCCGACAACGTTGTCGATGAACTCAACCGCGAGATCATCGACGAGTTGATGGATACGATGCAGCATCATCCCGATCTCATCGAGCCAGCGATGAGCCTCTTCTCCGCGACACGCCACATCGAGCGGGTGGCTGACCACGCCACGAACATCGCCGAGGACGTGGTCTATCTGGTGGAAGGGGAAATCATCCGCCACCGGGCTCACTTCCGGTGATGGCGGAACGGGTTACGATTGCAAATTGCAAATTGCAAATTGTGCAGCATGGTTGTGTTGCTAGTTGGCTTTTTGTCTGATGCCAGCTTGACTGAGTTCCTGCCTCGCCAATTTGCAAATTGCAAATTGCAATTCCCCCTCCCGGTTTCGATGCACATCCAACGCGGCTTTCAACAACCTGACCAATACCGCGGTGGCTGGATCACGATCGGGAATTTCGACGGCGTGCATCGCGGTCACCAAAGCATGTTGGCCAAGCTGGTCCAGCAGGCTCACGCGGCGAAGACTCCCGCTGTTGTCATGACGTTTGATCCGCATCCAATTGCCCTACTTCGGCCAAACCAGACGCCACCGGCATTGAGTCTGCTCGATCACAAGCTGGAACTCTTTGAGCAACATGGAATTGACACCGTCGTGATCTACTCGACCGACCACTCACTGCTGCAACTCACTCCGGATGAGTTTTTCCAGAAGATCGTGTTAGGCGAATTGAACGCCGTCGGTTTGGTCGAAGGTCCCAACTTCTTTTTTGGACATCATCGCGCGGGGAACGTCGACACGCTGAAAACGCTGTGCAAGTCTGCCGGCCGAACACTAGAGGTGGTCCCGGCAGTGATCGTGAACGGCCGGATGATTTCCTCCAGCGAAGTCCGCTCTTGTATTGCAGCCGGTCAAATGGCCGAGGCAGTCAAGATGCTCGGTCATCCGTATCGTGTGCGCGGTCTCGTGAGCCCGGGTTCCGCCAGAGGCCGGACCATCGGCGTCCCGACAGCCAACCTGGTAGGGATCACGACCCTGCTGCCTCCTGATGGTGTTTATGCTGGACGATGCACGATCAATGGGAGCACGTATCCCGTCGCGATCAATCTCGGTCCCAATCCGACCTTCGGGGAGGCCGCACGGAAGTTCGAGACGCATCTGCTCGGCTTCGTGGGCGACTTGTACGGGCAGACGCTCGATGTTGACTTGCTGGCGCGAGTCCGGGATGTTGTGCGGTTTGAGTCGGGTGATGCCTTAAAGCAACAGCTCAATCAGGACTTAGAGACCGTGCGTGCTCTAGCGAATGCGGCGCGAGGGCAGTAGTTTTGTCCTTTCGTAGTTCCGCCTTTAGGCGGTCAGATCTGGCAATGGCCGGAACTACAACTCACACACCAAAAAGCCCGCTTCATGACCATCAACTGGGAACCGCTTCGGCCGATCATTGCCGAGCACCAACGTTTCGTGCTCTCCAGCCATGTTCGACCGGATGCCGACGCACTGGGCTCGGAATTGGGAATGGCGGCGTTGCTCGAGGGGATGGGCAAGGAAGTGCGGATCGTCAACCCGTCGAGTTCACCCGCCAATCTGCTGTTCCTGGATCCAATCCAGCGCGTCAAAAAGTACGGCGAGGGAATGACCTCCGCCGAGGCGCTCGACACCGAAGTTCACATGATTTTGGACACCAGCGCCTGGGGACAACTCACGGAATTGGGCAGCGTCATCAAGCACACGAAGGCCAAGAAGGTGCTGATCGATCACCACGTCAGCTCTGACGACCTTGGCGCACTCGAATTCAAAGATACGACGGCCGAGGCGACTGGCGCACTCGTGTTTCAGTTGTTCCGATTCTTCGATGTGCCGATTTCGAAGGCCGCAGCCGATGCCTTGTTCTGCGCTATCGCGACTGACACCGGTTGGTTTCGATTTCCGTCGACAACTGCGAACACGCTCCGCATTGCTGGCGACCTGATTGACGCCGGAGCGCAGCCGAATTTACTGTTCCAAGTGTTGTACGAGCAGACGACCCTCTCCAGAACCAAGCTGGCAGGCCGAGTGCTCAGCACTGTAAAGCTCGATTTCGGTGGCCAACTGGCGTACATCACTGTGAATCAGCAAGACTTTGCCGAAACCGGTGCGGTTCCGGCCGACACCGAAGACCTCGTCAATGAGTGCCTGAAGATTTCCGGGACCAAAGCCGCCTTCATCGCCATCGAACAACCCACCAAATCCGTGAAGATCAGTTTCCGCAGCCGAGTCGGTTTGAACGTGGCCGCCATCGCCGAACGCTTCGGCGGAGGGGGCCACAAGCAAGCCGCCGGTGCCATCCTCCCCGGACCTGTGCCCACCGCCATTGCTCAAGTGCTAACCGCCATCAAAGCGGCCTTAGCCACTTGAGTCTCTCCTCAACATCCCGCCCTTTTGAAAAGAGAGTCACGCGATGTCTCAACCTCATCTCGAACTCCAAGAAAACCCGTCAGGCGAACCGCGCCGCGGCTTCATGACGAACATCCTCGCTGCTGGAATCGGCCTCGTGGCCGGAGCCGTGCCGGCCCTAACGGGCCTGGCCTTCTTCCTCGATCCGCTGATGCGCAAAAAGAATGGTGGCAGCGGCGACGGCTTCCTCAAGATGCCGGTTGCGCTGGATGCCTTGGAGATCAATGGCGAGCCGCAGTTGGTCAAAATCATCATGGACAAAGTCGATGCCTGGAACACGTACCTCAAGCAGCCAGTGGGAGCAGTCTACCTGCGGCGAACAGACCAGGACAAAGTCGTCGCGTTCAATTCGCGTTGTCCGCACCTGGGTTGTGCCGTCGATTACAAGCCGTCACAGGAGCATTACTTCTGCCCCTGTCACACGAGCACTTTCGGATTGGACGGCGTCAAGCAAAATGAAATCCCGCCGCGAGACCTCGACAACCTAGAAGTTCAAATCCGCAACGGCGGCGAAGTCTGGCTGAAGTTCCAAAACTTCCGAGCGACGACGCCGGAAAAGATCCCGGTTGGCTAAGGCCAACTGACCTTTAGCTTCAAAACACCTTCCCACACATATTGCCCACCATGAACGCACTCATCAACTGGCTCGACGATCGCACCGGCCTGAAGAAGCTGATTCACGAAGCTCTCTACGAAAACATCCCTGGCGGTGCTCGCTGGCGATACGTCTGGGGCAGCACGCTCGTATTCACCTTCACGATTCAAGTCATCACCGGCATCTTCCTGTGGACGGCGTACAGTCCCAGCACAACGACGGCGTGGGAGAGCGTCTATTACATTCAGCATCACATGCAGGCCGGCTGGTTGGTGCGCGGGCTGCATCACTTCTCCGCGAGTGCGATGACGGTGCTGCTGGCGTTGCACCTGATGCAGGTTGTCATCGACGGTGCTTACAAGGCTCCGCGCGAGATCAACTTCTGGCTCGGCCTGATTCTGATGCAGATCGTGCTGGGCCTCGGACTGACCGGCTATCTGTTGCCGTGGGATCAGAAGGGCTACTACGCGACACAGGTTTCGACCGAAATTATGGGAGCGACACCCGTCGTCGGCCCGGAGTTACAGCAACTTGCTCAGGGCGGACCACAGTACGGGCATCACACGCTGACGCGTTTCTTCGCGATGCACGCGGGAATCCTGCCCGGCACATTGATCGCATTTCTAGTGCTGCACATCGCCGTCTTTCGCCGACACGGGATCACGGTTCCCGATCCCGATCGAGCTCCAGCGGCAACTTTCTGGCCGGACCAAGTGTTGAAAGATGGGATCGCCTGCCTCGCGGTGCTGGGCACGGTCCTGACGCTGACGTTCTGGCATCACGGAGCCGAACTCGCGGCACCCGCCGATCCATCCGAGGCGTACTCGGCCGCGCGGCCGGAGTGGTATTTTCTGTTCCTGTTCCAATTCCTGCGATTCGAATGGGTCGAGCATCAGGGCCTCGCCTTCGGAGCGATCTATCTCCCCGGTGCATTGATGGCGATTCTGGCGGCGATGCCGATCATCGGCCGTTGGAAAGCCGGCCATGCGTTCAACGTCGTCTTCCTGTTCGTGATGATTGTCGGCATTATCGGGCTGACCGGATTGGCATTGAAGAACGATGCCGCCGATCCCGATTTCACCGCGGCAGTGCGACAAGCTCACGAGGATTCCGTCCGTATCGAAGAACTCGCCAAACGCCCCGAAGGTATCCCGCTCGAAGGGGCCGTCTCACTTCTGCGAGCCGACCCGAAGTCGCAAGGCCCGCGTTTGTTTGCTCGCAACTGCGCTCCCTGCCACCGCTACGACGGCCACGACGGCACCGGCCGCAAAGTCACCTTTAAGGAACCCATCGTTGAGGAAGTCCTCGAAAAGCAAAAGGACGGAACCCAGAAGAACGTCAAAAAGATCATCGACTACAAACCGCCCGTCGAAGTCCTGGCGACCGCGACCGACCTCGGAAAATTCGGTTCGCCCGATTGGATCAAGGCGGTTATCACCGATTTCAAAGGGACGTTTTCCGCATTGGAGAACGTCAAAGACAAAGACGACATTAAGAAGGTTGCAGAATCGTCGAAGCATTTTCTCGAAGGTGAAATGGCCGAATGGTCGTCAACACACAAGAATCATTGGCGGACCGATCCCAAGAACGAACAAGCCTTAAACGATCTCGTCGCGTTCTTGTACTCGCAGGGCCAGCGCCGTGGAGCGACCGATATCTCGGATGAAGCTCTGAAGCGCGGACGTCAAATCTTCGAGACCGGCAAACTTCCGGTCGGTGAATTCAAGTCGAGCTGTGTCGATTGCCACTCGCTGCAACCGATCGGCGAAGACAAGCTGCTCGGCGAAGTTGGAGTCGGTCCGACGCTGACCAACTATGGCGGAGATCGTTGGCTCCGCGAGTTCCTCAACAATCCCGGTCACGAAAAGTTCTACGGTTCGAACAACACGATGCCCGCCTTCGGCGAGCGGCTGACCGAGAAAGAACTCGACCTGCTTGTTCGTTGGATGGTTGGGGATTACGAATAACGTAGGTCAGGCTTTCCAGCCTGGCCCGAACGCTCGGCCGACGTCGATTGCCAATCTGGTCAGCCTGGAAAGGCTGGCCTACTTTTATGCCACTGTTCACTGTCCAAACCGGCGCGCGATTGCATTTCGGATTACTCGCCGTGCAAGCGGCCAGCGGCCGTAACTTTGGCGGCGTGGGGTTGATGGTTGGTTCGCCCGGTTGCGAACTCTCGGTTGAGGCCAGCGACCGTGACGAATGCTTCGCCGATCCGAAGATCGCCGAGCGGCTCACCGTTTGGCGAGACGAGTATCGCCACCGATGTCCCGCTGAGTGTCGGCCACCTGCCTGTCACATTCGACTCTCGCAGAGCATTCCGCCACACACCGGTTTGGGATCGGGAACACAAACCTCGCTGGCATTGGCCGCCGCGCTGGCTCGATCGGCCGGCGAAAAAAACGTCTCGGCCCCGGAATTGGCTCGGCGAATCGGTCGCGGCGCACGGTCGGCGCTGGGCATTCATGGGTTTCAGCAGGGGGGTTTATTGGTCGAGGGAGGCAAGCGACATACGGCAGAGATCAGCCCGCTCGTTGCTCGACTCGACTTCCCTTCGGAATGGCGCGTGTTGCTGATCATGCCCAATGACCGTTGCGGATTGTCGGGAGACGCCGAGCGAGCTGCGTTCACGCGGCTGACTCCGATGCCCTCTTCGTTGACCGAAGCGCTTTGCCGAATCGTGTTGATGGAATTGCTGCCTGCCGTCGCGAGTGTCGACTTTTCATCGGCGGCTGCCGCGCTTCAAGAATTCGGCCAGTTGAACGGATCGCATTTCGCACCGGTCCAAGGGGGAGTCTTCGCCGATCCAGAGGTAGCCGAGTTGGCCAAGTGGCTGGCACATCAAGGTTGTGTCGGCGTCGGCCAATCCTCGTGGGGCCCAACGTTGTGGATACTCTGCCGCGATGAGCCAGAAGCCGTCCACCGCCGTGACGAGATCGCGGCGCACCCATCTGCCAGAGCTTGCACGATTCATCTCACTGCGGCACAAAACGTGGGTAGCCACGCTCGCCAGAGCGTGGGCGAGTGATCGCAATGACCCACGCTCTGGCGAGCGTGGCTACGAGGAGATCGCATGACTTACGAACGCAGCCACGAACTGATTGGTCGCGGCGAGAGCCGACTGCTGATCGTCGACGTTCAAGAAAAGTTGATGCCGGCGATCCCGGTGCGTGAGTCGCTGATCGCGAACTGCCGCAAGCTGATCGAGGCGGCGAAGCTGTTCCGCGTGCCGGTTTCGGCAACCGAGCAATACGCGAAGGGACTAGGCCCGACGGTACCGCAACTGCGCGAGTTGCTCGACAGCGAACCAATCCCCGACAAAGTCTGTTTCAGCGCGGCCGAGTGCCTGAACTGGGGCACAGCCGCCGAGCATCCCGACGGCCGCTATCAAATCGTGGTGGCGGGGATTGAAGCTCACGTCTGCGTGCTGCAAACGGTGCTCGACCTGCTATCGAGCGGCTATCAAGTCTTCGTCCCCGCCGACGCCCTCGCCAGCCGATCCAAACTCGACTGGAAAATCGCCCTCCGCCGTCTGGCCGCCAGCGGAGCTATCATCACCACCACTGAATCCGTGATGTTCGAATGGTGCGCGGCGGCTGGCTCGCCAGAGTTCAAGCAAATCAGTCGATTTATCAAAGGCGCGTAACGATTGGTTCAACTCTAATTGGGCTGCGCTCGCTTGAGCGCTCGTCCCGCCAGCGCTCCCGTCGCCTCGCCGTCCTTCACGGCGGGTTCGCCGTTGACGAAGACGAATTGAATACCCGTTGCGTATTGGTGGGGTTTGTCGAAGGTCGCGGTGTCTCGGATTCTTTTCGGGTCGAAGACGACGACGTCGGCGAAATGATCGACGACGAGCCGGCCTCGGTCGGGGAGGCCGAGAATGTCGGCGGGGAGCGACGTGCAGGAGCGGATCGCAGCGGCGAGTGACAGGACGTTTTCCTTCACCGAGTATTCGCCGATCTTGCGCGGGAACGTGCCGTAGCTGCGCGGATGCGGTTTATCGGCGGAGGGGAGATACGCTCGGCCGTCGGAGGCGGTGGCGACCCACGGCAGCGTCATAGCGTAGCGCACGTCCTCTTCGCTCATGCCGAAGTTCACGATGCCGGCTCCGCCGTCGCGGATGATTTTCAACGCCACGTCGAACGGCTTCGAATTCTCGGACTTCGCGATCTCGGCGATGCTGCGGCCGACGTACTTGGGATGCTTCGCGCAGGAGGTGATGCGGATGCGTTCGCCGTTGTCAGACTTCTCAATTCGCTCGGTGACGAACTTCACGATCCGCGCCGACTGGTCTTTGTCCTTCAGTCGTTCGAGCAGTTTCTCGCGGCCACCAGCGAGCGACCATGTCGGAAGCACAGTCGCATCTAGCGAGGTGCTCGACGCGATGTACGGGTACTGGTCGGCGGTGACTTTCAATCCCGTCTTGCGTGACTCTTCGATGAGCTGCGCCGCTGGGCGGATCAACCCCCATGCTTCCTGGCCGCTGGCTTTGAAGTGCGAGACGTGGATCGGACAACCGCTGTCGCGTCCGATCTTGATGGCCTCGCCGACCGAGTCCAGCAGATCTTTCCCTTCGCCTCGAATGTGACTGGCGTAAATGCCGCCGTGCTTGCCAACGACCTTCGCGATCTCGATTAACTCGACGGTGTCGGCGTAGCTGCTGGGGACGTAGATCAAACCGGTAGACATTCCGAATGCACCGTCTCGCATCGCTTTGTCGGCCAGTTCACGCATCTGCTTAATCTCATCGGCTGTCGCTTTTCGCTGAGCACTGCCGAGTACTTTGCCTCGCAGCGACCCCTGCGGCAGCAAGTGAGCCACATTCGTCCCCGCGCCGGCCGAATTGATCTTCGCGAGGTACTCGCCGCAATCGACTGGACCTGATCCGCAGTTGCCGGTGACGATCGTCGTGCAGCCCTGCATAATGAAATTGACGTTGGCTCGCGTCTTTGGCGACACGATTTGCGAGTCGCTGTGATTGTGCAGATCAATGAAGCCGGGGCAGATGACGAGACCGGCGCAGTCGATCTCCCATTCAGCGAATTTCACCTCGAACTTGCCGACACCGACGATGCGGTCCCCTTTAAGCGCGACGTCGCCAACTTTTCCATCAGAGCCAGTGCCGTCAATGAGCGTCCCGCCCTTAAGGAAGATATCGGCCTCGATTGGCTCAGCGGCGACGGCGTTTAGCACAGTGAAGAGTGCAAAATGCAAAGCGCAAAGTGCAAAAGTCAGGAACCAGCGAACGACGAGGCGAACTGTGGTTTCATTTTTCACTTTGTATTCGTCACTTTGCATTTTGCACTCCTCATGCCGCTTCGCGAATGGACGTCGCCTCCTTCGTCTCGACCCGCCCATCGCGGCCGGCCGCCCAGTCGTCGACGCGAGCATACAGCCGGTTCATCGCTTCTTGAACTCGCTGCTTGTTGTCGTCGATCTCTTCGCGAGTCAGATCCGCCGGGATGTGGATCGGCTCGCCAAGAATGCAGTACGTCGTCGTGAATGGGACGGGGAGGAGCATGTCGGTCCAAGCCCCTTTGATCCGGACTCCGCGTCGGCAACCGAAGGCGGCAGGAACGATCGGCAGGCCGGTGCGTGAAGCCAAAAAGACAAGACCAACTTTCATCTCGCGACGAGGCCCGCGCGGGCCATCGGGGGTGAGCGTGATGTGGAATTGGCTGGCGACGTTGAGGAGTTGTCTCACGGCCTGCGCACCGCCGCGTGTGCTGGAACCGCGATACGGTTCGACGTTCAGCAGTCGCAGAATCTCAGCGATATAGGCACCATCCTGGTGCCGGCTGGTCAGCGCCGACATTTTTTGCGGCCTCGACACGAGCAACGGAAAGAGCAGCACATCGTGCCAGACCGAGAACAGAAAACGATCCGGCACATGGGGATCCCAGCCATTCGTTCCTGGGAAGATGACAAATTCTTTGCGACACGTTGCGAACAGCAGTTTCATGGTGGCAACAACAAACCGCACCACCCACTTCGTCCACCACCCTCTGCGAATCTTCACGGTCATCCTTCCTTGGAATTTCGAAGTTGTTCAGATGTCGGCAATTTATAGCCAACGCAAAAAACGAGACCAAGATCGCTTTGTTGTCTTGGACCCGTCGTGATGGAAATGCCTTCGGACCACAAAGGAACGACGGCTCAATGGTAGTTCGATTGCGGTGGTCGAACGGTCGAGTAGAGTTCGTTTTTGGTCTTGAGAGGAATCCTCGAATGTCTGCGGTTTCCGTCGAACAGAAGTTATTGCTGGACTGCCGCGCGATCGGCAAGAGTTTCGGTGGAGTTGCTGCGCTCGAGGAGGTGGACTTCGATCTTCAATCGAGTGAGGTGCATGGAGTGGTCGGTTGCAATGGAGCTGGCAAGAGTACGCTGATGAAGATCCTGGCGGGTGCGCATCCCGATCACGATGGCTCCGTGCTGATCGACGGACGCGAAGTTTCGTTGTCGTCGCCGCGTGAGGCTCAGGCGTGTGGCATCGCGATGGTCTTTCAAGAGCTGTCGGGAATCGGAGCATTGTCGGTCGCGGAGAATCTGTTTCTCGGCCGGCAACCGACGCGAGCCGGGCGAATCGACTGGAGTTCGATGCGGCGGCAAGCTCAGGAATTTTTGAACGAAATGCAGATCGACGTCGATGTTCGCCGTCGTTTGGATCGGTTTCCGCTGGTGATTCGGCAAATGGTCGAGATCGCTCGCGGCCTGCACAGCGGGGCGCGGGTGCTGATTCTCGATGAGCCGACAAGTGCGCTCAGTCCGCCTGAGACGCGGCGGTTGTTTGAGTTGATCCGGCAACTCAAACGAAACGGCGTAGCGGTCATTTTTATCAGCCACTTTTTGGAAGACGTGCTCGAAATCTGTGATCGGGTGACGGTGCTCAAAGACGGTCGCAAAGTCTCGACGTCACGATCAAGCGAACTGACGAAGCCGGAGGTCATCACGCGAATGCTTGGCCGGGACGCGGGTGCGACTGGTGCGGAGTTGGATGAGTCAGTCACGCTGCCATCGCGTTCAACGGCGACTCCCGCACTGCGAGTGACAGGACTGTCACGTGAGGGGCAGTTTACCGATGTGAACTTTGAAGTCGCGCCGGGAGAGTGCGTTGGGCTGTACGGCTTCGTGGGTGCGGGGCATCAGGAGTTGGCTCACGCGGTGGCCGGAGCCGCATTCGTCGATGCGGGATCGGTGTGGCTGGATCAATCCGCGTTGCCAAACGGAAATGTTTCGGCGGCGGTCCGGCGCGGGATCGTCCTGGTCGCGGCGGATCGAGCGAAGACCTTGGTGCGACGGAGTTCGATTGCTCGCAACACGACGCTCGCTCACCTGCGACGCACGATGGGGGAGTGGTTAAATCGCCGGCGCGAACACGCGGTCGTGCGACCACAGTTGGAGCAGGTGGGTTGCCGGCCCGCTCGGCCGGAGTTGTTGGCCGGGAATCTTTCCGGCGGAAACCAGCAAAAGGTCGTGCTGGCGAAATGGTTGCTCGGCCCGGTGCGTGTGCTGGTTCTGGAAGAACCGACTCGCGGCATGGACGTCGGCGCAAAGGACGAAGTCATGCGTTTGGTCGCGGGACTGAAGAAGTCGGGAGCCGCCGTCGTGCTCGCATCGACGGAACCAGAATTGGTTCTGGCTAACGCGGATCGGGTTTTGGTCTTTCAACGCGGACGCATCGCTCACGAGTTCGTTGGCGAAGAAGTGTGCAAAGCGGACTTGCTGCGCTGGGCGTGAGGTCCCGCTCTTGTGCCCTCTCCCTTTGGGAGAGAACTGGGTGAGGAAGGCAACCAACACTTGACTTGTTTGCTGGCAACGTGAACCGTTCCTCTGCCCTCACCCGGCCTTCGGCCACCCTCTCGCCAAGAGAGAGGGGCTCACGCGGCGGCCGATCCGTCTTGCGGGAAGAGGTGCGACTCACCGCGGACGATTTCGGGAGTGAGGACGTACTTCTTACCCGGCTCTTGATCGGGCAACTCGAAGAGGATGTCGAACATCGCACTTTCGATGACGCTGCGGAGGCCTCGAGCACCGGTGTCTTTCTGGATGGCGATCTTGGCGATCTCGCGAATCGCCTCCGGAGTGACGTCGAGGCTCGACTCTTCCATCTCGAAGAATTTTTGAAATTGGCGGACGAGGGCATTCTTCGGCTCTGTCAGTACTCGAACGAGGTCGCCTTCGCTGAGCTTGCTGAGTGTCGTGAGGACTGGCAAACGTCCGACAAGTTCGGGGATCAGACCGAATTCGAGAATGTCCTCGACGGTGGCATCGTGAATCATCTCGTAGCGGCGTAATTTGTCTTCGTGTGACGTGTTGTCCTGGCCGAAGCCAATCATCTTGCGGCCCATACGGCGGCCGACGATGTCTTCGAGGCCAACGAACGTCCCGCCACAGATGAAGAGGATGTTGGTCGTGTCGAGCTGAATGTATTGTTGCTCGGGATGCTTGCGGCCCCCTTGCGGCGGCACATTGGCGACGGTCCCTTCGAGCATCTTGAGCAACGCTTGTTGGACACCTTCGCCGCTGACGTCGCGGGTGATCGAGACGTTGCTCGACGTCTTGCCGATCTTGTCAATCTCGTCGATGAACACGATGCCCCGTTGAGCCGCCTCGACGTCGAAGTCGCAAGCGTGCAGCAATTTGAGCAGCAGGTTTTCAACGTCCTCACCGACGTAGCCGGCTTCGGTCAGTGTGGTCGCGTCGCCGATGGCGAAGGGGACTTGCAGGAATTTCGCGAGCGTCTTGGCGATCAGCGTCTTGCCTGATCCTGTCGGGCCGATCATCAGGACGTTCGATTTTTCGATCTCGACGTCGTTCTCGGCGTCGGTGTTGAGCATCAGCCGCTTGTAATGGTTGTGGACCGCGACGGAGAGCATCTTCTTGGTCTGGCCTTGTCCGACAACGTATTTGTCGAGATGGCCGACGATGTCACGTGGCGACGGGACTTTCGTGAAGAGTTTGTGCGGAGTGCCTCGGCGGCGGCGTTCTTGGTCGAGGATCGACTGACACAGTTCGACGCATTCGCCGCAGACGTAGACATCGTCCGGTCCTTCGACCAGCGGCCCGACTTCACGATAGCTCTTGCGGCAGAAACTACAGCTGGCGTTTTTCTTGCCAGTCGGAGTGCGCTTGCCGGACGTAAAATCTTTTCCAGACGAGGCCATGTGGGTTCCTTCAATGCTGTCGGTCAATCCTCAACACCTTGGGTTGGCGAAACAATCATTCGCCTGGTGAGGAGACAGCGTCCGTGGTCTCCTGGAAACTCCACCATCCTTCGACCTCACTGGGGCAAGCCTGGTGGGGTTTTGAAAGGCGATGGTTGGCTCGCTGGGCGGCGAGTCTCCACCGGTATCGGCACCCTTTGAGAAGGGTCATCAATGTGGAATCGTTGGTGAGCCTCCCACCGAATCATCGGCAGAGGGTCCGCTTGAGGTATCCCCCGCACGACCCGACTGACCGGAACTTTTGGTCAACCGCTCACGAATGTTTTTGTATTCGTCGGCCGAAAGATCACCTTGTTTGTGAATGTCTCGAAACTGCATCAGCAACTGTTCGGGTGAGTTCTCCGCCAATCCATTTGGCCGCAGCCACTCCTTGATTTTCAGCACAATCGCAAACAAAACCACGAGTACCACCGCGGCGATCGCGAAGTAAATCCAGCCGCCCCCTTTCACGAACTTGTCCCAGCCAGCCTGTGGATTTAGGCGATTCAGTCTAGCCAGAATCACAGGGCAATTCCTTTCGAGGCGAATTCACGGTGTCAGCGTTGATGTGGCGAATTATTGGCACCGGCCAAAACTGCGACAAGACCGCGATTGGAATCCCGGATTGCCAAACTCGAAATCGGAAGGAATGACAAAGCTCGATTCGCAAAGGTCGGATTTTTCCGAGGACGTGGCTAACATCCCTGCCCCAACCAAGGAGTCACTATGTCCGACCTGCAAAGAGTCCTCGACGGCGGCATCGTCGCCATCATTCGCGCCACCTCCGGCGAGCAACTAGTCAACGTCGCACGCGCCCTGCATGAAGGGGGCATCGACGTCATCGAAGTCACCTTCACCGTCCCGAATGTTTTGAAAATCCTCGCTGCCGTCCGCAAAGACCTCGGCAACAAGATTCTGCTGGGTGCTGGCACAGTGCTCGATCCAGAATCCTGTCGAGCGGCACTTCTGGCCGGAGCCGAATTCATTGTCTCGCCGTCGCTGAATTTGGACGTCATCAAACTCTGCAAACGTTACGGCAAGCTCGTGATGCCCGGAGCCTTCACGCCGACCGAAATCGTCACCGCTTGGGAAGCCGGTGCCGACATCGTCAAGCTCTTCCCAGCCGATTGCGTCGGCCCGAATTATTTGAAAGCACTGCGCGGTCCGCTGCCTCAAGTCCGTATCCTGCCGACGGGCGGAGTTGATTTGAAAACGCTCCCCGATTTCTTCAAAGCCGGAGCGTGCGCCGTTGGACTCGGCAGCCAACTGGTCGAGAAGTCCGCCGTCGAATCCGGCAATATGACCCGCATTCGTGAACTCGCGGCACAGTACGTCGCCCTCGTCAAACAAACTCGCAGCCATCCGTAGATTTTTGAAAGGACATCATGCTTCGATTCACATCTTTTGCTCTGGCGACTTTCGCCGCCCTGTCGGTCTGTGTGACATTCCTTCAATCGGAGGACAAAACCGTGAAACCAACTGCGAAGCCGACGAAAGCGGAACTCCTCAAGCGTTTCAGTGACGAGTTCATCGAAATCGCTCCCGGAGAAAAATCTCGCGACGGCTCGATCTCGTTTCCGAAATCGTTCCGCATGGGAAGCGACCAAATTGATTCCGAAAAACCGGTTCACGAAGTCACTCTCAAGCAGAAGTTCTCGATCGCCAAATACGAGGTGCCGCAGAATCTCTGGGAGGCTGTGACAGGAGCAAA
>CAMDRI010000094.1 GCA_945906725.1 Candidatus Kuenenia stuttgartensis | reverse complement strand
AAACCTCCCAACACCACGTCAGACCACGCTTGTTTCTTCACGACACCTCCTGGAAAAAAAGAAATCCAGAACGTGTTGTGATAACTTCAATTCATTCGCGCAACCCTAACCCACTACGCTGTCACGATCTATGGCGCGTACGCCCTGGGTCGTGTTCTTGTTCATGAACGGCGCGCCGTCGCATGTCGATACGTTCGATCCCAAGCCGGCTCTCAAGGATCACGAGGGGCAGTCGCCCGACGGGAAGATTGAAAACGCGAAACGAGCGGGCGGATTCATGCCGTCACCGTTTCAATTCTGGCCGCGCGGCGACAGCGGCGTCGTGATGAGCGAGTTGTTCCCGAACCTCGGCAATGTTGCCGATGACATGTGCGTGATCCGTTCGATGCACACGGACGTGCCGAATCACGAGCCGGGACTGTTGCTGATGCACTCCGGCCATCAACAGCCGGTACGGCCGAGTTTGGGTTCGTGGGCGAGTTACGGCCTCGGCACGGAAAACAAAAATCTGCCGGCATTTATCGCGCTGAGTCCGGGTTTGCCGGTGGTCGGGCCACAGTTGTGGTCGAGCGCGTTTCTGCCCGGCGAGCATCAAGGGATGTCGGTCGATACGAACGAGCTCGCGATCGAAAAACTCATCGCGAATATCCGGCATCCGAAATCGACTCGCGAAGAGCAGCGGCGGCAGTTGGATTTGCTCGGAGCGCTCAATCAGTTGCATCGCGACAAGCGTCCGTACGACGCCGCGCTCGACACACACATTCGAGCGTTCGAGACCGCGTTCCAAATGCAGGCCGAGGCGGCGACCGCGTTCGATCTCAGCCGCGAGCCGAAGCACGTCCGCGAGGCGTACGGCGATTCGGTCTTCGCGAACAGTTGCCTGCTGGCTCGGCGGTTGTTGGAGCACGATGTCCGGTTCGTGCAGGTCTACTACGTCACCAAGAACGGCAAACAGCCGTGGGACACACACTCGGACAACGACAATGGACACCGTAAGCTGTGTGCCGACAGCGACAAGGCGACTGCCGCGCTCATCAACGACCTGAAGTCGCGCGGGATGCTCGACGATACGCTGATCGTCTGGGGCGGCGAGTTCGGCCGCACGCCGTATGCTCAAGAGGCCAAGAACGGCAAGCCGGGCCGCGATCATCACAACACCGGTTTCTCGATGTTCCTGGCCGGTGGAGGCGTGAAGGGAGGCTTGATGTACGGAGCGACCGACGAGCACGGCATGCACGCCGTCGAAAACCGAGTCCACGTCCACGACCTGCACGCGACGATCCTGCACCTCATGGGCATCGACCACGAGAAGCTGACCTACCACTACTCCGGCCGAGATTACCGCCTGACCGACGTGCATGGCCGGGTCGTTCGGGACATCCTGGTATGAAGTGGCGAAGCCACGGCAAAGTGCGAGAATGGAGAATGAGAAATGGAAAATGGAGAATGCAAAATGTCAGGCCGCTCATTTTGCACTTTTCATTTTCCATTTCGCATTTTTCATTGTCCGACAAACACTCGATTTCGGACGATGACGTCAAACTTGCCGATTTTGGGGTGGCTCCATAGACTCCGCCCCCTCGCTTTCCGGCCGGGGTGGCCGAGCGGTTGTTTTCCCGTCATTTGTGAAGGTCTCAGGCGTCGCCATGAAAGCCGGCATTCATCCCAAGTATCAGGAAGTCACGGTCCACTGTAGCTGTGGCACCGAGATCAAAACTCGCAGCACATCGACGAAGCTGCACGTCGATATTTGCTCGCAATGCCATCCGTTCTTTACTGGCACGATGAAGTTCGTGGACAGCGCCGGGCGCGTGGAAAAATTCGCCAAGAAGTACAACTGGAAGGTCAAAGGAGCGTAGCGACCGTCAGACGCACCGGCAGGGCGTGTCTGGCAGCGACAAGATTTGGTTGGCTGCACACATTCGGGAGGGTGAAGCTCCCGCTGAGCCGTTGCCGTGGTCACACGACAGCTCAGCGGGAGTCTCACCCTCTCGGTTTTTTGATCTCGATTCCAAATCCAATTCTTGGGACGCTCACCAACATGTACCCCAGCCTGCAATTTAAACTGCAACGCTTTGAAGAAATCGAGCGGTTGCTGCAAGACCCGGCCGTGCTCGCGGACGTGGAACGGATGCTCGCCCTGCAGCGCGAGCACGGTGGCCTGCGCAAAGTGGCCAACCAAATCGCCGAATTCAATCGGTTGGAAAAAGAAGTCGCCGACATCAAGCAGTTGATCTACGAGGACTCCGACCACGAGGCTCGCGACTACGCCAAGGCCGAACTCGCCGAAGTCGAGCCGAAGTTTGAAGCGCTCCGCGTCGAAATCGAAGACGTGCTGACGGCCGGCGACTCGATGACGCGCGGCTCGTGCATCGTCGAAGTCCGAGCAGGGACCGGCGGCGAAGAGGCGGCGTTGTTCGCTCGAAGTCTCCTCGAAATGTACACGCGGTTCATCGCGACGCGCGGTTGGAAGATGGAGTTGCTCGACCTGACCGATGCCGAAATGGGAGGCATCAAAGAGGCCACGTTCTCGGTCAGCGGCGATGGCTGCTTCCACCAGTTGCAGTTCGAGAGCGGCGGTCATCGCGTGCAGCGCGTTCCGGAGACGGAAGCTCAAGGCCGAGTCCACACCAGCGCAGCCACCGTCGCCGTGCTGCCCGAAGTCGAGGACGTTGAAGTCGAACTCCGTCCGGAAGACATCGAAATGGACACGATGCGCGCTGGCGGTCCCGGCGGTCAGAAGGTCAACAAGACCGAAAGCGCGGTGCGGCTGACACACACACCAACTGGCATCGTGGTCAAATGCCAGGATGAAAAGAGCCAGCACAAAAATCGCGCGACAGCGATGCGGTTGCTCCGCAGCAAGATCTTCGAGCAACAGCAGAAAAAGGCGCATTCGGATCGAGCCAATCAACGCCGCACTCTGATCGGCTCCGGCGACCGCAGCGAACGCATCCGGACGTACAACTTCCCTCAGAATCGCCTGACCGACCATCGCATCGGCCTGACGCTCTACAAGCTCGACAAGGTCATGCAGGGCGAACTGGACGACCTCATCAGTCAGATGCTGGAGTTCGACCGCAACGAACGGCTAAAGGGCGCTGGACCACAGGCGTAGGTTGGGACTCCATCCCTACGAATTGATCCGTCGGGACAGAGTCCCAACCTACCCCTACCGAAAGGACTCGCCGCATGCCCGACACTCCGCCGACTTCTGCCGGAGATGTCTGGACGGTGAAGCGGATACTGGATTGGACGATCCCCCATCTGAAATTGCACGGGAGCGAATCACCACGGCTTGATGCCGAGATTCTGCTGGCTCACGCGCGCGGCTGCCCGCGGATTCAGCTCTACACCAACTACGATCAGCCGCTGACGGACACACAACGAGCGACGATGCGTGATCTCGTCAAACGCCGCGCCGCCGCCGAACCAGTCGCGTACCTCGTCGGGCATCGCGAATTCTTTGGACTCGATTTCCGAGTCACAAAGGACGTTCTGATCCCGCGACCGGACACCGAAACTCTGGTCGTCGATGCGATTGAAGCGTTGAAGCCGCAAGCCGCGCCGCGAGTACTCGACGTCGGCACAGGCTCCGGTTGCATCGCGATCTCACTGGCGGTCAACTGTCCGAACGCAGAGGTCACGGCGATTGATTTGTCAGCCGCCGCGTTCGACATCGCGAAAGTGAACGCAGAGACGCACAACGTCGCCAGTCGAATTCGTTGGCTGTGTGGCGACCTATTCGCTCCGCTGACGGCCGGCGAGCAGTTCGATTTGATCGCCAGCAATCCACCGTACATCGCTGCGGCTGAGATCGAATCCCTGTCGGCAGATGTCCGGCTGCACGAGCCGCGTTTGGCTCTCGACGGCGGATCGGATGGACTCGACGTCATTCGCCGCTTGATTGCCGCTGCCCCACCACACATGGCCGCGAACGGAAAACTCCTAATCGAGATCAGCGGAGAACAGGCTGACGCCGTCGCGCAACTTCTGGCTGCGAATGGCCACTACGACGACATCGTCGTGCGCAAGGATTTGGCCAAACAACCTCGTGTTGTCCGAGCTGTCCGAAAGGGCTAAAAGTCCGCCGACTTTGCTCAAATTTGAAATTTGAAATTTCACATCGACGAGGGTCCAAGGATGGACATGTTCGTGATTCGCGGCGGGAAGCCGCTGGCGGGACGAGTGCGGGTTGAGGGCGCGAAGAACTCCGCGTTGCCGATCATGGCGGCGGCGTTGCTCGCGGACGGCGAAACCGTGCTGCGCGACGTGCCTAATCTTCTGGACGTGACCACGCTGGCCGAGTTGCTCCGCACACTCGGCATGAAAATCGAGCGCCGCCCGGATCGTTCGCTGTCGATGGAAGTTGTCGATCAGCGTCCGGTGATCGCCGACTACGAACTCGTGCGCAAGATGCGAGCCAGCTTCTGCGTGCTGGGCCCGTTGCTCGCGCGGCGCGGCCGAGCGTGCGTGTCTCTTCCTGGCGGCTGCAACATCGGCGACCGGCCGATTGAGTTGCACCTCAAAGGACTGCGGGCACTCGGTGCGGACATTCGCGTCGAGAAGGGCTATGTGCTCGCCGAGGTCAAGCGTCTGCACGGCAACCGAATTTATCTCGGAGGTCCGTTCGGCAGCACCGTGACCGGAACGTGCAACGTGCTGAGCGCGGCCGTGCTCGCCGAAGGAGAAACGATCATCGAGGCTGCCGCGTGCGAGCCGGAGGTCATCGACCTCGGCAACATGCTCAATGCGATGGGAGCCAAGATCGAGGGTCTGGGGACGCCGTTCCTTCGCATCGAGGGAGTCGATCGGCTGATCGGCATCGAACATCGAATCATCCCCGACCGTATCGAAGCCGCCACGCTGATGGTCGCCGCCGCGATCACCGGCGGCTGTGTCGAATTGGAAAACGTCAACCTGAATCACCTGACGGCCGTTGTCGAGAAGCTGCGTGAAATCGGCGTCCGCATCGATTTGGCCGATGTGTCGCCGACGCCGCTCGATCGGCTGAACGCCATCGACGCGCTGATGGGATCGTTGGAAGGAGACTCAACGGTTATCGCGCCGCTGCGTCATCAGACTTCGCCGGTCTCGATTGAACAACCGGTCCTCCGTATTGATGCGCCGCTCGAATTCCGAGCGGTCGACGCGACCGCGCTCCCCTACCCCGGCTTGCCGACCGACGTGCAAGCACAATTCATGTCGCTGCTCTGTTTGGCGAACGGCATCAGCGTCGTCACCGACAAGGTCTTCCCGGATCGCTTTCTGCATGCTGCCGAGTTGGTTCGACTCGGAGCCACGATCCGTCGCGAAGGTCCGAGCGCGATCATCAGCGGCGTACGACAACTCAGCGGCGCGTGCGTCATGGCCTCCGATCTGCGAGCCAGCGCGGCGCTCGTTTTGGCGGGACTCGCGGCCGAAGGAGAGACGGTCATCAAACGGATCTACCACCTCGATCGCGGCTATGAGTTTCTCGAACGGAAGCTGAATTATCTCGGCGCGGACATTTCGCGCGTCGAGGACAGGCCGGAGAACATGCCGCGCAGCCTGTGTTTGTTGGAAGCCACCGGCGAACCGCCCGCGTCCTTTGAGGCTCCGCACTTTTTGCGAACACCAGCCTCGACGAAAGCCGCCACGCCGTCGGACGAGGTGTGAAGTCGCCAGGCGAGATTGCGAGAATCTGATCGCGGGATAGACTCTTCGGCATCTGTCTCCACTCAGAAACGCAACTCCCGGAATTCGACCGTGTCTGAACCCGCTGAGTCCGACGACGTTCCCGCGAACTCCGATCCGAACGAAATCGCCAACCGCATCGGTGAGGTGTACGCCGCCTGCCTTCAAGCCGGCAATGCGGGTGCCAACTGGTTCTATTGGATCGGGGGCTTGTCGCTCGTGAATACCGCGATGGCACATGGCGGCAGCGACCGGCACTTCATCATCGGCTTGTCCGTGACGGCCGTCGTCGATGCGATTGCTCAACAGATCGGAAAGGAGCATCCGCAAGCCGCTTCGTTGGCGATCGGACTCGCGATCGGCTTTTCGGTCTGCACGGTGGTGGTGGTCATTCTGTTTGGATGGCTCTCCCGCAAACGACTGCTCTGGGCGTTCGGCATTGGCATGGGTTTGTATCTGCTGGATGGGTTGGCCTATTTGTTCCTCGGCGACTTTCTGAGTGCGGGCTTTCATGCCTACGCCCTGTTTTCGATGTCGCGAGGATTCACCGCGTACCGCCAGATGACGCAGTTGGAATCGGCTCTCCAGGCCGAACCGGCCTTCGCCGTCGATGCCGAGTGACCGCTCGTTGAAAATAACCCGATCCCACTTGTCGGGGTGGCTCGCGGAATTCTGCACGACTCCAATTCAACGGAAGACCTGTAGGACGTAGAGTGGGACCAGCGGCGCTTCGACGCGCCAGCCCACCAGAGAATTACGTGAGTGATGATGGTGGGCCGGCGCTCGAAGCGAGCTTGCCCCACCCTACACGAGAATTTCAACAGGTTGCTAAACTGAGTCGCTCATCTTCCGAAGCTTGATGAACTTCACTGACAAGGCGACTGACCATGCAGATTTCGGACTCACGTTCGCGCGTGTTGGCGTTTGATTTTGGAACCGGCGGATTGTCGGTTGGTCTGTTCAATCCTCACGAGAACCGGATGGAAGGTTTCGGCGGCGCGAGCTACGGTAATCTCGACGGCCTGGCAGACCCAAATTGGAAAGAACAAGACCCGCGCGATTGGATCATCGCCATTCCGAAGGCGATGGCTGAACTGCGAAAATCGATCAAGTTCGATGCAGGCTCGATTGTTGGCATCGGTATCGGCGGGCACATGCATGCGCTCGTCGTGCTTGGCGAAGACAATCAGCCGGCGATGACCGACGGCCGATTACTTTCTGGTGCGATCATGTGGGACGACCCACGTGGAGAGAAAGAAGGCCGCAAGCTCTCGAAAGAGCTCGGCGAACCAATCGCCGCCCGCATGACCGCGTCGCGTGTCCGATGGTTCGCCGCGAATCATCCGGAAGCCTGGAAGAAAACCGTCAAACGCGTCTGCGTGCCGAGCACGTTTGTCGTTCTTGAGTTGACTGGCGAGTTTGGTGTCGGTCCCGGCGAAGGGAGCGGCATGTTCGGGCAACTCGATCGCAAGGGACGCTTCGGCAACGATAAGCTCGACACGATTGATCGCGAATTACGGAAGCGAACTCCGAAGGTCGGAGCGGCCGGCGAAGTGCTCGGCCAACTGAATGCTCGCGGAGCCGAATTGCTCAGTTTGCCAGAAGGGGTGCCGGTCGCGTATCCGGAAGGGGATCAGCCGATCGGAATGGTCGCGTCCGGTTGCATCGATGGGCGAGCGTCGATCTCGCTGGGCAACTCGGTCGTGTTCAATGCGGTCGGCAGCCAGCCGATGCTGAAGAAGCGCGGCCTCGTCGATTCGTTCCGCACCGCCGACAACCGGCACTTGCTGATGACCTGCATGACCAGCGGCTGCGTGGTCTACGATGAGCTGGTCGACTGCTTCCTCGGCTGTGCGCAGTGGCTCGGGCAAACGACCTCGAAGGAGGATATCCGTCATTGGCTGGCCAGCGAGGCCGCCAAAGTTCCCGCCGGCTGCGACGGCGTGCTGGCTTTGCCGTTTTACAAAGGCGAGGGAGTCTTCAAGCAGCCATCGGCGTTCGCCTCATTCCTCGGCTTCCGCGATCGCAAGCGATCGGCGTCCGGCGAAATAACGTCTGATGCTGCTGCACTCAAGGCCGGTGTGCTGGCCCGTGCAAGTCTCGAAGCGACCAGTCTGACGCTGCGAGTCGGCTTCGCCGAAATGGGTCTCAAATCGCTCGATCAAATCGTGGTCAGCGGCGGCGGTTCACGCAACACGCTGTGGCCGCAAATCATCGCCGATGTCTTCGGTGTCCCCGTCGCAAAGCCGCAGAACGCCGACGAAGCCGCGACTCGTGGAGCCGCCTACCTCGCCCTGCTGATGGCTCGCCGAGAAGCCGGCGACAAGATCGAACTCGGCGAGTTGTTGTCGCAGTACGTCGAACTCACCGATCACGTCGATCCGAACGCCGAACACACCAAGCTCTACAAAAAGCTGTTGCCCAAGTTCGCGAAGTCGCTCGGCCGTCTGACGCCGCTGTATGCGTAGTTTCGTTCGCACGGCGACGGACACTCGTTCCAGAATCCAAGGAGCTGTTCATACTGCCTGTGACCCTTGCTTCGGTTTCGTCGACAATCACTTGGAAAAGTTGTGAAAAACGGGAGATGGCTTGGGGCACCGCGAACGGATTATCCGAAGCCGGTTGTTTGAGGGTTTCAAGAGCGCTGCCGATCTCTCGGAATTGCGTTGCCGCCGCTCCCCGCTAAGCTGAACCTCGCTAACGCACTTGGCCGGAGTCCAAATTGGCATGTTGATCGAACAGTGAGCGTGCCTTCCATCGGCACGATGCTCGAGGAGCGGTTCATGCTCACCATTTGGGGAAAGAAACGGAAACCGTTGTGCGACGGCGTCTCTCGCCGCGATTTTCTGCAAGTGGGGACTCTGGGGTTTGGTGGCCTGACGCTGGCCGATTTACTTCGGCTCAAGACACAGGGGGAACAGCAGGCCAAGTTATCTCAAAAGTCCGTCATCATGATCTATTTGTGCGGAGCCCCTCCGCACATGGACATGTATGACATGAAGCCGCTGGCCCCGGCAGAGTATCGTGGCGAATTCAAGCCGATCCCGACAAACGTCTCCGGTATGGAAATCTGCGAACTGATGCCGCTGCAGGCAAAGATTGCCGACAAGCTGACCATCATCCGCAACTTGCGAGCCCTCGCGACCGACACCCATGTGCCCGAAGAGTTGTTGTGCGGTTATCCCTGGGGTCCAGAAGGTGGCCCGTTCAGTTTGAAGCCTGGTCTTCGACCGGCCTTCGGTTCGGTGATCAGCAAGCTCCTCCCGAGCAACGACACGAACCTCCCGCCGTACGTCACGTTGGGCATGGAACAGATGCCCCACGGCGGCCGGAGGTCATTGGCACTCGAACCGGCTTATTTGGGTTTGGCCCATCAGCCATTCGATCCCGGCTCGCCTGGCTTGGTTGCCAACTTGAGTTTGGCCGAAGAGATGACGTTCGACCGGTTGACGCGGCGCAAGACGTTGCTGGGCTCCTTCGACAAAATCAACCGCGCCGTCGAGCGGACGACGGGCACTTTCGCCGGGATGGACGCGTTCACCGCGCAGGCACTGGACATCATCAGTTCGTCGCGCGCCCGTGACGCCTTCGACGTCAGCAAGGAACCGGGAAAGGTACGGGAACAATACGGCAGTCACTCGCGGTTTTTGCAAGCTCGGCGTCTTGTCGAAGCGGGTGTCTCGGTGGTCACTGTGCTGGCCCCCGGCTACTGGGACACCCACGCGAATAATTTCAGTTCGCTTCGGCAGATGCTCCCCGAGTTCGACAAGGGCATCCATGCCTTGGTGACCGATTTGCACGAACGCGGCTTGGACAAGGATGTGACCGTCGTGGTCTGGGGCGAGTACGGTCGGACGCCGAAGATCAATGGCAATGCCGGGCGCGATCACTGGCCACAGGCCAGCTTCGCTCTTGTCGCCGGCGGCGGGTTCAAGATGGGCCAGGTCATCGGCGCAACGACGTCCCGTGCGGAACAGCCGCTCGGTGGTTCGTATATTCCGCAAAACCTGCTGGCTACGCTGTATCGGGAGGTCTTCGGTATCGACCCCGCAGCGACCCTCCCGGACCACAGCGGCCGTCCGATCGCTTTGGTGGAAGAGCGAGATTTCATCAAGGAACTGCTCTAGAGCACATCCCGGATCTCTGTAGTGATATCCGCAGTGTCGGAAGTAGTTCTGTGATTCGGTTGGCGTGAAGCGGTCGAGGAGTTGGCCACAGAGGTTCCACAGGCCATCGACGGTGCGTTCGTTGGCACTGCGGACGAGCCACTTAAAGTTGGCGAAAACCCGTTCGATGGGGTTGAGGTCCGGACTTTAGGGTGGCAGGTAGAGCACTCGCGCACCGACCGCCGCAACGGCTTCGCGGACGCCAGCGACCTTGTGCGTGGAGAGGTTATCCATCACCACGAGGTCTCCCTCAGACAGCGTGGGCGCGAGATGATCGCGCACATAAGCCAGGTACACGTCACCGTTTATCGGACCATCGACCACCAGCGGCCCCCCGCCACTTCGGAGGAGTCTTTCGGCGGGGTGGCCCTACGGAGTAATCTCCCCAGTCTTGCGACGACGCTGCTTCAATCCACGCACCCAGGCCGTGCTCACCTGATGCTTGATCGACACCGCCAGCGTACCCATCCCGGCATCACAAGCCGCCAACTCCGCTGCCCGCTTCGTCGGTGACATCGCTTCCATCGGCGACCTTCGTGATTCGAGATTGCCTAATCTAATCATCTTCGCCAGAGGGCGTTAGAGCTTCGCGTGATGTGCTCTAATTACTGGGATCTGGATGACCGCGAAACGCTGGCTCGATGCGGCGAAGGAAGCAAACGACCCCGCTGCAACAAAACGTTGGAACCGGAAGAAGCAATGAGACTGTCCGACGGCAGAGCCATAAATCTCATTCTGGTTGACGACCTCTTTAAGGCTCTTGAGCGACCAAGATCGCGAAACTCTCTCCGAACTTTTTCCCTGTCGAGTACAATCCGTATCAAGCCAGCGGCTCCAACTGCCGAAATTTTGAAAAACTTGCCAACTCCATGTTGGACATAGAAAAAGAGACACGTAGAATCCCGCCCGTTCGAGATTTGAGATTCGTCCCACCTTTCCTCTTCACGAGGCACCACACAACACAATGGTTGAGACCGCTGAGCAACCCCCATCGTGTTACCGCCGTCGTCCACCAGGGCCTTTGCAGCGTCTGCATGCTGCGTCGTCCCGCCTGCGTGATGGATTCTCCCGTTTGATGAGTGTTTCGCTCCGGCCCGCGTTGAATTGTTCCGCCAATCGCCGTTTTGAGCACCTCTCAGTTTCCCCCCTCTGCCTGAGCCTTGCTGGTTCGATCTCGCTCAGCCCCGCCCGCGCGTATCGCGTTTGGCTGGCGGCTACGGTTCGAGCGGGACAGCTACTGCCACTGCAATTTGTGCGGCGGTTCACTCGCCGTTGAGGTCGTTCGCCTGACGGGCGAAGTGCTTTGGTCTCATGTTTTGGCGTGCTTTCGTTCCTCTGTCTCCCACTTGCTGCGATCGAATAGATCTGTTTCCGATCTGCGATCCAGTCGGCCGAATGAGTTGGCTTCCGGGAGACGTTCGTTCTGGAGAACCTGCCCATGTCCACGTTGCTCGATTGTGGAGTGCAATCCGCCACGCGTGTCGCTCAACCGGTCATTTCGTTCGATCAAGCCAAGGCCATTGCCGAAGTACATGGCACTCCGGCGCTCGTGCTCAGTCGCTCGGCGTTGCAACGCAACTACGAAGCGATGAAGGCTGAGATGCCAGGCGTCGAGCTGTTCTACGCCGCCAAGGCCAACCCGGAATATCTCGTGCTGAAGAACCTTCGCGAGTTCGGATCTTCGGTCGATGTCTGCTCGTACCGCGAGATGCAGGCCGCGCTCAACGCCGGGTTCACGCCGGATCAGATGATCCACACGCACCCGTGTAAGACGATCGCCAACCTCGTCGATTGCTACACCGAGGGGCTACGGTGGTTCACGTTCGACGCTCCTTCCGAGATCGCCAAGTTCGTGAAGCACACGCCAGACGTGAATTTGATTCTGCGACTGGCCGCTAGTTCGCAGTCGAGCCTCATCAATCTGTCGGCCAAGTTCGGCTGTGCTCCGAAGGACGCTGGCGACTTGATGCGACAGGCTTATCAAGCGGGCGTGAATGTCAAAGCTTTGTCATTCCATGTCGGCTCGCAGTGCCTCGACCCCGCCGACTTCCGAGCCATGCTGCTGCAAGCTCGCCAAGTTTGGGACGAAGGAATTGAGATCGGCTGCCCACTGGAAGTGCTCGACATCGGCGGCGGCTTCCCGGCCCCGTACAAGAGCGAAGTGATCTCGCTGGAACTGTTCTGCCGCAGCCTGCAAGAGGCGTTGGATGACACGTTCGGCGACCTGGGAGGAAGTGTCCGCTTCATCGCCGAACCGGGCCGCGGCCTCGTCGCCGAATGCGCAACGCTGATCGTGCGCGTGCTCGGCAAGTCGAACCGCAGCGGCACGACGCAGTACGTGATCGACGACGGCCTGTACGGAGCCTTCTCCGGCATCGTGTACGACCATGCCGAATTCCCGCTGCTAGTCGAGAACGCCGAGAACCGCCCGCATCGCCCGTGCATCATCGCCGGCCCGACGTGTGACTCCGGCGACATCGTCTGCCGCGACCAACCGCTGCCCGACCTGGAAGTCGGCGAACTGGTCCTGGTCCCCACGATGGGAGCCTACTCCTCCGCCAGCGCCTGTGGCTTCAACGGCCTCGACATTCCGAGGTACGTCGAAGTGGAGTAATTCGTGCTGTCCACCTTGATCGCAGCCCCGAAGACGGATTGGCCGAGCGCACGGTCGCGTCAACAATTTCCGGCCGTTGGGCTTTGAGTCGGAAGGTGTTTCATTACAATCCCCGTCATCGCGGACTGGCTGGGATGCTGGCCGCTCTTCTTTGCACGGTGGCGTTTGGCGAAGTTTTCGTCGGTGACGAAGCAGCGACGCCCCAGTTTTCTCAGGATGCGATCATGCCTCACGGCAAGGACACGACAACACGTTGGAATCTGAGCGCGCCGATGTCGGACGGCATGTTGGGCCGTTGGGGTCTGCTCGGACTGGCTTAGCTTTTTTCATCCTCTTGCACTGGAAACGTATCGAAACAAAATGCAGCACCAGATTCGATTTGATGGGAAATTGTTGATTCTGGGTTGTGGAAGCGTGGCTCAATGCACGATCCCGCTCTTGCTCAGGCACATCGAGATGCCGGCGGGACGAGTCACGGTCATAGACATGCGGGATAACCGCGAATTGATCACGTCGGCGCTGGGCCGAGGTGTGAACTTCGTGCAGGAGCGGCTGACGAAGGGGAAGTTCCGCGAGCAACTCGGCCGGTATTTGGGACCGGGCGACATTCTCATCGATCTCGCTTGGAACTTGCAGACGACCGATTTGCTCGACTGGTGCCGCCAACATGGCGTGCGGTACATCAACACATCGGTCGAAGTCTGGGATCCGTACCAGGGGATGTCTCGCCGGCCGATCACCGAGCAGACGCTGTATCACCGGCACATGCAGCTTCGGAATATGATCGACCGCTGGGGGGACAATCACGGCCCGACAGCAGTGCTCGATCACGGAGCCAACCCCGGCCTCGTGTCGCACTTCACCAAGCAAGCACTGCTGCAAATCTCGCGGCGGATCATCGAGGACCGGCCTCGCAATCGCCGAGTCCCTGCGCTGCGCCGAGCAATCGAGCGGCTGACGTTCAACGAAATGGCGATGCTCAGCGGCGTAAAGGTCATCCACATTTCGGAGCGGGATACGCAGACGTCCAACAAGCCGAAGTCGGCTGACGAGTTCGTCAACACCTGGAGCGTCGAGGGACTGTACGAAGAGGGAATTGCTCCCGCCGAGCTCGGCTGGGGGACGCACGAGAAGCGGTTGCCTCATGACGCATGCGAGCACACGCACGGACCGAGAAACCAGATCTGTCTTGAACGCCGCGGCATCAACACCTGGGTCCGCTCGTGGTGTCCGTCCGGCGAGATGCGTGGCATGGTGATCCGCCACGGTGAAGCCTTCAGCATTTCGGAACGACTGACCTGTGTGGACGAGGAAGGTGGAGTCATCTATCGGCCGACGGTCCACTATGCCTACTGCCCGTGCGAGGATGCGATCGGCTCGCTTGATGAACTCCGCAGCAACGAGTACCAGCGTCACCGGCATGAAAGAATTCTTCGCAACGAGATCGTCTCCGGCCGAGACGAACTTGGCTGCCTGTTGATGGGGCACGATTACAAGTCGTGGTGGATCGGCAGCATGCTGGACATCGAAGAATCGCGAACCTTGGTCCCCGGTCAGAATCCGACGACGGTGCAAGTCGCCTCGTCGTTGCTGGGGGCGTTGTTCTGGATGATTCGCAATCCCGAAAAGGGCGTGAAGCTGCCAGACGATCTGCCGCACGAAGAGGTGCTCGACATCGCGATGCCGTATCTCGGCCCGTTCCAGTCGCAGCCGGTGGACTGGTCGCCGCATCTGAACAGACATCTCGACTCGATGAAGAAGAACGGCCGAACGAACAAGCCACGAGACAACGGCGATGACCACGAGGACTGGCAGTTCGAGCAATTTCTGATCGCGACGTAGCCGACTGGTACTCGGAGGGCTAACGGCCAGCGCTCTCCGAGCAACCTTTCGATCGCGAATTCAACGTCACACCAGGGCCGACATAGTGCTGGCCAAAGCGGTTGGCGAGGAATGCCTCGAGATCGACTTGTTCCTGTTTCACGAACCCGGTTGAAGGCAACTGGCCGTGGACGTGCAGGTCGAGCACCGCGCAGATCGCGGCGGCAGTCGTAATTTGGATGGCCGACCACACTTCGTCGCCGTGTTGCTTGTGGTAGATTTTGCGAGCATCCCAAAGCTGCACCATTTGCCCGTCGCGCTGGCCGGTCGCCGTGCAAAAGACGACGACGACATCCTGCAACGTGCGTGGGACGGCGTTCTCCAGGATTTCTTTCAGCAGTTGCCGACGATCGCGCAGCCTCAGTTCGTCCAGCAAGAACAGCATTCGATCGCGGTGACCAAGATAGCGGATCGTTTTGTAGTTCAGCTCTCGAACGCGATCCTGAAACGACTCGCACAATGTGCCGAGTCCGCCCGAGGTCGAGAACGCTTCGTACTCGACGCCGTCGATCGAGAGATGTTCGAGTCCTTCGAGCGGCCAGAACTCTTGGCGCTGTCCCTGGTGGATGACGTCGCAAGGATTGCAGTACTCGTTGATGAGTCCGTCGGTAGACCAGGTCAGGTTGTACTTCAGCGAGTTCGTCGGGAACTCCGGCAACGCTCCGACGCGCAGGAACAGCGAATCAAGTTGCTCGAACTTGTGAGCCAAGTGATTTGCGACAATCCCGACGAAGCCGGGAGCCAATCCGCACTGCGGTACGAAGATTTGTCCGGGCCGAGATGCCCCCGACAACGTGCGAACGACGCGCGTCGTCTCGACGTCTTCCGTCAAATCAAAGTAGCTGACGCCGGCAGCCAGCGCGGCGCGAGCGACTCGCGGATTCAGAGAAAACGTCAGTGCCGAAATCACTGCCACCTGACCGGTCATAGCCGCGGCGAGATCCTCCTCGTTCGCCGCATCGACAACCATCGTTTCGACGCCGAGTTTGGTCTTCAGCCGATCAAGCGCCACGGCATCGGTGTCGCCCACGCGGACTTTGTAGTCGCCCGATTGAGTCAACAATGTGGCGATCATTCGCCCAATTGTGCCCGCTCCCAATAACAAGACATCCATCATGGCGGCTCCATCCGTATTCGTAGGTCAGCCTTTCCAGGCTGACTCGTTCGAGGAATCACGCTGCCTGGCCGTTTGTGTCAGGCTGGAACGCCTGGCCTACCCGACATGCCGCAAGAACGATACGCGGCCAGTCAGCACCCACTCGACGACGAAGATGTTGCCGGCGCTGTCGAAGCAGGCGTCGTGTGGGTGGATGAACTTGCCGTTCGGCCACAGCGCGCGGTCGACGCGTATCGGAAACTTGCCGTCACCGAGGACGGTCTTCGTCCATTCGGGATCGTAGCCCAGATGCGTGAGGACCTTGTTATTCTTATCGAACAGCGACACGCGCGCGTGCAGATCGGGAACCAATAACACGTCTCCGCGAATGTCGAAGTGAGCCGGGAAACTGACCGGGGAGTTCAACGCGGCGACGTCGGAAGTCATGCCGGGATTGCCCTCCTTGTCCTGCGATAGGAAGCCGATGTGCTTGCCGTCGAGCGTTAGATACTGCAAGCGTGCGTTCGCTCGGTCGGCCACGACGAGCGATGGCTGTCGGCCGGGTCGGTTGTCGAGCCATTGACCGTGGGGCGTCTTGAACTGCCCTGGCTCTGTGCCGACGCCGCCGAACGTGCGCACCCACTTGGCGTCCCTGTCGTACTGATGAATCCAGTGCGAACCGTAGCCGTCACCGATGTAAAAGCCGCCGTCGGGTGAGAAGGCGATATTCGTCGGACTGTACGGTGTCTTCGGATCGTCGTACCTGCCGGTTTCGAGCAGCCGTTCCTTCTTCCAGACGACTTCACCCTTCAATGTCGTTTTGGTGACAAGCCCTGTTTTCGTTGAGCAAAGGTAGAGGAACTCCTCACGACCTTCTTTGCGAATGTCGATGCCGTGTCCGCCGGTGTGATATTCCTTGCCGAACGAGCGGACGAATTTGCCGCTCGGATCGAAGACGACGATGGCGTCCAATGGCTGCGGCGCGTTCGATCTGTGGGCGATGTAGACCAGGCCCGCCTCATCAACGGCGACACCGTGAGTCTCACCCCATTGGATGTGATCGGGAACCTGCCCCCAATTGTGCGAGACGACTTCGTACTGAAAGGCTCCCGTGCCCAGAACAGGCGTTTTCGTCCCCGATTTGTCGGAGGCGTTGAGGATCATTGGGCTGACACTCGCGGCGGCAGCGGCGGCCCCGGCCGCGTGTAAAAAATGGCGACGAGATGTTTCGGAAGCGTCTGATGGACTTTGAGGTGCAGCAGCCATGACGAGCCTTTCACGGAAGAGCGATGCCGTGGTGCGGGCGGCTCGCCTGCACCTGCTGTGCACGATATCCGTGGCCGAAAGGGTCAGCAATCGTTGCTGGTCAAGGCGCGCGGTCACGTACCCGGCGGTTCGTAGCCTTCGATTTCGTATTCCGACTCGATTGTTGCCGAGGCCCACAGCTCGTCAATCAGTTTCGCGACTTCGTCTTGTTGATCCGCGTCCTGCAACTTGCTGCGAATCTGGTCTTGAACTTCGTCAAACGGAGTGTGACCCGCCTCTTGCCGTTCGAGCACGCGGACCATTTGGAAGTTGCGAGACGACTCGATCAAGTCACTCGGCTCACCGATGGGCAACTTGAACAGCAACGCTTCTAGCTTTTCGTCGGCGAGGCTGCCGGCGTTCGTCCAATCGTAGATGCCTTTATTCTCGGCTGTCGGGCCATCCGAGAGTTCCGAGGCCAGTTCACCGAAATCGCGTGGCGGCTTTTGTTGGAGTCCGTCCGACAGGATTCGCAGCTTTGCGCGAGCCTGCTGTTCTTCGGTTCGCAATATCAAGATTTGCTGCCACTTGACGCGGCGCTTGACTTCGTAGTCCTTCAGATGCTGTTGGTAGTACGCGAACAGATCCTGTCGGCTGAGCTTCTGGTTGTTCTTCACTTTTCCAGCGATGAATTGCTGTGCCAGCGTCCGGTTACGGAACTGGTACTCGATCATGGCGAGCGAAGTTCCCTTCTTTTGCAGTTCGCGATCCAGCTCTGCGGTGCTGGTCACGCCCATGCTCTTCTTCATTTCCTCAAGCTGTTCTTGCAACTGCTTCTTGACGAAGCTGTCGAGTTGTTTTTGCTGATCTTTCTTGAGCGATTTTCGCGTTGCCTCGGAGAGCAACTTGCGTTCGACATGCGCTCGAAGGTCGCGTTCGATGAGCTGATCGATTTGTTTGCGGTATTGATCGGGAGTCGCTTGTTCTCGCATCTTCGCCAAGCCCTCGGCATAGCGTTCGAGAATCTCTGCTTCGAAGATCGGTGCTCCGTTCACCGTCGCGACGACGCGATTCCCTTCGAGTTCTTTGGGAAGCTCGGTATCAGACTGCTCCAGTCCGATCAATTCGACGCCGTTGCCATTGGCAGATTGCTTGGCATCGCGCTCGTTCTCGGCATACTGCGGTGTCTGCTCGGAATTCTGGGTTCCAAATCGTCGAGGGGGCGGTGGGCCAGCGACGGGGTTGTCGACCTTCGGGCCGAGACCGCCACTCCCTTTGCAACCAGCCAACGCCAGCAAGACCGTCAGAAAAATTCGCGAAATTCGCATGAGCCGCATCCTTGCGGAAATCCGTGGTTCCGCCGTCAGGCGAATTAAATGTCCGCCTGAAGGCGGGACCACGAACGGAGGGGGCGGGAATATCCGCCAATTTCAAATCGGCTGCAACACCGCTTTTAACAGCGGCAAAAGAGCCTCAAACGACGTATCGACCCCCTCATCAAGAGGCCAATAGGCCGACTTGGCATCGACGATGCGGAACCGGCCTTTGTGCTGGCCGACCAACGGTCGCAGCCGCGAAGCGTCTCGGTAGCCGAACACCAACCAGTCATCCTCACGAGTGATCCGGTCGATCCCCCAGCGAGCGGCACTCAGTTGCAACTCGCGCAGCTCGACCATTTTCTCCGCCAGCGGTGGCAGCGGGCCGAAGCGATCGCGAAGTTCGTTTTGCCAGTCGGCCAATTCCTCGAACGAACCAACCGCCGAAAGTTTGCGATACGCCTCGATCTTCGGCCGGCCGGGAGGGACATAATTATGAGGCAGGTACGCCGTCACTGGCAGATCGACTTGGACGTGAATGTGTTCTTTGAGCGGCTGCTTCTTGGCCGCTCGGACGGCGTTTTCCAAAAGCTGGCAGTACAGCTCGTAGCCGACCGCTTCCATGTGCCCACTTTGTTCGGAGCCGAGAATATTGCCGGCTCCGCGAATCTCCAAATCGCGCATCGCGATCTTGAAGCCGGCTCCCAGTTCGCTGAATTCTTCGATCGCCTTCATCCGCTTCGTCGCCAGCGGAGTCAGCGACTTCCCCTCTTCGAGCAGCAGATAGCAGTACGCCTTGTGCTTGTACCGGCCGACGCGACCGCGAAGCTGGTGCAGGTCGGCGAGTCCATAATTCTGAGCGTCGTTGATGAAAATCGTGTTCGCGTTCGGGATGTCGATGCCGCTTTCGATGATCGTCGTGCAGACGAAGATGTCGAGCTCGCGATTCACGAACTTGACCATGACCTCTTCCAGTTCATGCCCAGCCATCTGGCCGTGGCCGATGCCGATCCGCGCCTCCGGGACGATCCGTTGAATCCGGTCGGCCATCGACTTGATGTTGTAGACCCTGTTATGCACGAAGAAGACCTGCCCGTTGCGATTCAGTTCCCGCACGATCGCCTGCCGAATCAGATCGCCGTCGAACCGGCACACGCGCGTCGTCACCGCCATGCGATCGACCGGCGCGGTCGTCAGGTTGCTGATGTCCCGAATCCCCAACAGCGACATGTGCAACGTGCGCGGAATCGGCGTCGCGCTGAGCGTCAGCACATCGACCTCCAGCCGCAGGTGTTTCAGAATCTCTTTGTGCTCGACCCCGAAACGTTGTTCCTCGTCGATCACCAACAAGCCGAGGTCTTTGAACCGCACGTCCGGTGACACCAGCCGATGCGTCCCGACCAGCAGGTCGATCGTGCCGTTCGCAGCCCCCTCGACGATCTTCTTTTGCTCGCCCTTCGTCTTGAATCGCGAGATGCCTGCGACCGTGATCGGGAACTCGGCCATCCGTTCGGAAAACGTCCGGTAATGCTGCTCAGCCAGCACCGTCGTCGGCACGAGCACCGCGACTTGCTTGCCGGCGTCGATGACTTTGAAGGCAGCTCGCAACGCGACTTCAGTCTTGCCGTAGCCGACGTCGCCGCAGATCAGGCGGTCCATCGGCCGTGCTCGTTCGAGGTCCGCCTTGCAGTCTTCGATCGCGCTGAGCTGATCCGGCGTCTCGTCGTAGGGGAACGCCGCATCGAACTCCTGCACCAAATGCGAGTCCGTTGGATACGCGAAGCCCGGCTTCGTCTCGCGTGCCGCTTGCAGCAGGATCATGTCCGTCGCGAGGTCCGCGACGGCATCGGTCACCTTTTGCTTTCGCTTCGCCCAGGATGTCCCGCCGATCGTGCTCAGTTCCGGAGATGAGCGTTGCCCGCCGACGTACTTCTGAACGAGATGAATCAGCGAGACCGGCACATAAATCAGCACGCGATTCGCGAACTCCAGCGTGAGATGCTCCTCCGTGGCGTCCCCCTTCGCCATCAGCTTCATCCCGCGATACCGAGCAATCCCGTGCGAGAGATGCACGACGACATCTCCTTCGCTCAACTCGATGAAGCTGTCGATCGCCCGCGACTCGACCTTCCGCCGCCGCTTCGTCTCGCGAGCGATCGTCGTCCGGCCGAACAATTCATGATCGCTGAGCACAATGACTCGCTCCGCGACCAGCCGAAACCCCTTATTCACCCGGCCGACACAGAGCATGACTCGATCAACGAGACGCACCGACCCCTCGCGTTCAGCATCAGTACCCGACGTGCCACGCCCGCTCTCGGCCAGCAATTCCGCGAGCCGTTCGCGTTCCCCTTCGTTGTGGCAGGCGATCAAAACTTGCTCGTCGCGGCCAACTACTGTCGCCAGTTCGTTGAGCACTTCATGCTTCGGCCCGCTGAATCGCTCAATGGACTCGACCTGCAAATGGCACGAGGTCTCAAACGAGTCCGCCGCAAGCGGTGCGATCGTCACATTCGCAAAGTCCGTGAGTCCAGCGATGACGTGTTCGATCTTGGCCAACCCCATGGTGTCGCTCAACCGCTCGCGATACTGCCGAGCTTCGTCGACCAATTCCGGCAACTCGATGATCGCGGTCCAACTGCCTGCCGGCAGATGTTCGGAAAGCAATGTTCCATGTTCGCTGTCTTCGGACTCCTGATCCCTGACGCCCGATCTCTGACTCAACGCCGTCACATTGACGTCGTTCAAAGTCTCGATAGTGCGCTGCGATTCGACATCGAACCGCCGCAGTGATTCGAGTTCGTCGCCGAAGAACTCCAGCCGCAGCGGGTCTTCGGAATCGGTCGGGAAGATGTCCACGATGCCGCCGTGAACGCTAACTTCGCCGGGCAACTCGACGGCCGGGACGCGATCAAAGCCGCGCGCGATCAGCCACCGCAGCAATTCCTCGACATCGACGTCGCCGCCGACTCGCAATGTGCGCGACGAAGCGGCGATCTCGTCCCGTCCCGGCACCGGCTGCATCAGCGCCGGCCCGGAAGTCACGATCACGCGCGGCGGCTTGTCAGACGCCAACGACCGCAACACGCGTAGTCGAGCACCTCCCACCGCATCGGTCGCCGAACCATCCGGTGGCCAACTCTCCCACGCTGGAAAGATCGCCAGCACCTCGCCGAGAAAATTGTAGGCATCGTCCGCGAACTCATCGACGTCGTGCATCCGAGGCAGCACGACGATCAGCGGTTGGTCGTTCTCGATCTGCTGAGCCAACGCCGCAACGACCAGCCCGGCCGACGAACCCCAGGCCCCGTCAATCGCTCCCGCCTGCCCCCGCTTCATCGCGGCGATCACCGCCGCAAACGACTCCTGCCGCGGCAACAGCGCGGGCAGCTCGCGCAGGGTTATCCCCTGGCGATTCGCT
>CAMDRI010000093.1 GCA_945906725.1 Candidatus Kuenenia stuttgartensis | reverse complement strand
GGGGGCATTTTCCGCCGCGCTGCGTCTATGAAAAATTTGAGTCGACTGCGCGCGGCGGAAAATGCCCCCGCCGCCAACCCCCAGGCCTGCGGCCTGATTCTCAGGAACTTGTTCCGTGTCAAACCATCAGTCCCACTCTTAACCCAGCGCACGCAATCCTTGGGCAGGTCCAACCGTGCGCGGCGAGGACTCCAAAGACTTCTTCTTCAAGGCAGGGGACCGAGTGCTATTCCTCGGCGACAGCATCACCGAGCAGTATCAGTACTCAACTGACATCGAGCTCAATTTGACCACGCGGTTCCCAAATTGGAATTGTCTATTCCTCAACGCCGGCACGGCCACCGGCGGAGCGGGACGCTTCGCAACACACGTTTTGGCCGAAAAACCGACCGCGATCGACTCCGTCAGCAAGGACGTGAAGCGAAAGCAGCTAAACCTGGGCTGGGGCGCACTGAAGCAGTTCCTTGCACCGTGAATGCCAGACGAATGTCACTCCGCCCGGACGCAGCTTTCGACGCTAGGCGGATTACTCTTCTTTCAGCCGGACCTTGTAGTTGCCGCGAGCCTCGTCGTACTCGAGGCGGAGCAGGCCGCGGCCCTCGGCGTCTTTGATGAGGTCCGTGAAGCTCTTGTAGCCGTAGTACGCCTCGTTGAAGCCAGGATGTACGCGGCGGATCGTCTGCTTGACCTGCGAGCCCCACAGTGATTCGTAATCGGCTTGTTGAGAGCGGACGATCTCGCACAGCCACTCGATCGCTTCCTGCTTCTTGTCGGTGTCTTCCTTTTCCTTTGGAGTTTCCTTCTCCTTATGAGGATCTCTGGGCTTCGGAGGCCGAGCGGCGGCTTTCGCCTTTTGCACCATGCGAACCAGGTCGTCGTAATAAATGAACTCGTCGCAGTTGGCGATCAGCATGTCGGACGTCGAATTCTTCACGCCGCAGCCGATGACTCGCTTGTTGTTCTCTTTGAGCTTGCTGACCAGCGGCGAGAAGTCGCTGTCGCCCGACAGTAGCGCGAACGTGTCGATGTGATTTTTTGAGTAACAAAGGTCGAGCGCATCGACCACCATGCGGATGTCCGCGCTGTTCTTGCCGCTCTGCCGAGTATGCGGAACGTCGATCAGTTCGATCCCGTGTCCGTGGAACTCGCGCACTGCTTGACCATAGCCGGTCCAATCGCAGTAAGCTCGCTTGAAAACCAGCCTCCCCTTTTCGAGCAACCGCTTGAGCACCAACTGAATCTTGAACTCCCCCTGGTGCATATCCTTCACGCCGAGCGCGAGGTTTTCAAAATCGACAAAGACGGCGATCAGACTTTCGTCAGCGACAGACATCGCGGACTCCTTTCAGGTTGTTCGAAGCATGTCGAGCACCACGGGATCAATCAAGCTGCTGGCCACATGACGGACATGGGCGAAATCCTGATGCCGGCTGTATTGGTGCGGAACTGAGATGATGTAGGCTCCAGCAGCGGCCGCGGCTTTGCTGCCGTTGTGGCTGTCTTCCAGGACCAGCATCTCGTGTGGATCGACCCCCAGCCGAGCGGCGGCCTTGAGGTAAATCTCCGGGTGTGGCTTACCGTTCGTGACATCTTCAGCGGTCAAGGTCATGTGAAAGCGATCGAGGATTTCAAACCGCGTGAGGATGCGCCGCAGATAGGTGCTGTCGGACGACGTTGCGACTCCCTTGGGTAAACCGCTCCGTTCGATGTGGTCGAGCAACTCAAACAATCCCGGCATTGGTGCGACCTGTTCGTCGAGCATGTCCAAGAACAAGTCGTGCGATTCTCGCCAAAGCTTCTTCGGATCGACATTCAGCCCAGCGGCCTCGACGAGCAACGGATAGCCCTCTTCAGCGCGGCGGCCCATGATGAGCGTGAAGAACTCATCGGTCATCTCACAGCCGTGCCGGCGCATCAATTCGACACCAGCTTCGTGGAAAATCTCCTCAGTGTTGAACATCAGACCGTCGAGGTCGAAGGCGACTGCTTTAATCATGAGTGAACGAATTCAGAGGGCGGGGTAAGTGAGCCTGATGCAATGGTGTTGCTTTTAGTGATCGGTTCCATCATCTGATGACGGTCGCTCAATGGTTTCTGATTGCGAATGGTTACGGAGCCATTCGAGGATGTCACGCCGTAGTTCACGATCTTCCTTGGTGGACTTCCACGAGGACTGAGCGCTGGTGACACGGAATTTAGGATTGAGAATATTGAAAATCACTCGATCTTCCTAAAGATTGATGCTGTAAGTCTCATCCTTCACAACAACATCTGGCACATAGAATTTGCAGTCATCGTGTGTCACACGGCGCTTTGCCAGCCAAGCTTCGAGTCTCGGTCGCAAAGGGTCGTCTTCTGGTAACTGTTGAGGTTTGACCGAACTCGACTAAATCTGCACCGTCTTCCCAGCCGCGACGGGAGTCACCGTCTTTGAGACCATACTCGCACAACCCGTCGTCAACAAACTCAAGACAATGACGGGTTGCGAGAGTCTCATGTTCGACCTCGAAGGCACGCGGGCTGTTGTTGGCGGTAACTCAAGTCGAGCACGTCCATCGGGTGAGCGACCCAAATGTCGTGACCGGATTGGCGGAGTTGCATTTGTAGTTGCAGCGAGCAGCCTGCGTTGCCGGTGATAACCGCTTGGGCGTTCGTCTTGAGGATGTTTTCCAGTTTGCGAAGTCCGAGTTGCGCGGCCATCTCGGGCTGGGTCAAGTTGTAGCTGCCGGCCGCTCCGCAGCAAATCTCACTTTCGGCCAGCGGGACGAGTTCGAGGCCGGGCACCAAGGACAACAAGTCACGCGGTTGCTCGCGAATCTTCTGAGCGTGGCACAAGTGGCAAGCGTCGTGGTACGTCGCTCGGAGTTTGATTTCGCCAGTCGGCTTGATCGGGCCGAGCGACATCAAGAACTCGGACACGTCCTTGACCTTGTGAGCAAACTTGTCGAGCTGTCCCCGCATCGCGTCATCGGCCGGTGCAAGTTCGTGAGCGACATGCCCATAGTCTTTCAGCATCGAACCGCAGCCGGCGACGTTGATGATGACGGCATCGACGTCGTCCACATTGAAGGCGGCGGCGTTCTGCTGAGCCAACTGCAATGCCGGTTCACCCGCTCCGCTGTGATAGTGGATCGCTCCGCAGCAAACCTGATTGCGAGGCACGACCACTTCACAGCCGTTGTGTTGCAACACGCGAGCGGTCGCCCAATTCGTCGGCCCGAACATCGCGTCCGCCACGCAGCCGGTGAAGAGTGCGACGCGCGCTCGGCGCTTGCCGACCGGAGACAACACCTCCGGCAATCGTGGCGTCGGTGACGGCAGCTTCGGCAGCAGCGCTTGCATCCGTTGGAGTTGTTTCGGCAAGAGCTTCGTGACGCCCAGTCCGTCAGCGAGTCGATCCAATCCAAGTCGCTGCGCCCAGCGTGCCGGTGCGAGTGCCCAACGGAGACGATTCGCGTACGGAAACAAGCCGTAGAGAATGAACTTCTGGAACCAGCCGTTGGCTGTCGAGTCACCGGCAGCGAGTTCACGCTGCTGCATCTCGACGCGAAACGGTTCGATCAGCCGACCGTACTGCACGCCGGACGGACAGGCAGTCTCACACGCTCGGCAGTCGAGGCAGAGTTCCAAGTGATGCTTGACGGTGTCTGTCAGCGCGATGCGACCATCGACGACGCCGCGCATCAGATAAATGCGTCCGCGCGGGCTGTCGTTTTCGTCGCCGGTTTCGAGGTACGTCGGGCAGGCCGAAGTACACAGCCCGCAATGCACGCAGTTCATGAAATAGCGATAGTCAATCTGCGAACCGACCGGTGCCAATTCTGTCCTGTCGTGCGGGGGATGGTTGAGATTCATGTTCGCGAGAGTCTCTGGGCGATCACAGGAGACTGATTTGGCAGACGAGTGCGATCTGGCGGTTTTGGTACGAATTGCGTTTTGCGAACACCACTGACCGGCCGGTTCTCACCGCGATCAAGATCGGCCCGCCGTTGACGACTTCCGCCTCGGTGTAGTGTCCCAAAATGGCATCGATCGTCGGAATCCGCTGCGCCTCATTGATGCGACCCATGAGCTGCTCCTTGCCATGTGAGAGGGGAAGCGATTCGAATATGGGATCATGCTGAAAGGTCGGCCGCAGCATATCGCGCCACCGCATTGACGGACAGGACCTGGATCGAAAACGTCCAGTCCTTGAGCCCGCAGCGGCAGCGAGGGGTGTCCCAGTTTTTGAACACTCGCTGGCGCGTCGTGCTGGTGGGTAACATCCCGCGGCTGTTGACCCAACTCCCGACGTTGCGCTGCCGTCTCCCGACCCTGTGTGCTCGCCCCCCGACCTTGGGCGACCACCACCTGAGCCTGGCCGACCACCTCCCGCCCTTGGTCCGCCGCATCCCGCCCTTGGTCCGCCGCATCCCGCCCTTGAGTGGCCACATCCTGAGTTCTAACTGCTGAAGTAGCAGTAGGATCAGTGAATTCGGCGATTTTCAGGAAATCCGGAGCCGTCGGGGACTGCCTCAACAGGCTCCACCCCGTGGACTGTACCAGAATTCGGCCCCCAATGACCGTCCCGTGCCCCTCCAGGAAGGTGATCCCCAACCTCATCCCCGCCGCCCCCTCCGCGCGAGGATATTCGAGTTAGCCAGCGCGCGGGCTAACACGGTCTCGCCCCTCCTGACGAACACAAAACACACATTGACAAACCTCTTGGCGTCGTTGCAACTTGCAACCCATCAACGCACGCCAGCAGCAACGACTCGACAAACCGTATCGCCAGCGCGCGGGTCACTTCACTGTTAGGCGTAGCTCATCGAGGGGGTTTCGTAATTTGAAGAACCAACCACAGGAGAAAAGTATGAAGATCAAATTGATGTTGACGGCTGTTCTGCTGGTGTCCGTTGCGGGGTGTGCCGGGACGAACTTTGTTAAGCCGGGTGTTACGCAACAACAGGCCGAGCAAGATAAAAGCGAATGCATTTACTCGTTTCTGAACGGTCCGTGGGGCACAAATCCGTTAATGGCTAAAGGCCTCATGAAGAGCTGCATGAAAGCTAAGGGCTATCAAGAAGAGAAGCAGTAGCTGGCATGCACGGTTCAGTCCCAGCAAATTGGTCGTGCCGCGCCAGGCAATATGTGGCACGGCGCGCCTAACAGTTCGGTCAACCGGACGCTCACCCGCTGCGCGGGCTCGCGCCGGTTACCTCAAGCGTTGGACCGCCCTTCCGCAGCCCGTCTATTTGCCCTTCAGCTTCATCAACGTCTGGGCCGCTTCGAATCGAATACGCGCTTCGGGGTATTCGGACGCAATGACTTCCACATCGTGAACGATTTTGACTCGCGTTGCCTCGTCAATGAGCAACGCCAAGTCGCGGATGGCCTTGAGAGAGTTCGTCGTCGCAATCGGTCCAACATCGCCAGCGGGCACGGCCTGCTTCTGCTCTGCGGCGGACTTGAGAACGTCGACGAGCACCGGCAAGCCGTCGAGCGAGTTGTGTCGCGCGAACGCGATCGCCGCGTTCGCACGCGTGATGGAATCCGCATCGGAAAGCAGCACTGTCAGCGGCTGACGCACCAAATCGATCGGAAACAATCCGAGCGTGTACGCCGCCAGCGATCGCGTCAGCGAATCGGCGTCACGGGAGACGACGGACAACTCTTCAATGATGCCCGGATCCGTCAGCGGTTCGCCGCGTTGCTTCGCTCGATCAGCGATCAACGCGACCGATCGCACGGCGTTTTTGCGAACTTCGCGATCCCGAGTGTCTTGCATCGCCTCACGCAACACCGGGAGCACAAATTCCGTCACATCCATGAAACCGAGCGCCTGCGTCAACAGGTCTTGCTGTGCAATAATGGCCTTCTCTTGCGAAGTGCTCTTCAATGATTCCGCTAGAAAATTCGACAACTCCTGAGCGACCTGCGGGTTCGTAGCGAGCCTCGGACCATCGGTCTTGCGATTCCGATCGGCGGCCAACGCTTGAGCCAATCCCATCGCGCCTCGGCCACGGCGATGTTCGTTGCTGCTTTTCATGTCGGCGACCAACGCCTGCCAATCCTGCTCGGCCGACGCGAGTTTGCCGAACAACAGCCAGACACCCACGATCGCCACCACGATCAAGCCCGGGACGACAAACAGTTGCACGATGAACTTCGCCGACGGCGGTTCGACCGGAGGCAAGGATTCATCAGAGGTCGGCAACTCAGCGTTGTCAGCATTTTCGATGGGTTCGGAAGTCATTTGATCTCGTAGCGACAGGGGACTTATTGGCGAACTGGAAAACTATCGGCTCACTTCCCGCTGGGCCAGTTCCAGGTCAGCCTCGACCATCATTTGTGCCAATTCTCGGAACGAGGCTTTTGGCTCCCAGCCCAGGACTCGACGAGCCTTGCTGGCGTCACCGCACAAAACATCGACTTCCGCCGGGCGAAGAAACCGTGGGTCTTGTTCGACGTACTGGCTCCAATCAAGGCCGAGGTGCTGGAAGGTCGCGTCCAGGAATTCGCGGATCGTGTGTGTCTCGCCGGTGGCGACCACGAAGTCATCGGGTTGAGCTTGTTGCATCATCCGCCACATCGCCTCAACGTAGTCCCCTGCGAACCCCCAATCCCGCTTCGAGTCCAAATTGCCGAGCGACAGTTTGTCTTGCAGGCTGAGCTTGATGCGGGCGGCGGCTCGCGTGATTTTGCGAGTGACGAAACCCTCGCCGCGCTTCGGCGATTCGTGATTGAACAGGATGCCGTTGCAGGCGAACAGGCCGTAGGACTCACGATAGTTGATCGTCTGCCAGTAGCCGAAGACCTTCGCACAACCATACGGACTGCGCGGGTGAAACGGTGTCTCTTCGTTCTGCGGCGAGTGTTTCACTTTGCCGAACATCTCGCTCGATGAGGCTTGGTAGAACTTCACCGTGCGGCCGGTGCGGAGCTGATGTTTCCGAATCGCTTCGAGCCAACGGAGCACGCCGACGCCTGTGACGTCGGCCGTGTAAATCGGCAGATCGAACGACAGCCGCACATGGCTCTGCGCCGCGAGGTTGTAGAACTCGTCGGGCTTGATCGTGTCGAGCAACGCATCGAAGTTGCTGCCGTCCGCGAGATCACCGTAATGCAGATTGAGCCCCGGAGGCTCACCGATATCGGGAGCATTGCATGGGATCAGGCCATGCACGTCGTAGCCTTTTTCGATCAGCAACTGCGATAAGTAATAGCCGTCTTGCCCGGAGATGCCGGTGATGAAAGCGACTCGCTGCGTGGTTTCAGCCATGATCGGCCGAGTATGATCCGCCACCGAAACGTCCGCAAGCCGCCCCTTTCCCACCGAGATCTGCGAAAGACTGCCGCCGTGCTACAGCTTTCCCGCCGCATCGTGATCGCTCAGACGACGGCGCTGTTGACCGTGCTGGCGGTCGTGTTGCCAACCGAATTCACTCACTGGCGAGAGGTGCTGGGGACACCGGATTCGTTCGGCATCAATGTCGATACGTCTTTGGCTCTGCTATTGATTGTGTTGCTGCCGTACTTCTGGTTCGTGCGCCGACCGTTCTGGTCACCGACGAGTCAACGCTGGCAAAGCCTCAAAGTTTGGTGGAATCGCCAACCGGGTGGGATGACGGCCGAAGATTCAAACGCAGAGAAGAGGATCGACCCTCGCTTTTCGCCCTGGAGCATTCGCCAACGCTGGATGCGTCCCAAATGGACGGCTCTCGCTGTCCTGATCATTGTGCTGACATCGCTCGAAGTCAGTGGGCGAGTCAACTTGTGTCGGGTGGGCGACCGCGAACAGTTTGAATTCCATGACCTGCCTCCGGCGTACCACGACGAATACAGCTATCTCTTCCAAGCCAAGACGTTTTTCGGCGGACACCTTTCGTATCCTAGTCATGCAACGGCGGCGCGGCTGTTCGATCAGATGCACGTCGTCAATGAGGGTCGCTTTGCGAGTCGTTACTTTCCAGGCACGGGATTGTTCATCACGCCGTGGCTGTGGTTTGGCTGGCCGATTCTGGGTCATTTGCTCGCGGGAGTCCTGACGGCGGTGCTGGTTTTTGGCATCGGCCGCGAGCTGTCGAGCAACGGCACCGGCTTCGTCGCCGGAATGCTCACCGCGCTGTCGCCCGGAATAGCATTGTTTGGGAATTTGCTGTTGGCTCATCACCCGACGCTGCTGGGGTTGTTCTTCTTCGCGTGGTCGTTCTTGAGATGGCTGCGTCTTGGCTTGGTTCGCGACGCCGCGTTGGCCGGCATCGGTCTAAGTTGGGCGATGCTCTGCCGACCGATGACCGCTGCGGGATTCGGCCTGCCGTTTGGATTGGTGTTTGTCGCGGTTCTAGCCCGACGCGCCAGCGAGTGGCGTGTGCCGAACCACACAGCAACCCCTCGCTGGCGCGTCGGGCTAGTGACGCCGCACCTGCTCGCGATGTCTCTGCCGCTGGTCGGCGGGTTCGTTGTGTTGGCGATTCATAACCACGCGATCACCGGCAGCGTGATGACCTCGCCGTACCAACTGTTCAACGACATCTACACGCCTCGGCACGTTTACGGCTTCAACAATGTCGAGCGCGGCGAGCAGCATCTCGGACCGCGAGTACTCGACCACTACGACCGCTGGGCGATCAATCTGACTCCCGCGCTGGCGGTCGAAAACGCGAAGAACCGACTGATCGCCTCGTGGCAATGGACCGTGGGCCTCGTGCCGTTGTTGGCGGGGTTGGTCGCCTTCGTCCTGACGGGATCAAGCCGAGACCGCCGTTGGTGGTTGATCCTCTCAGCGATCGTGTCGCTGTTTGCGGTGCATGTTCCGTATTGGTTCGTCGGGATGTTCAACTGGCATTACGTTTTCGAGACCGGGCCGTTGTGGTGCTTGTTGCTTGCGTCGGCCACCGACACGTTGTCGCGTGCGTGGCTTGCGGCGGAACGGCCTCGGATGCCGGTGTGGTGGACGCTGCTCATCGCGTCGTCCGTCGTGGTCAACGTGATCGACTTCGCTCCATTCTGGTTTCCGTCGAAGCTGCAAGCCGGTGTCGAGCAGGTCGCGTTCTCGCGACTGACGTATCATGCGTTCGACGAACTGCTGCGTCGCGAAGTTCGCCAGCGTCCCGCGCTGGTGTTGATCGAGGCGGACCCGGCGGATCGGCACATCGACTTCGTCGTCAATGAACCCGATTTGTCGTCAGAGGTGTTGCGGGGACGTTATCCTGTGGCCGATTGGCCGCTGGAGCGAATCGTCGCGGAATTCCCGGATCGAGCCGTCTATCTCTTCCGAGCGAAGACCGGCGAATTGCGGCGAGTGAGACAACCGGGAATCCGGGAAACCGAGAACGGAGAATGAACAATGATCATGCCTCGTTTCCCGTTCTCGGTTCTCGGCTACCCGGTTTCCATGAATCCGTGTTCTTGAACTTTCTGCTGATGTGCATCACGGCCAACAGTGCCATCGCGGCCGAACCGCCCGATCCGATCTCGGCACGACTCGCGAGCACCCCTGCGAATTCTCGCCCGAACAGTTTCGTGCGCGACGTTGCTCCCGCGCTGACCAAAGCGGGCTGCAACGCCGGTGCTTGTCACGGATCATTTCAAGGACGCGGCGAACTTCAGCCGACGCGTGATCCCGATGGCCAACTCTGCACGCACCGCGTCCCGCGCCGGTTGACCGCCGAGGTGCTGATCGATGCGGTCTCGCAAGTCACGGGAGTTCCCGAAGCGTTCGATGGCCAGCCGCTTGGAACGCGAGCGATCGCGCTGGCCGATCCGTCGTTTCCCTCGAACTTCCTGATGACTTTCGGCCGACCGTTGCGGAACAACGCCTGCGATTGTGTTCTTGGGGGCAACCCCGACCTGTCGCAAGCGCTGCACCTCGTCAACAGCACGACGCTGCATCAAAAAGTCATCAGCGACAGCGGCCGGCTGGCGACGTTGCTGAAGGCAAACAAGCCCGAAACAGAAATCCTCGATGAGTTGTATTTGGCAACGCTGTCTCGAAAACCGCATGCCGACAAACTCACGGCGATCGACGAGTTGCTTCGCGAGGCTCCGTCTCGGCCCGAAGAACTCCAAGACTTGCTGTGGACATTGCTCAACAGCTCCGAGTTCGTGTTCAATCACTGAGGTTCAAAAACGGTATGACGTCGATCGGCTGTCGGCCAACGGCATTCGGCCGGAAGCCGATGGCCGAATACTGACAGCCGTTATCCTTTTTCCTCCGGAGGAGTTCATCGAAATGCTGCGAACGATGATTCTGGGACTGATGACTGTCAGTGTTTTTGGTTTCGTCACTGCGGCGGAACCAGCAAAGGTCATTGACGTCTGGCCGGGCAAGCCGCCAGGCGAAACTGCGGACATCGGGCCGGAGGTGACCCAACCAGCGAAGGAGGGTGAGAACCCACCAACGATTCGGATCACGAACATTGGCAAGCCGACGTTGTCGATGTATCTGCCGGAGAAAGAAAAGCGAAACGGGACGTCGGTCATCATCTGTCCCGGCGGCGGCTTCAACATTCTCGCGTGGAACAAAGAGGGGACCGAAGTCGCCGAGTGGTTCAATACGATCGGCGTCACGGCGTTTGTGCTGAAGTACCGCTGTCCGACAGCGGTTCGTTCACCGAACTGGCTCGCGCCAGCGCAGGACGCTCAGCGCGCGGTGTCGTTGGTTCGCAGTCGGGCCTCCGAGTTCAACATCGATTCATCGCGAATTGGTCTGCTGGGGTTCTCGGCCGGCGGAATGGCGGCGGGAGCGGCGACGATCAAGCATGCCGCTCGACAGTACGACGCGAGCGACGACATCGACAAGGCGTCGTGCCGACCGGACTTTGGCGTGCTCGTTTATCCGGCGTATTTCGTGGACAAGCAAGGTAAACTCAAACCGGAGTTCACGATCGACAAGAGCACGCCGCCGATATTCTTCGCTCACGCCTTCAACGACGGAGTGACGTGCGAATCGAGCGTGCGGCTGTTCTTGGAGCTCAAGAAAGCGGGCGTGCCTTCCGAGTTGCATGTGTACTCGACCGGTGGTCACGGCTTTGGATTGCGGCCAAGTTCCGACGCCGTTTCGACGTGGCCGAAACGTTGTGAAGAATGGCTCGCGTCTCGCGGGCTGCTGAAGTGATTTCGTAAAATGGGCACTCTTGCCCGTCTAGAACAGCAGGACGGGCAAGGGTGCCCATCCTCCAGAACAAGGTTCCGCTGTGTTGAACGTTTCTTCTCCCATTCGCATTGCCACACGAGCCAGCCGATTGGCGATGTGGCAGGCTGAGCACGTCCGCGAGTTGCTGAAGTCCGCCGCGCCGGAGCGTGCGGTCGAAATCGTGCCGCTGTCAACGATCGGCGATCGGGACAAGACGAAAGCGCTGACTCGGCTGGGAGGCGGGAGCGGCACCGGAGTGTTCACTCGCGAGATTCAAGCCGCGTTGATCGACGGCCGAGCGGACGTCGCTGTTCATAGTTTGAAAGACTTGCCGACGGAGCCGGTCGACGGATTGACGCTCGCAGCCGTGCCGCAGCGCGGGTCAATGTTCGATGTGTTGGTGTTGCCAGAAGGTAGAACGCAGAATGCAGAAAGCAGCGGTGGTGAGAGCCTTCTGCCTTCTGCCTCCTGCCTTCTGCCCACTGCCGCCCGTATTGGTTCCGGCAGCCCGCGACGTCGAGCGCAGCTGCTGCATCATCGGCCGGACCTGCAATTCGTCGAAGCTCGCGGGAACGTCGAGACGCGGTTGCGGAAGCTCGACGAGGGACAATTCGATGCGCTCGTGCTTGCGGAGGCGGGACTGACTCGATTGGAGTTCTCCGGGCGAATCAGTGCTCCGTTGCGGCCGCCGTTCATGCTACCAGCGGTCGGTCAGGGAGCATTGGGAATCGAATGCCGCAGCGACGACGAATCGACGCGCGAAGCGTTGGCACGACTGATCGATCGAGTGACGTTGCACGCGGTGCTCGCCGAGCGAACTGTTCTCTCGACGTTGCGAGCCGGCTGCCACGCGCCGCTGGGAGTTTGGACTCGGCTGGAGGGGGAGGCACTGCGATTGACGGCGGTGGTCTTGAGTCTCGACGGCGTTCAGCGATTCGAATCGGAACGAATCGCGTCAGTTGTCTCAAACGGAGACGCGGTTGAATTGGGACGCGCGGTGGCCGAAGACTTGGTGGCTCAAGGAGCGGCGGCGTTGTTAGTCTCGCCGTAGCCTCAGCGCTTCCTTAATCGGTTATCTCGTTATGACCGTTCGGGTCGAAAGCCGATAACGACGAACGAGGCACTCGGTTCGAGTGCCCGTGTCGTGCATTGGGGGCAGAGCCATGGCAGGCAATTGGCGACGATCGTCGCTGTGTGGAGCTGTCGTTTGTGGGACATTGATTCCATCGGCAGTTTCGGCCGGAATCATTCCTTGGCCGTGGAGCGAAAAGCATCCGCCGAAGATGACTGAGCATCGAGCAGAACGTGAAGCGTATTGCGCCTCGCGGGCTTGCGATCCCATTGGATCGCGTCAGATCTACAAGCACGGAAAGCTGTGGCCGCCGATACCGCGACCGACTGGACCGGCAAATCTGCCCAGCCACATCTACCACGCTGAGCACTACTGGCCGCACCCGTACAACTGCCAGGACAGTGACTACGTACGCTCGCTCTCGGCTGCTCAGGTCAGCAACGGCTGGGTGACGATGACGACGCTCTACGACTACCACTTCGATGAAACTCAGCAGTTGAATGAATCGGGGCGAATGCAGTTGCGTTGGATTTTGGAGAACGCTCCAGCTCGGCATCGTTACGCCTTTGTGCAGGCGGGCAACGACGGCGCCAGCAGCGAAATGCGCTTGACCGCCGTGAAGGCGAATGCCTCGCAATTGGTCGGTCCCGATCAGGTTCCGCCCGTGCTAGTTCGCGTGACCAGTCCATTGGGTCGACCGGCTGAGCAAGTCGATGACATCCGCCGCTTGGAGCGGAAGTCGATCTTCAAACCGGTCATCACGCCGCCGATCGGCACAAACAGCATCGGCACGTCAACTGCAAGCGGCAGCGGAGGAGGAACGTAGCACCGACAACACAACGACTCGAACAGTCATGAGCAGCATGAATCGGACAACCCCTCGCGACGACGGATCGCCGGTGCCAATGGCGGACAACTCAGTTATGAACGGCGAAACTAATTCGACATTAGCGACCTTAGAACTCACCGAGGGGCTCGAATCGACGAGTACTCCGCGAGAGCTGTTTGCCGATTTGTTTGAAGATTTGTCAGACGAAACTCGTAGTCTGCTGGCCGATCCGCAGGTAGCGACGCTGGGTATCAAGACAGACGGTAGTGCTGCATCGAACGCACCCAAGGCTCCACAGTCATTGAAAGACAGCGGCCTGTCACGCATGCAGGTCTGCGATCTGACCCTCAAGCAGATCTACTTGCACGGACACCTCCTGGGTGTCGATATCGCGAAGAATGCGAGGCTTCCGTACAACCTGATCGACGAAAGCCTGCGGTTCCTCAAAGATGAAAAGTGCATTGAGGTGACGGCGGGAGATTTTCTGGGCCGTGCATCCTATCGGTTCAGCCTGACAGAACTCGGACGTACACGAGCCCGCGAAGCGTTCGAGCAGTGCCGTTACGTCGGCCCCGCTCCGGTGTCGCTGGAGTCGTACGTCGCGCAATGTCGGTTACAGGCGGTGGCTGGAATCAAATGCGACTCCGAGCGTTTGATGGAGGCGTTTAACGGCATGGTCATCGGGCCTGAATTGCTCGATGAGGTCGGCCCAGCGGTGTGCAGTGGCCGCTCGATTTTCATCTACGGCCCACCGGGCAACGGAAAATCGACGGTCGCCCGAGGACTGGGCCGTTTCCTCAATCGCTACAGCAGCGACATCTACGTCCCGTATGCCATCACCACCGAGAACTCTATCATCACGGTCTTCGATCCGACGCTGCACGTCGTCACCGACAACCACGATAGTGAGAACTCAAACATTCGCGAGTCCACCGGCGACCAACGTCAGAGACTGGAAGCCGCCGTCGATCTCCGTTGGCGGCGAGTCAAACGGCCGGTGGTCATCACTGGTGGCGAACTGACACTCGACCAACTGGAATTACGCTTCAATAAGGTCAGCAACTTCTACCAAGCTCCGGTGCAGTTGAAGGCGAACGGCGGAGTCTTTTTGATCGACGACTTCGGGCGACAAATCGTGAGTCCCAAGGACCTCCTCAACCGCTGGATCGTGCCGCTTGAAGAACGAATCGACTACCTCACGCTCAATACCGGCAAGAAAATTTCGGTGCCGTTCGAGCTGCTGATCATTTTCAGCACGAATCTCGACCCGCACGAACTCGTGGACGAGGCGTTCTTGCGACGCATCCGCCACAAGATTCGGATCGGACCACCCAGTCCCGAGATGTACTCGCAAATCTTTCAACTGGCATGCGAGCAGCGGAAAGTGCCGTTCGACGAACGAGCCGTTCAGTACCTCTTCGCTAACCACTATGCTCATGGTCGAACCCCGCGATCGTCAGATCCGAGAGATTTGTTAGAGCTTGCCCAGTCGATCTGCCGATTTCGAAATCAGAGGTTTGTGCTTTCACAGAAGCTGCTTGAGGAAGCCACGTCCCGCTTATTCTGTGAAGTCTGACACAAACTCGCCCAGACGACCGAGCCCCCTCAAACCACCTCGCGCGGATTCACGTTCGCTGCACACGGAAGTGTGGCATGTCGATGACTCGCTTCACTACTGTGATCTTGATGCTGGGCCTGTTGACCGGCTGCGCGACTTCGAGTCGCGGTTGGCCCTCATTCGCCAAACGCGATGTGGATGCTCGGCAAGCCAAAGCCAACCGCAAGAAGCTCAAAGAGCCAAGCAAACTCGATCTGGCCTACGCCAAGTGGCAGGAACAACTCGGCAACACGACCGAGGCCCGTGAACGCTACCAGCGTGTCCTGCACGACGAACCACAGTCGACCGAAGCGTTGTTGGGGTTGGCCCGCATGGACCAGCTTGCTGGCCGCATGCCTGAGGCCGAACAGGGCTTTCGCAAGGCTCTCAAAAACTCGCCGAACAACCCGCTGGTGCTGGATACCTTGGGACAGTTTTACGCGGCGCAAGAGAAATGGCCGCAGGCCATCGACATCCTCAAGCAGGGCCTGCAAGCCACACCGAACGACGACGTCATCCGCTTCCACTTGGCCGTCGCGACGGCGAAGTCCGGCGATCTTGTCACCGCGAAACCACTCTTCGTCACCTCGGTTGGTGAGGCCGAAGCGGAATACAACCTTGGTCTGATCCTGCACGATCAAGGCAAGCTCGACTTGGCCGAACAACACTTTTTCCAAGCGGTGGTCAAGAAACCGACCCTCGAACAAGCTCAGTATTGGTTGGGTGAAATCCGCATCGAAAAAGAAGCGAAGAATGTGCTGGCCGGCACCAACAGCCGCCCACGTCCGGACATGCAAGCTCCGACCGGAGCCATGCCCACCACGACGAATCTTCAGCCGTCTGCCATTGTCGAAAGGCGGCTCAGCCCACATGACATGCTCGGAATTCAGCAAACGGCCACCCAGCAACCGCCACCGAACGCCGCGCCGCAATCCAATGTTGCTCCGGCCTTCGGAACGGTCCCGGCAACCACGCCGGCGACCTCACGTCCCGCGAGCGTCTTCAATCCGTTCGACACCGACACGCCTTCGAACGGCAGCCTCACGCCGCAGCAGCTTGAGCAGCTCCGCAATCAGCGGTAGCTCGTGGCAGGTTGAAAACCTACCCACGACTCGGCCCGGCAAAGTTTCGCAGCTTTGCCGGACGTGCCGAAGATCGGAATCGCTCATCGCGTGGCAGTTCTCCGGCCGATGCAGGCGGAGTAAGTCAGCCTTTCCAGGCTGACTGTTCCACTTCACCTCCCTAGAATCCGCCGCAGGTGTCTGCCGTGAACGCCGCACTTAGTTTGTTCGTTCCGGATTTTTTGTCAGACGCTCCGCTGACTCTGCCCAAGACTTTGTCTCGCAGCAACCAGCCCGTTCGAAGGAGCCGCACCATGTCCAGCAATGTCCCGTTCAAATCTCGCCTGCCCGGCCTGACCAATCAAATCGTCGAGACGTACCAGCAAATCGGCTCGATTAATCATCTGGGGCATACTGCCTTGCCCAGCCGCGAAGCGATCGTGCAGATCCTGTTTGATCTGACCGAGGTGCTGTATCCCGGATATCGCCGGCGCCAGAACTTGCACCTGGGCAACGTCGTGTACCACACCGGTGATCTTATCGACGGCATCTATGACTCGCTGGCCGAGCAAATTGCCCGCGCGCTCGAACACGAATCCCGCGTCAGCCCACCCGTCGATGCGGACGGTTCCGCGATCGACTTCCTGATGCCGGCCCAAGTACGGACCTTCGCGTTTCTCGAAACGCTCCCAGAAATGCGCCGGATGCTGGCTGCCGACGTCCAAGCCGCATTCGATGGCGACCCCGCCGCGAAGAACCTCGACGAGATCATCTTCTGCTACCCCGGCCTCGAAGCGATCACCGTCCATCGAATCGCTCACGAGCTGTACCGCCTGCAAGTCCCGTTCATCCCGCGGATCATGTCCGAGTGGTCGCACAGTCGCACCGGCATCGACATTCATCCAGGAGCCCAGATCGGCCCGTCGTTCTTCATCGACCACGGCACCGGCGTCGTCATCGGCGAGACCACCGTCATCGAATGTAATGTGAAGCTCTACCAGGGAGTGACCCTCGGCGCGCTAAGCTTCCCGAAGGACGAGAACGGCAACATCATCCGCGGAGCGAAACGGCACCCGACCATCGAAGAGGGCGTCGTGATCTACGCGAACGCAACGGTTCTCGGCGGCGACACCGTGATCGGCAAGAAGTCCGTCATCGGTTCGAGCTGCGCGATCATGAAGAGCGTCCCGCCCAACACACAGGTCACGCTGGAACGAGCACAGCTCCGCTTCCGCGAAGCGTCGTGACGTAGGATGGGCACTCTTGCCCATCCGTTTTACTGACGGCGAATGGGAGACGGGCAAGAGAGCCCATCCTACGGCTGTTGAATCCGATAAAGTTGCGTCTCCGTCCGAATCAGCAATGCCCCATCCGCAACGGCATACGATGCGAACGTGCGCGGCTCCAGTTCGTTCTTGGCAAGTTCGACGTATTCCGAACCCGGCTGCAAGACGATCCCGTCCCCCTGCTCGCTCTGCAAATAGATTTTTCCGTCGGCGAACAGCGGCGATGCGGAAAAATTCCCGCCGATTCGCTTCTGCCAGATTTGCTCGCCGCTCATTGCGTTGAAGCAAGTCGCGATGCCTCCGTCACTGACAACGTACAACTGGTCGCCCACCAGCAGCGGCGACGGAGTGTGCGGTGCGGATTTGTTCGTTTTCCAAGCGACATGCGTTTCCGTGACGTTGCCCTGGCCGTCCGGTTTGATGGCCATCAGCACCGGAGTGTCGTAACCGGAACTCAGGAAGATTAAGCCGCGTCCGAACACTGGACGCGGAATGACCGAGTAGCCCTGCCCGTAATCGACTCGCCAGATTTCGCTACCGTCTTTCGGCCGGTACGCGGCGACGTGAAACGTACCAGGAGCAACGATCTGTTTCTCGCCGTTGACCTCGATCAGTAACGGCGTGCCGAACGAAAACTTGTTGCCGTTCTTGTGTTCGCGTGCGGTTTGCCAGCGAACCTTTCCCGTCGACTTATCGAGCGCGACGACGAACATCTTGTCCAAACCGTCGCAGGAAAAGACCATCAGGCCATCGACCAGAATGGGCGAACCGCCGTTGCCATGTCGCATCTCGTACTGAAACTCGCGGTTCTGCCAGACGACCGCTCCATCCAGCGTCAGGCAGGCGGTTCCTTGCGCCCCAAAATGCACGAAGAGGTGTTTGCCGTCGGAAATCGGCGTCGGACTGGCGTGGCTATTCTTCGAGTGAATCGGTTTCGCCGACTTGCCATCCTGCAAAAAGATTTCTTTGTCCCACAGAGACTTCCCGGTCGCCGCGTTGAGGCAAATCGTTCGCAGCGAATGATCTTTCTTGTCGCCGTCACCGGTTGGCACAGCGGAAGTCAAATAGATGCGATCACCAACCACAATCGGCGACGACCAGCCGAGTCCCGCGATACCAGTCTTCCAGGCGACATTCTTGGTCGACGACCATTCCGTCGGCAGCTTGGAAGCCGCTGCGTGACCCTGTCCTGTCGGACCTCGAAACTCCGTCCAATCACCAGCGGAAGCGCCTGCCACCGCCAACCCCAGAACGCCAATTGCCAACACGCTCCGCATGGTTCTCTCCGATTTTTCGTTTTACTAATCCCTGGCCCCTAATCTCTAACCCCTATTACCTCACCTCGGTGACTTCCAACTTCCGTTCGCCGCGCGGCGTGGTCAGCTTGACCACGTCACCGACCTTCTTGCCTTGAATCGCCTGGCCGAGCGGGCCGCTCAACAAAATTTTCATGATGTCGGCGTCGTAGTCCTCCTCGCCCGGACCAATCAGTTCGTAGCCTTCGTTTTTGTTGTTGCTGAGATCTTTCAGCATGACAATCGAGCCAAACGCGGCGAAGCCTTTGGGCTGCGTGGATTTATCCACAATCACGCAGTGGGCCAGCCGATGCTTGAGTTGATTGATCTTGGCCTGCATGCGACCCTGATTCTCACGCTGTCCATGGTACTCCGCGTTCTCCCGCAGATCGCCCTCGGCGCGTGCGTCGGCGATGAGCACCGCCAGTTTCGGCATCTCGTCTTCTTCCATCCGGCGAATTTCTTCGCGGAGCTTGTTGTAGCCTTCGATGGAAATCGGCTCGCGTTCCATGGCCGACGGTCCTTTCCAGACGGTCAAAATCTAAACTGACTAAATCAACAGCCCGGCTGCTAATGAGTCAGCCGGGCTGTTTGGCAAGGGGATTCTATGGACGAGTTCCCGCCGTTCCTAGCCTGACTCCTCCCGTTTCATATGAGGAATCCGCCAAAAAATCGGTTCGGGAGGCCGCCTCTACTGGTAGTCCTGATGGGTCGGCTTGAGGATCAACTCAGGCACATGTGCCCGCTTCGGCAGACAGGCGATGGCGACGACGATCTCCGAAAAATCTTCGGGCTTGAGGATCGCCGCGCGGTGCTCCTCGCTGACTGCCTTGGGACGCTTTTCGAGGATCGGCGTGTCGACCTCGCCGGGATAAATCGTGGTCACGCGGATGCCGAGCTTTCCGACTTCATTGGCGACGGCGATGCTCATCCCGGACATCGCGAACTTCGACGCGACGTACGCGATGCCGCCGATCGCGAAGGCGCGTTTTCCACTGATCGACGAGATGTTGATGATCAGCCCGTCTTGCCGCTTGCGCATCTGTGGCAGCACGGCATACATGCAGTTGTAGATGCCGGTCGAGTTCGCAGCCATGACTTCGTCGAACTGTTCCGGCAGCATCTCGGACATCAAACGGTTCTTGATGTTCGTCCCCGCCGAGTTCACGAGAATGTCGATGTGCCCAAGCTGCTTCGTCGTCCAATCGAACAACACATTGACGGCCGCTCGATCGCCGACATCGCAAGCGTGATAGATCATCGCCGGCTGCCCGGTCCATTCGGCTGTGGCTGCCTTCAATGCGTCTTCACGACGTCCCGAAATAGCGACTCGGCAGCCTTCCGCCGCGAGCGCCTTGGCGATGCCATATCCAATACCGGTCGCTCCGCCGGTGACGAGAGCGGTCTTGCCTTGCAGTTTCATGGGTGCAGTCTCCGTGGGGTAATCGAGTCGCAGGATGGGCACTCTTGCCCATCCCTGATCTCATCGAAAGACGGACGGGCGTGAGTGCCCATCCAACAAAATGTCGGTCACGCTAACACGCCCTTCACGACTTCACCGTGGATGTCGGTCAAACGAAAATCACGGCCTTGGTAGCGGGACGTCAGCCGCAAGTGGTCGATGCCCAGCAGGTGCAGGATCGTGGCGTTGAGGTCATGCACATGGACCGGCTCGCGAGTGATGTTGTAGCAGTAATCGTCGGTCTCGCCGAACGTCGTGCCAGACTTCACACCGGCTCCGGCGAGCAACACCGTGAAACAACGCGGGTGATGATCGCGACCGTAATCCGTCGCCGTGATGCCTCCCTGCGAGTAAATCGTGCGGCCGAACTCACCACCCCAGACGATCAGCGTATCCTTCAATAGGTCGCGTTGCTTGAGGTCTTTGATGAGCGCGGCCGTCGCTTGATCGGTGTCCCGGCACTGCCCGCGAATCGCTGCCGGCAATCCGCCGTGATGATCCCAGCCCATGTGGAACAGCTGCACGAAGCGCACATCACGCTCGGCCAACCGCCGCGCGAGCAAACAATTCGCCGCGTAGCTGCCGGGCCGTTTGACGTCCGGGCCATAGCTGTCGAGCACATGCTGCGGCTCTTTCGACAGATCGAGCAGTTCCGGCACACTGGTCTGCATCCGAAATGCCATCTCGTACTGCGCGATGCGTGTTTGAATCTCTGGATCGCCGACTTGCTCGAAGTGTTTTTGATTGAGCTTCGCCAACCGGTCGAGCGTCCCGCGCCGCGCGGCGGCATCGACTCCCGGAGGATTTGACAGGTACAGCACCGCGTCCCCTTTGTTGCGGAACTTCACCCCTTGATGTTTCGACGGCAAGAACCCCGCGCCCCACAGCCGGTCATAGAGTGGCTGATCGTCTGGCCGCCCGCTGCCGAAGCTCGTCAGGACGACATACGCCGGCAGGTCTTGGTTCTCGCTGCCGAGTCCGTAGCTCAGCCACGACCCGATGCTCGGCCGCCCGGCCAATTGGGAGCCGGTCTGAGAAAACGTGATCGCCGGATCGTGATTGATCGCCTCAGTGTTGACCGAGCGGATCATGCAGAACTCATCCGCGATGCTCGACATCTGCGGCACGAGATCACTCATCCACATCCCGCTCTGCCCGTGCTGAGCAAACTTGAAGATCGACGGCGCGACCGGAAACTTCGCCTGCCCGGAAGTCATCGTCGTCAACCGCTGTCCCTGCCGAATCGATTCCGGCAAGTCCTCACCGCGCCGCTTCTCCAACTCCAGCTTTGGATCAAACAGGTCCATCTGCGAAGGAGCGCCGGATTGAAAGAGGTAAATGATCCGCTTCGCTTCCGCTGCAAAGTTGGGAAAGCCGGTCAATGTGACGTTGGTTTTGGGACCATCCGATGCAGGGTATTGTTGCTGACTTTCCAACAACGCAACCAGCGCCGCCGTCCCGACGGTCGTGGAATGCCTTAAAAACAAACGGCGGTTGAGGGTATCCGGATTCAAGAACTTTGGCATGACTTAACTCGTGGCTGGGACGTCAATGTCTTCGTAGGCGAGGTTGAAAAGATCATGAGAGTAAAATGTTTTGGGAGACACATTGGGAAGTTCGTGAACAATTCCCAGGCTGGTCAAACTGGACCTGCCCAAGGATTGCGTGCGCTGGGTTAAGAGTGGGACTGATGGTTTGACACGGAACAAGTTCC
>CAMDRI010000092.1 GCA_945906725.1 Candidatus Kuenenia stuttgartensis | reverse complement strand
CCGAAGCGAGCATTGAACTCTTGAGTCGCCTGAACGCCGGTGAATCGTGGATTGTTCCCGCCTTGCGACGCAGGGTTGAGCAACAGGCCCAAGTTCGACCAAATCGTGCCGAAGCCCAAGACGTGAGCCATCTCGTGCAAGATCGTGTCCTGAAGTTGGCCACTCGCCTCCAACGACGCCAGATCGGCGGTGTCAAATTGCATGCGACCATGTGCGGGCAGCGAACTGCCGGGACGCAAGACATCGGGACCAGCTTGTCCCAGAATTCCACCAGCGCCGTCAATCGGCACACCACTCGCGTCAATTTGTAGGTCGTCGATCAGACCAAAACCGGGAACGACCACATCGGGAACGTCACCAGTGATGATGCTTTCCCAACGCAACTCGGCCGCGGTAAAGATGGCCTGTTGACTCGGGGTCAGACCGCCTGAGAACACGATCTGAAGATCGAAGAGCGCCGGTGGGGCCGCATCGTCATCCGTGATCGTGGCGGTGGAACTTGACGGCCCCAATTGCACGTTCGTGGGGTTGCTCAGCACGACTGTGAACGTTTCATCGCTCTCGTCCAGCGTGTCGCCGATGATCGGCACCAAAATGGTCTGACTGGTCACGCCCGGAGCAAACGTGAGCGTGCCGTTGACCGCTTGATAATCCAAGCCGGCGGTGGCCGTTCCGTTTTGAGTCGCGAAATCGACCGTCACGGTGCTCGCCGAAGGGATCGACAGGTTCACGACAAACGCAGCGTTGCTCGTCCCGCTGTCTCCTTCGGCCGCAATCGTGAGCGAACTCACGATGGACACCGACTGAATGACGCTGGTCAGGAAGTCATTGCCCGCGCCGCCGTTGAGACTGTCCGCATCACCGCCACCAACCAGCGTGTCGTTGCCCGACGTACCCGAGAGAGTGTCATTCCCAAGGCCGCCATTCAGCGCATCGTTGCCGGCCCCCCCGAATGCTGTGTCGTTGCCGTCACCGCCATTCAGTTCGTCATTACCCGCCTGGCCATTTAGCACATCGTTGCCCGCGTTGCCGGTGATGGAGTCGTTCCCCGCGCTGCCGTTGATCACATCATCGCCGCCAGCGCCGACGAGCGTGTCGTTGCCGCCGTTGCCAATCAACGTGTCGTTGCTGACCGGACTGACCACCGGCACGCCGTTGAGGGTCACTCGCAGATTGTCGATGCCCCAAGATTCGTTCGTCCCACCTTGGAAGCCGGCTCCGTCCGCAAAGAGGTCGATCGTCAACGTGCTCGCGCTGTGAGGAATGTTCGCGAACACGGGATCCAATCCGAGATTCCACGCACTTTCGTTTGAAGTGCTAGTGCTCGACGGAAAGCCCAGGTCGGTAAAGGGCAGCGGCGTCAATTGGACCCCTGGCGGTGCGATGTAACCTTGAGTCAAGCCCTGGCGGGCATTGTCGAAGCTCTCTCGAAAGATCACTTGCCCATCGACGCGGACGTTGAAGAAGTCGGGGGCCAGCGTGGCGTTCACTGCCGCCAGGCCGTCCCAAGAATTGATGATCGCCAACAAGAAGTTGACGTCGATGCTGGTGTGAGTTGGCAGATTCGTGAGCGTCAACCTAGTCGCGATTTGAGGGACTGTGCCGGGGGCCAAAACAGCTCCACCCGTGGCGTTTTCCAGCAAGCTGCCGCTAAAGAGATCCGTTCCCGTTCCGATGCCGGCATACCCTTGGACAGGCACGAGAGTCGTCGTCCCCGAAAGTTGTGCCGGGATACCGCTATTGAAGTCCGTCGAAAAAGCGGACTGCGTTGTCGTGTTACCCGCCGAGCTTTCAGCAAACACCCAGTCATTGTCAGCACCGCCAAGCAGCGAGTCGGCTCCAGTACCGCCTGAAATCGTATCGGCCCCATCATTGCCGTTGAGTGTGTCGTCGCCGGCATCGCCATCGACCGAATCCTGACCGTTGCCGGCCAAGATGCTGTCATTGTCGGCACCGCCGGAGACTGTGTCGTCGCCGTTGCCGGCATCGACCGAGTCGTTCCCCGCGTCACCGGTGATCGAGTCCTTTCCATCTCCGCCAGCGATCGTGTCAAGACCGTCGCCGCCGATGATCTGATCGTTGCCGTCGCCGCCGATAATCGTGTCGTTGCCCCCTTGCCCGTCGATCGTGTCGTTGCCGTCGCCGCCGATGATGCTGTCGGCAAGATCCAGGCTGCCAGTGATCGAGTCGTGACCGTTGGCGGCATCGACGCTAATCGACGTTAGCGCGGTGAATGCCGCGGCCGTCACGCCATTCAGGTCGACCGTGTTTGCATCGTCGCCTCCGACGATCACCAGCGATTGCACGCTGGCAGAGTTCACCGACCCGAAGCTCAACAGTGGCGAGTAGCTGCCGGTTCCGATCGAAGTCTCGATCAGCACACTGCCGGACACAGAACTGACACGCACATTGTCCTTGCTGCCCAGCAGGAGGTTCAACTCGCCAGTCGCAGCGATGAACAGCCCGCTCGACGACAAGAGCTGCCGCGGTTCCATCACTTCAGCCTGGGAGGCAGGCTTCACACTTGGCCCACGCCGACGACTGGCGGACAGAGCGGAATCCCAAAAACTCTTGAGCCACGTTGAACGCTTCATGTTGACCTCCCTGTAAACTTTGCGGACCGTTCCGTCTGTGTCAGCTCTTCCGGCCGCTCCAGTCTTGCTGGCTGTGCCCAATTGGCTGACATTTCGGAACAAAACGAGTTCGCAGATTGGTCATCGACGGGCATAACCGGCATAAACAAAAAATTGGGACGCGACCGGAAGCGTCTCTGTTACCGTTAATCGAACCCCAATCCGAACGGCAAACTCAGAGTCCAGGATCGACAAAATCGGCAAGCTCAAGCTGACCGGCAAGGTCTCCCTAAATTGCCGCGACGAGGTGTGTATGAACGTGGAACTGATCCGGACAAAAACCGCCGATGGAGTGCTGCTCGCCGGCAGTTTGCACCGGGCCGAAGAGTCGAACGCGTCATCGAGAAGTACCGTTTGGCTGCTCGTGCATGGGACGGGCAGCAACTTCTACTCCCCTGGCGTCCTGCAATCCTTCTCAGAGCAGCTCGTCAGCGGCGGCCATTCGGTGGCGCGAATCAACACGCGTGGGCACGACATCATCAGCTCGCTGAGTGGCGGAGCGGCCTTCGAGTCCGTTTCTGACTGCGTGCATGACCTGCGAGCCTGGGTGGACGAGTTAATCCGCCGCGACTTTTCACGCGTCGTGCTGGTCGGCCACAGCATGGGTGGCGTGAAGGCGATTTTTTCTCAAGCTCACGATCCGCATCCCAACGTCGTTGCCGTGATCGGAGCCTCTCCGCCGCGCTTCTGTCATGCCAAGTGGCAATCTTCGCCGCAGGCCACTCCCTTTCGAGATCACTTTCGCCACGCCACCGAACGGGTCGAAAGTGGCCGCGGCGACGAATTGATGCTCGTCCAACAGCCGCTGCCGCTGTGGCTCACGGCGGCGGGCTTCCTGGCCAAGTACGGCCCGCACGACGAATACGACTTCATTCCGCTGCTGCCGCGCCTGTCTCGCCCGACGCTTTTGATTGTCGGTACCGCATCGGTCGAGTCATCCCCGGCCTTCGCGTCTGTCCCGGAGGCCGTTCGACAATTGCAGGCTTCGCAGTCAAATCTGCATTTGGAATTAGTTTCTGGAGCAAACACTGGCTACACCGGGCATCTCGACACGCCGGCCCGCTTGGCCAACGAATGGTTCGCGTCGGTCGCCAGCGGCAGCGACTGACGGTACGTTGTGGCGGTCGTCCTGTGCCGCACGCGGCTCGCGTGCGGCAGTCGGTCATTTTGCAACATCGCCATTCACAGCCCGTCGCACGTGAACCGCGTGCGGCACAAATCCTCGGAGTCTCTCATGAATCGGCCCCAAAAATCTCGGCGGCAGTTCTTCAGTCAATGCGGAATCGCCGCTGGCGCTGCGGCGCTGGCGTTCGGCCAGCCATCGTTCGCCGCCGAGCCGCCCGCTCGAAATGGCAAGAGCCACATGAAGCTCAGCCTGGCGGCGTATTCGTTCAACAAGTTCTTGCCGAGTCGCGGCACGGCCGAGCAGCTCGCGGCGGCGAAGATGCGGTTGGAAGACTTCATTCAGTTCTGCGCCGATCAGAATCTCGACGGCACCGAGTTGACGTCGTATTACTTCCCGAAGGAGTTTTCGCAGTCGTATTTAATCGCGATCAAAGAGCAGACTTTCCGACTGGGATTGGACGTTTCCGGAACGGCGATCGGCAACGATTTCTGCAAACCGGCCGGCGAGGAATGGGACAAGCAGATCCAACTGACTCGCGAATGGATTGACCACTCGGCGACGATGGGCGCGCCGGTGATCCGCATCTTCGCCGGCAACGTCCCCAAGGGAGAGACCGAGGCGGCGTCTTTTGAACGCTGCGTCGCCGGTATCAACAAGTCGTTGGAGTACGCGGCTGAGAAGGGTGTGTTTCTCGCGCTGGAAAATCACGGCGGCATCACCGGGACCGCCGGACAACTGCTGAAGATCGTCAAAGCGGTCTCGCCGTCGCCGTGGTTTGGTGTGAATTTGGATGGCGGCAATTTTCATTCGGACGATCCGTATGCCGAGCTGGAACAGATCGCGCCGTATGCCATCAACGCGCAGGTCAAGGTGGCGATCATTCGCGACAGCACGAAGAAGAAAGAACCGGCTGACTTGGGGCGAGTCATCGACATCCTCAAGAAGGCAAACTACCGCGGCTACGTCGTTCTGGAATACGAGGAAGCCGACCCCTACGGCGAGATCCCCAAAGTCCTGGCCGATCTGCGAAAGCTGATTCATGGCTAAGAAGCGTCGCGGCCTGCCGCTCGAAGATGAGACGGCGTGGTACGTGCTCTTGAACCTGGGCGACATCGTGGCGACGTGGGCGTTGTTGCGGCGCAACAGCGGCTTCGTCGAATCGAATCCCATCGCCCGCTGGTTCTATCACGGTTGGGGTTTCGCTGGCATGGTCTGGTTCAAGCTGGGTATGGTGGCGGTGGTCGTCACGATCGCTCAGGTGGTGGCTCGCAAAAACGAGCCGCTCGCGCGAACATTGCTGATCTTCGGCTGCATCGCCGTGGGTTGCGTCTTCTTCTACAGCTATTGGCTGGGGACACATTCGTAGGTTGGGCACTCTTGCCCGACCTCGTTGGTCTCAATTCGCGACGGGCAGGAGTGCCCATCTTACTTCGAGGTCATCGTTCGTCGTGCGTATCGCAGAGGTCTATTCGTCGATTCAAGGGGAGGGGCAATTCGCCGGCATCCCGTCCGTCTTCGTGCGCACGACCGGTTGCAATCTGCGCTGCTGGTTCTGCGACACGCCATTCACGTCGTGGAAACCGGAAGGACAGCACGTCTTGGTCGCCGATTTGGTCCAGCAAGTGAAGTCCTTCGGCATCGAGCATGTTGTGCTGACGGGCGGCGAACCGCTGTTACAGCCCGACTCGGTTCCACTGTGCGAGCAGCTTCTTGCGGCCGGTCACTTTGTCACGATTGAGACCGCCGGCACGGTGTTTCGCCCCGCGCCCGCCAGTTTGATGTCGATCAGTCCGAAACTAGCGAACTCCTCGCCATCGCGAGTCGACTCGGCCGCCGCTCGCTGGCACGCCCGTCACGAGCAATCTCGTTCGCGGCCGGACGTGATCGCGCGGTTGATCGCGGCGACACAATTTCAATTCAAATTCGTGGTCGATACGCCGCCCGACGTGGCCGAGATCACGGCGTGCCTCGCCGCTTGGCCGCAAGTCCCCGGTGATCGCATTTGGCTGATGCCGCAAGCTCGCACGCGTGAGGAATTGCTGGCCCGTTCGGACTGGCTGGAGGGCGAGTCCGCTCGTCTCGGCTATCGCTTCTCGTCCCGCTGGCAGATCGCCCAGTTCGGAAATCAACGCGGCAAGTAGTCGCCGGTCACATTGTGGTTCGACGTTTCGCGTCGCGATTCAAGACGCGGAGCGTCGAGCCATATTTGCTGCGGGTTTGCAGCGCTACAACTTTGGCGGCCCTCGCGATAGCTTGTCCGCTTCTTTGGATTCACCACCTTTGGTCTGTCACTCTCGAAGGAGATTCTCATGGAAAAACCCCTTAATGTCGCGATGGTCGGCCTCGGTTTTGGATCGGAATTCATTCCAATTTATCAGGCTCACCTGGACGCCAATGTCTACGCGGTCTGTCAGCGGAATACGGAAAAACTCAACAAGGTCGGTGACCGGTTCAAGATCGAGAAGCGATTCACCGACTACGCCGCGTTGCTGAAAGACCCGAACGTCGACTTCGTCCACATCAACAGTCCGATCTCCGAACACGCGAGAATGTCGATGGAGGCTCTCAGAGCCGGCAAGCATGTGATGTGTACCGTACCGATGGCCACGACCGTTGAAGACTGTCAGCAGATTTGCGAACTCGTGAAGTCAACCGGGCTGAAGTACATGATGGCCGAGACCGTCGTTTACAGCCGCGAGTTCCTGTTCATCAAAGAGATGTACCAGAAGGGCGAACTCGGCAAGATTCAGCATCTCGCCGCGTCGCATCCGCAAGACATGGACGGCTGGCCGGACTACTGGCAGAAGATGATCCCGATGCACTACGCGACGCACGTCGTCAGCCCGTGCCTCGGTCTCGTCAACGGCCGGGCCGAGTATGTGAGCTGTTTCGGTTCGGGAACAGTTCGTGACGACATCGCTCAGAAGAGCGGCAACAAGTTCGCGGTCGAGTCGTGCCACATCAAGGTGAAGGACAGCGACGTCACCGCGCACATCTGGCGGTTCCTGTACGACGTGGCTCGGCAGTACCGCGAGAGCTTCGACGTCTACGGCACGAAGCGGTCGTTTGAGTGGACGCTGATCGAGCACGAACCGCACGTCATTCACACCGCCAAGAAACCGGAACCGGAGATTCCGACGAAAGTCACCGTGCCGGATTACGCCCACCTGCTGCCGGAGCCGATTCGCAAATTCACTCAGCCCGCCGAGATTCACGACTCCGAGCACCTGTCGTTCATCCAGGGAGGCGGCCACGGCGGCTCGCACCCGCATTTGGTCAATGAGTTTGTTTCAGCGTTGCGCGACAACCGTGACCCGTGGCCGAATGCGACGCTGTCCGCGAATTGGACTTGCGTCGGCATCTGTGCTCACCAATCGGCGCTCAAAGGGGGCGAAATCGTCAAGCTGCCGGCATTCACGTTAGAGTAATCAAGACCGTCGTTCGGACGCCTATGTCCGAACGATTGAACTGACCGGACGTAGGCGTCCGGTCTACAACGCTGCGCGACACCTCCCGATGCACAAAGGTTGTCCCATGAAATGGTCGATTCTGGTTCTCAGTTTGATGATTCTGATTGCTTTACCCGCTGCTCCGTCTTCGGCCGCCGAGCCGCTGATTCGCGTCGTCGTCTGGGATGAGCAGCAGCCAGCGCAGAAGCAGGCTTACGAGAACTTCCTCGGCAACGCGATTGCCGATCATCTCGGCAAGCAGCCGGGGTTGAGAGTCATCTCGGCCAATATCGATCAGCCGGAGAAGGGATTGCCGGCCAGCTTGCTTGACAACACCGATGTGCTCATCTGGTGGGGACATGCCCGGCACAACGAGATCACGCCGACAATGGCCAAGGATCTCGTTGCTCGCATCAAACGCGGGCAAATGTCGTTCATCGGCTTGCACTCGGCGCACTGGTCAGCGCCGTTCATGGAAGCCATGAATGAGCGGACTCGCGACGACGCTCGACGGCGATATCCCGATCCAGAGAATGGGCCGCCGGTGAAGTTTGAGTTCATCGCGCCTGAAGGCCGCTTCATCCCGACGGCAGACTCAATTCGCACACCCGCGTACTACGCGATGAAACGCGGAGCGCAGCTCACCGTGCGAGTCGATCTGCCCAACTGCGTCTTTCCCTCGTATCGCAACGACGGCAAGCCGAGCACCGTCAAGGTGCTGAAGCCCGATCATCCCCTCGCCAAGGGATTGCCCGCATCGTTCGAGCTTCCGCAGACCGAGATGTATGCCGATCCGTTTCACGTCCCCGAAGCGGACGAAGCACTCTTCGAGGAAAGTTGGGCGGCAGGCGAACGATTCCGCAGCGGCCTGATCTGGAAGCTCGGCGAAGGCCGTGTCTTCTACTTCCGTCCCGGCCACGAAACGTATCCGATCTTCAAACAAGAACTGCCGCTGAAGATCGTGGCCAACGCGGTGAGTTGGCTGGGATCGAATTTGAACAAGCAGCAGTGATGGGGGATGGGCACTCTTGCCCGTCCTTCGCAGTGACGGTTTTGAAAGCGGACGGGCAAGAGTGCCCATCCTCCAAAGACTTCATTCGGAGCTTGAAGCCATGCAGTTACTTAAGACGTTCGATGTGTGGCAGCGAGCCACATTGGTTCGATACTTCACCCTCTTGGCGTTTCTCTGGTGCGTCATCGCCACTGCCGAAGACGCCAAGGCGCCTGCTGGCCAGCGGGTCTTCTACACCGGCCACAGCTTCCACATGTTCGTGCCGCTGCAAGTCGAACAACTTGTGAAAGCCGCGAACATCCAGGGACACAAGCTGGCGGGAGCGCAGGGCATCGGCGGCTCGCGAGTCATCCAACATTGGGACTTGGTCGACGACAAGAACAAAGCCAAACCCGCGCTCATCAGTGGCGAGGTCGATGTCTTCACGATGGCCGCTCACTTGGCGATCCCCGATCAAGGGATCACGAACTTCACCGAACTGGGCTTGAAGCACAATCCGAATCTGCGATTGCTCGTGCAGGAGTCGTGGTATCCGTTCGACGTTCCGAAGGGGGCGACTGGCTACATCACCAACAACATGCAGCGTGACGATGCGAAGATTCCCGACCTGCAAGCGGCTGTCGATGACTGGCGCAAGAAGCTGGAAGCTCAAGCGGACGACCTCAACAAGATTCACGGCAAACGGGCCGTCTTCATTGTCCCGGCCGGCGATGCGGTCGTGAAACTGCGGGCGATGGTTGTGGAGGGCACATTTCCCGGTGTGACCAAACAGTCCGAACTCTTCACCGACCCTATTGGTCACTGTCGCGCCCATGTGCAAGCCTTGGCGTCGTACTGCAACTACGCGGCAATCTATCGAGTCTCCCCCGTCGGCTTGAAGGCGGCACGTTCCGGACTCGATGAAGAGCAGCACGCAATCTTGCAAAAGCTCGCGTGGGAAACCGTCTCGAAGTATTCCTACGCGGGAATTGAAGGCAAATCTGAATGAAGGAGAACGTCAATGGCCATTCCCGATTTCCAATCCATGATGCTGCCGCTGCTTGAGGCGATCGCTGAGGGCGCGGAGCACTCCAACTCAGCGGCCTACGACTTGGTCGCCAAGCGGATGAATGTCGCGGCGGAGGACTTGCAGTTGATGCACTCGGGTGGCGAGCAAACAGTCTTCTACAACCGCGTCGCTTGGGGGAAGACCTATTTAAAAAAGGGAGGGCTGTTAAAGAGTCCCAAACGCGGCACCATTCAAATTACCGAGTCCGGTCAGCAAGTGCTGAAAAACAAGCCTCCAAAGATCAACCTTCGGTTTTTGAAGCAGATTGGTGGTGCCGACTGTCTGAAGCCGGCACGCACAACAGAGGCCATTCCGGCTGAAGAATCCATCACTGAATCGAGTGCTGCGACTCCAGAAGATTTGATCGAAGCTGGCTACCAATCGCTACGCGATGAGCTAATTGTGGAGATCATTGAGCAAGTGAAACGCTGCTCGTCGCAATTCTTCGAACGGCTCGTCGTGAAGTTGCTGGTGGCGATGGGATATGGCGGTTCGTTGGAAGATGCCGCACAAGTCCTCGGTCGGAGCGGAGACGGCGGGATTGATGGTACGATCAAAGAGGACAAGCTTGGATTGGATGTGATCTGCATTCAAGCGAAGCGCTGGGAAGGGACCGTAGGTCGCCCCGTCGTGCAAGCCTTTGCCGGCAGCATGGAAGGCTTTCGTGCCCGTAAGGGAGTGTTGATCACGACAGCAACGTTCTCCAAAGAAGCCGAGGACTACATCACTCGCATCGAACGGAAGATCGTGTTGGTCGATGGACAGCGCATGGCCGAGTTGATGATCGCGCACAATGTCGGAGTCACCGTCATGCAAACCTACGAAATCAAACGCATCGATTCCGACTTCTTCGCGGAGGAGGAATGAGGGCTCATTCCAAAGTAACTCCAGCACGGCAATAGACGACTGTGACGGATCGAATCAAAAAGCGACCGCCCAAGCGGCGATCCCCCAAAAAAGGTGACGAGAAATGAATCGAGCTTTGAAGGCGGTGTTGACAGTAAAAGTGTCCGCAATCGTGTTCGCAACTTTGCTGACTTCGTTGTCGACGACTCTGTTCGCGGCCGACTCCAAGCCGCTCAAACTGCTGTATCTCGGCGACAACGAGCATCATCAGCCGCGGGCTCGATTCGGGCAGTTGCGGCCGGTGCTGAAGGCTCGCGGGATTGAGTTGGAATACACCGATGTCGTGGGCGATCTGAACGCTGAGAAGCTCGCGAAGTTCGATGGGCTGGTGCTGTTCGCCAACATCGACAAGATCGAGGACGAACAAGCCAAGGCCCTGCTTGCCTACGTTGCCAGCGGCAAGGGTTTCGTTCCGCTGCATTGCGCGAGTTACTGCTTCCGCAACAACGACGACGTGGTCGCATTGATGGGCGGGCAGTTTCAGCGGCACGGGACTGGGACGTTTCGAGTCGCGACGACCGAGGCGGGCAAGTCGCATCCGCTGCTGAAGGGCTACAAAGGCTTCGAGAGTTGGGATGAGACCTACGTCCACACGAAGCACAACGAAAAGAATCGCGTCGTTCTGGAAACTCGTGCCGAGGGCGAAGGACAAGAGCCTTGGACGTGGGTGCGGACTCACGGCCAGGGGCGAATTTTCTACACGGCTTGGGGGCATGACGAACGGACATGGGGCAATCCCGGATTTCAGAATCTCGTTGAGCGTGGTATTCGCTGGGCGTGCGGTGATGACGTCAGCAAGGTGCCGAGCTTCTCGGATCGGCCAGAGATGACCGCTCCGCGCAAGGACGTGAAGCCGTTTGAGTACGTCGATGCGGTGATTCCGTTCTATCCGCCGAGCAAACAGTGGGGTGCGATTGCCGAACCGGTCAAGAAACTTCAAAAGCCTCTCACGGCCGAAGAGTCGATCAAGCACTTCATCACGCCTGTCGGCTTCGCGGTGGAACTGTTCGCGGCTGATCCGGAGATCGGCAAGCCGCTGGCCATGAACTGGGATGAGCGGGGCCGGTTGTGGCTCTGCGAAACACTCGACTATCCGAACGAACTGCAAGAACCGACGAAGGGCCGTGACCGCATCCGCATCTGCGAGGACACCAACGGCGACGGCAAGGCCGACAAGTTCACCATCTTCGCCGAGCAACTCAGTATCCCGACGGCCATCACGTTCTATCGCGGCGGTGCGATCGTGCAGGACGGACCGCAGACCATCTATCTCAAGGACACCGACGGTGACGACAAGGCAGACATTCGCAAGGTGCTGATCACCGGCTGGGCACTCGGCGACACGCACGGCGGAGTGAGCAATTTTCAATACGGCCTCGACAACTGGTACTACGGGATGCAGGGCTACAACAACTCGAAGCCCGTGTTCGACGATGGAAAGAAGACCGGCGAGTCGTTTCGGATGGGATTCTTTCGGTTCAGGGTGGAGGAAAGGGCTGAGGGGCGAGGACTGAGGGGCGAGGGCAAGACGGAAGGCCAAGCAGCGACCCTTGCCTCTCAGCCCTCAGCCCTTGGCCCCGTTGTCACCGACGTCGAGTTCCTCCGCTCCACAAACAACAACACCTGGGGGCTGGGCATCAGCGAGGAAGGTTTGATCTTCGGCTCAACAGCGAATGGCAATCCGAGTGAGTTCCTGCCGATCCCGAATCGGTACTACGAAAAGGTGCGCGGCTGGTCGAGCAGCGTGCTCGGTGGCATCGCAGATCGGAATAAGATTGAGCCGCTCAGCGACAAAGTGCGTCAGGTCGATTGGCACGGCGGCTTCACGGCGGCTGCGGGACATGCGCTCTACACGGCTCGCAGTTGGCCAAAGGAGTACTGGAACCGCACCGCGTTCGTCTGCGAACCGACCGGCAAGTTGGTCTCGACGTTTGTGCTGCGGCCCGACGGAGCTGGTTTCCGCTCGAACAATCCGTGGAACATCCTGGCCAGCGATGACGAGTGGTCCGCTCCGATTGTGGCCGAAGTCGGTCCCGACGGTCAGCTTTGGGTGATCGACTGGTACAACATCATCGTGCAACACAACCCGACGCCGGCCGGCTACAAAACCGGCAAGGGGAACGCCTACGAGATCGACCTTCGCGACAAGAAGCACGGCCGGATCTATCGCGTCGTGTGGAAGGGCGAAGACGAGCAGCCGATCATTCCTCCGAATCCCGATCTCGCGACGGTCGAAGGGCAACTCGACGCGCTGAGGACCGGCAACATGCTCTGGCGAAAGCACGCTCAGCGGCTGATGATCGAAAACAAAGCGGACGTGCTCCAGCAGTTGATCGTCACGATTCAGGATCACGCGCAGGATGAGATCGGTCAGAATGCCGAGGTGGTTCATGCTCTGTGGACGCTGCACGGTCGCGGTGCATTGAATGGCTCGAACCCGGACGCGAACAAGGCGTTGCTGATCGCACTCGATCATCCTTCAGCGAGCGTACGTCGCAACGTTTTCGCGGTGTTGCCTCGGACTGAAGCGTTTAGCAAGGCGCTGTTGAAGTCAGGCGCGCTGCGAGTCCGTGATGCTCAAGTACGGCTAGCGGCGGCATTGGCCTTGGCGGAAATGCCGCCGTCTGCGGAAGCGGCCGACGCGATTCGTGTCGCGTTCGCATCCGTGCCGGCTGAGGATCGGTGGCTCAACGACGCACTGATCGCCGCAGCGGCTGGGCATGAACTGAATTTCTTGCGGCAAGTCGCGCGGAACAGCGGCGGCAAACTGGCGAGTCCTCCGGCCAACGTCCTCGCGATCGTCAGCGAGCATTACGCCCGGTCGGCTCCGGCCGATTCGGTCGGTTCGCTGATCGAATTGCTCGCCGCCGCGGAGCCAAAAGAAGTCTCCGCTCGTGCGATCGAACCGATTTTCTCCGGATTGTCGAAAGGCTGGCCGAAGGAGAAACCCGCATCACTGACCGCAGCTTCAGAGCAAGCGCTCGTGAAGCTGGTCTCGACCGCGCCGCCGAATGCTCGTGCGGCGCTCGTCACGTTGGCCGGTCGCTGGGGCACCAAAGTGCTTGACGCTCACATCGGCGAAATCACGAAAGGCTTTCGCGAAGTGGCCGACGACGACAAAGCCAAAGACGCCGATCGCATCAACGCCGCCAAACAACTCATCGGCTTCCTCAAGTCGGATACCAAGATGGCGGCGTCGCTCGTCAAGCTCATCACACCACGTACGTCAGTCGAGTTGGCGAACGGATTGGTCGAAGCCATCGGACTCAGTGAGTCACCGGCCGCTGGCGAAACGTTGATCGCAAGCTGGCCGACGTTGACACCCAGCGTGCGGCAGACGGCGATGCGAGGATTGCTCGTGCGCGCCGATTGGACGAAGTCACTCATCGCGGCGTTCGAGTCGGGAGAGATTGAGCTCTCGGACTTGTCGCTGGAGCAAAAGCAGGCGCTCTCCGCACACCCGGACAAGGACTTGGCCGCTCGCGTAAAACCGCTGTTGGCGAAGGGAGGGGGATTGCCGAATCCCGATCGCCAGAAAGTCATCGACGAACTCATGCCGACCATCGAGAAGACGGGCGAGGTCGCCAACGGCAAAGCGGTCTTCAAAAAGACCTGCGCGAAGTGTCACACGCACTCGGGCGAGGGGACGAAGATCGGTCCGGATCTGACCGGCATGGCGGTGCATCCGAAGCATGAAATGATCATTCATATTCTCGACCCCAGCCGCAGCGTCGAAGGGAACTTCCGCATCTACACCGTGCAGACCGACGACGGAAAAGTCTTCAACGGCCTGCTTGCGTCAGAGTCGAAAACGGCGATTGAGTTGATCGACGTCGAAGCCAAGAAGCACACGATCCTGCGCGAGAACATCGAAGAGTTGATCTCATCCAAGAAGTCGCTGATGCCTGAAGGAGTCGAGAAGCTGCACACGCCAGCGGAACTCCGCGACCTGCTGGAATTTCTGACCGCTCGCGGAAAATATCTGCCGATCCCGCTCGACAAGGTCGCGACAATCGTCAGCACGAAAGGGATGTTCAACAGCGAAGACGCCGGCGTCGAACGGCTGATTTTTCCGGATTGGAAGCCGAAGATCTTCGAGGATGTCCCGTTTGTGCTCGTCGATCCACAAGGAGACAAGACGCCGAACGTCATCATGCTCAACGGCTCGGCTGGCAACATTCCGCCGAAGATGCCCAAGTCGGTGACGCTGCCGTGTAACTCGACCGCGAAGGCAATTCACTTCCTCGGCGGCATCAGCGGCTGGGGCTGGCCCGCGAGCGAGAAAGGAACGACGTGCATGATTGTCCGCCTGAAGTACGCCGACGGCCAGACCGAAGATCATGCTTTGAAAAACGGCGAACACTTCGCCGACTACATCCGTCGCGTCGATGTCCCGCAATCGAAATTCGCCTTCGCTCTGCGAGGCCAGCAAGCTCGCTACTTCGCGGTGATCCCCCAGCGAGCCGACAAGATCGCGACCATCGAACTCGTCAAAGGCTCAGATCGCGACGTGACGTCGCCCGTCATCATGGCCGTGACGGTGGAAGGGCCGTAGAGATCGCAGAGGCTGTTTTGTGGAATCACCGGAGCCAACTTCCGCCAAGCTCAAACTATGGCGCTGGCTGTTGTTGCTTAGCATGATCAGCAGTCGCGTTGGGCGGATGTTTCTGATGGAAGTCGCGGAGCGAGCGGCTGCAATTCGTCGAGCCGATTTGGTCGAACTCTTTGGCGGGATGCGAGAATGATTCGGCAGCGACCGGTCAACCACGGAAGATTGGCGAGGTTTGGTCGCTGACTCGTTCCAGCGGCTTCACACTGTTCGATCGTGGTATGAAACGTGATTTCGAGGAGCAGTATCCGGTCTTCACGCCAGCGAATTCGTTTCAGCGAGCAGTCTCTGAGACTTTGCTGGCAGGATCTCGTGAGATCCCTAAGAGTTGGACAAACGATTGGTCAGCTTGGTGGGGCAGCGTGAAACGCTCATCGGTAGACAACTGCGAAGGCATCACCGTGTCTTGTGAAGTGCTCTTTGCCAGTGAACAAGCCGTGTCTCTGCAACGGACCAACGATCACTACGAGGGTGGTGCTCATCTCAAATGTGGCTCATCTGGGTAGAAGTTTGTAGACCACGATAGCAAATTGCATGCAGTCAAATTCAACGACTTGTTCCTCGATGGCGACTGGCAAAGAGTGATCGCAGACTTCTGCCTCACGGACCTGCAACGTCAAGGCTCTTCGTTCATCTGTGGAAAACATGCAGAGAGTCAGAAATCGCGAATGAAATTGTTGACGACTCACATTTCGCAAGACACTTTCGCGATCACGTCCGATGGCCTGTGCTGGTATTGTCCTCCGTACATGGTTGAACCAAATACCGGTGTGGAATTCGAGGTGTTCATTCCATTTGAAAAACTCGCGGACCATTTGCGGCCGGATGGGCCGCATCGGCTGTTTCAAGCGAGGTAAGCGAGTGAGTCGTGACAGTCCCGGAGTTTTTGGAGGATGGGCACTCTTGCCCGTCCCTTGATTCGCGAACGACAGGGCGGGCAAGAGTGCCCGTCCTCCATTCATCACGCGGCTTCTTCGCTGATGACGTCGCTGTTGAAATGGACCTCGAAGAGCGTCGTCACTCCGTTGCCTCGCGAACTGTAGCCTTTGCGGATGTGGACACGCCACACGAGTTCGCCCGTGAGAAGCTCGAGGTCGTTTTCGCAAGTGGGGACGTAGTAGTCGTACGACTCACCAGGCTGCAGCGGCTTGTCGAGCGGCAGGTTGGCCAAGTCCCAACCGCTGCCGATGATGTGGTCAAACGCGATGATGCGCTTCGCGTTGGGATTCATTTTTTGGCTGGCGTGGCAGACGAATTGATTGCTGCGGTAGGTGAAACGGTCTTTGCCGCCGCGCGTGAACAGCAGTTGATCGTCGAGCGGCGCGATCTCCTGGTCTGTCGAGACATTTTTGAATCGTAGCCACAGTTTCAGCACCGGTGCTGTCGGCAGCCGTGACTTGTTGGCATCGGAGAAATGCCGAAACTGAATCGAACCGCGAGTCACTTTCAGGACCTTGACTTCGATGTTGCCGAATCGCTGAGTGTCACCGACCTGCAAGTCATGTCCCTCCGGCATCTCGGTCGCTTCCCGGTAGATGCCAGAGGTTTTCCTTTTCGGTGGCAGCACGTCGGGCAGGCTCTCGACGCCGTAATTCCCCTCGTTCGCCGAGCCGGAGTACAGCAGGTAAATGAACCCCAGCGTGATCGCGCTGCAATAACTGATCAGCAGCAACAGCGCCGACTTCGAGACCGTGATGTGATCCTTGTCGGCAGATTTGGTGACGGTCGGCGACGAAAGTACCGCGCTGTCGGATGCGAGCACCGACAAGTGTTCTTCGTGCGGCGACGATTTCATTTCGAGTGGTGACTCGATGCCCGTGACAGCGGAAGTTTCTGCAACCGCGACGGGAGGTTCTACTGGGATGACGGTCTCGTCTTGTGGCGGCGGAGAATCCGCGGAACCGAACAAGCCAGACAAGCCGGATGAAACCATTTCAGTCGCCGTCGCGGTCACAGCGTCCGATTCGTGGATCAGATCGGACGCGACCATCGGTTCGAAAGACTCCAAAGGTGGCACAGTCGACTCGGTTGGCAAGGGGGCTGGTTCAGCAGACGTTGCTTGTGGCTCAGACGCAGCAGAGTCAGACGAAGTTATCAGTGCCGATAGCGAGCATGCACCGTCGTCGATTACGGGCGCAGGAGTTTCTTCAGAGACATTGTCGGTCGCCGATTCGCTGATGGCGACGGGAGACACCACGGAGATTTCGACTGAGGGAGGAGGTTCAGACTCCTCGCCCGTGAACACGCACATCTCCTCGGTGGGTGGCGCCGGTTCGAAAATACGGTCGTCGCTCATGGGGACCGGGTAGGGGAACTCGACGACAGCGACAGTTTCCGGTTCTGAGGGTGTCACTGGCTCTGGTGTTGGCTGAGTCACTTGCGGGGGGGTGGGCGTTGGCGTGGTCGGCGTCGAATCGGCCGGGGCCTCCGGAATGTGCAAATGGGCTCCGCAATGGGGACACGCGACCACGACACCGAAGTGCTCGACCAACAAATTGCCGCGGCATTGCCCGCAGATCATCTCGAAAGCCATGGAAACCTCAGACACATCGTAGCCACGTTCGCCAGAACGTGGTGGTCTCACCGATTTGCCCACGTTCTGGCGAACGTGGCTACGGAATTGAACTTGCCTGCGCGAGGCACCACCAATCTAGCTGGGTTGCTTGGCCGAAGCGACTCAGCCAGCCCGTTGAGTTGTGCCGGCGAATCGCCAAAACCGGCACGTCGCAACGAACGGCGATTTCAGCCACGTTCGTCGCGGACGAATCGTCAGTCGTTGTCGGCATTGGTTCATTGAAGACAATTCCCGCCAATGGCAAGCCGCGCTTTCGAGCCACTTCGACAGTCAGCAGGGTGTGGTTGATCGTGCCCAGTCCCAATCGGGCCACGATCAATAGCGGAAGTCCGAATTGAGCGGCCAGGTCGGCCATCGTCCATTCGTCCGTCAGCGGACACAGCAGTCCGCCGGCTCCTTCGACAATGACGATGTCGCACTCGAATCGCCAAGCGTCGAGGCCGCGTTCGAATGCGCCGAGATCGACCGTCCGCCCTTCTTGTCGAGCCGCGACTGGCGGAGCCAGTGGCGCGAGAAATCGCTGGGGACAAAGCTGATCGTCGGAGACGTCTCGGCCGAGAGCGTCACACAGCCGTTCGACATCGTCCCAATATGGCTGGCCGTCCGCGTCGATCATCGCGCCGCTGCATGCGGGCTTGAAGGCACCGACTCGATGTCCGACCGCTCGGAGTTCGCGCACGATCTCACAGGCGATGTGGGTCTTGCCGACGCCGGTGTCAGTCCCCGTGATGAACAGCCCGCGCATGGTCACTTACTTCTCGTCGTCGAACTGGCCGCCCATTTGGTACAGCGGCAGGAAGCGATAGTAGACTTCCAGGCAGAGGGTGCTGACGGCGGTCGAGAAAATTCGGCCTCCGTATTCGCCCCACGGAGCTTTCGGATCCCAGCTTCCGGCCATGTGTCCGCGAGTTCGCTGCTCGGCGATTAATGTCTCGCGAAGAGCTTCGTTCCACTGCCGCCACGGAGCACCGCCGTACTGGTACATCGCCAGCGTGCCGTAGTACCAGAAATAAAGATTGTGCGTTGACCCGCGCGGCAGCCGCTGCATGATGAAGTTGACCCCTTCCGTGCTGGTCGGGTTCGTGCGCGAGATGCCGAGCATCTGTTTGCAAAACAGCGCCTCGGCGGTCATTGAGTCGGTGGGCGGAGTCGGTTGGTCGCCGATCATGCGATAACCGGCCAAGCCTTTGTTCGCCCCTTGGCTGCGTTCTTTCAGGAACAGCACCATTTTGGCCTTCGTGCTGTCGGGGATCGTCAGGCCGGCGATCTCGGCGCTTTTCAGAGCCATCAGTTGCCAGCCGAAAATGCTCATGTCGCTCGATTGACCTTTGACGTACCGCCAGCCGCCGTCTGGATTCTGATTCTCAACGATGTAGTTGACCGCGCGCATCAGCGGTTCGCGCAGGCGTCGATCGGACGAGAGGTCGCTCTGCATGCCGTACGCTTCGGCGAGCGCGTACGTCGTCATCGCGTGGCAGTACATCTGTTCGAAATGCGTCGCTTTGCCGCCGAGGTATCCATCGGCTCGTTGCTGGCGAATCAGCCAACTGAGCGTCCGGTCGATCTGATCGGCGTATTGACCTTCCTCGTGCGTGTAACCCGCGCCCAAAAATGCCAGCAGCGACAGAGCCGTCACACCGGCGTCGGCTTGCTTGCCGGCGTTGAGTCGATCGACACCTTCTTCGTCGATCTTCACGAGGCCCGCGTGTCCGGTGCAGCGTTCGCCGTCGGGGCATTTCGCGTCGAAGCCGTCGGCGTCCCAGAATCCTTCAGGGTCTTGATGCGTGGCGAGCCATCGCAGACTCATCTCGACCGCCTTCTCCGAGGCATCGGTACCGCCGTAACGGCGAGCGGTTTCGCGACGCTTGCCGAGATTGCGGCCTTCGTAGATCGGTGGAACCGTCGTCCGCTTGCCGATCTTCGAGGCCTCGAAGTTCGGCTGTACAAGCCGAGGCACAAGACCCTCGTTCGGCAGCTCAGTGCGGACTCCATCGCGCACGGCGACAGAGTCACCTGGCACGGCATTCGGATCTTGAGCCTTGCGTTCGGGATGGAACGACTCCGCACCGCCGTTGGCTTGGCCGCGGACGTTTCGAGTCTTCGATCGCGAGAACGGCGAGAAGCCAGGCGACCCGCTGCCGGTTCCTGACCCGGTCCCGGTGCCGCCCGTAGACTTGCCCGCCACCGAACCTCCGTCGTCGGCTGGGCCCACCGACGGAGCAGGACCAGTGCGCCGCGCGCCAGTGCCAGCCGTCGACTTCGCGCCCAGTGACGGGGAAACGTTCGTGATCGGACCGGGCGTTGTGTCAGCCAGACTCAACGGCCCAACGGAATCGAATGACTGTGCGGCACGCTCCGAATCACTGACACTCGGCTGCCGAGCGATCGTCGTGCTCTGTGGACTAGTACCGCTTGTGCCGCCACGTTTCGTCGGCGCGAAAGACGGCAAGCGGCTGTCTGGTCGAGCCTCGGCTGTCGGATCGTCGATTCGCAACGGTGCTGCCGCTTCGACTCGCGTCGGACCTTTCTCGCCGGAGAGTTTTAGTTCCGGCTTCACCTCCGGCTGATCGGGCAACGCAGAGCGGTCCGCGACATCATTGGGAATGTCGGGAGACGTCAGCGGCCCAGGTCGGCGTTCCGGTCCTTCGGACGGCTTCAATTCCGTGGGCGAGCGACTCGTGCGCACCAATTCTTGTCCAGGTGAGTCCGGCAGCTTTTCCCAAACTCGAGTGTTGCCCTTTGTCGCCGTTGGCAGATTGACCGGTTCATCTGCGCCAGCGGGGTCGAACTGCGGTTGGATCTGAATGACTCGCTCGCGCGGCAACGGTTCCGGGTCATCGGCTTTGGCGGACTTGAGGGACTCCGGTGGATTCACCGCCACCAAACCGAACATGCACGACAGATGGATCAGCAACGAAAACACCAGCGACTTCCAGCCGAGCGACTTGTCGCCCCATTTCGTCACCAGCATCGTGATCAGGTGCAGCATCGCCAAAGCCAACGCAGTGGCGAGAGCGCTCCACAGCACGGTCTCGACAATTTCGACTGGCTGGCCGAGCATCGACGCCAACCGCTCGACGAATTCCGCCGCGGCCAGTAACGAGATTGAGAAAGTCATGGCATCACCTCGTGGGACGGATCGGAAACCGCCCCGCTTCTCCGAGCCGATTGGCTTGGCGGCGAATGTTCACTTCTGCCGGGCGGCGAGTCAATCCGCGTCTGACACTTCGGGTTGGTGTGGTTGCCCACTACTCTTTGTCGGCAACCCAGCCTTTCAATCTTGCGGAGCCTTCCATGCGGCATGACGGACGACAGCACGACGAATTGCGACCCATCACGATTCAGCGACATTTCACAGGAGCAGTCCCCGGCAGCGTGCTCATCAAAGCCGGCCGCACAACCGTCCTTTGCACGGCCAGTATCGACAACGATCTGCCGCCGTGGATGAAACGCGAAGCCAATCCCAACGGTTGGGTCACCGCCGAATACAACATGCTTCCCGCCAGCACCGCTCCGCGCAAGCAGCGCGAGCGTTCGAAAATCGATGGCCGCACGAACGAGATTCAGCGGCTCATCGGCCGCAGCCTGCGAGCAATCGTTGATCTCGCAGCGCTCGGCCCGCGAATGGTCACGGTCGACTGCGACGTGCTCGAAGCGGACGGCGGTACGCGCACGCTGAGCATCACCGGCGGATTCATCGCACTGGTCGATTCGCTGGCCGCGATCAAAGACTTGCTGCCGACCGATCGGCCGGTGCTCAAGAGCAGCATCGCTGCGATCAGCGTGGGCATCGTCGAAGGACAAGTCGTCGCGGATCTTGACTACGTCGAAGACAAAGACGCCGAAGTCGACATGAACGTCGTGATGACCGGCAGCGGAGAATTCGTCGAAGTCCAAGGGACCGCCGAAGGGACGCCGTTCAATCGCCAACTGCTCGACGCTCAGCTCGCTCTCGCCGAAAAGAGCATCGCGAAACTGACGCAGCTTCAACGCGAAACTCTAGGCGAGACGTGGCCGTTCCGTTCGTAGTTGTCGTAGACCGTAGGGTGGGTCGAGTCATCGAGACCCACTGCGCAGTTTTGGTGGGTCTCGATGAC
>CAMDRI010000091.1 GCA_945906725.1 Candidatus Kuenenia stuttgartensis | reverse complement strand
CCTTCGTAGAAGCACTCGACCGGGCAAACGACCACGCAATCGGTGTACTTACAGTTGAAACAAGGTTCGGCAACGATGTGAGCCATGATCTCCCTTTTGTTCAGTTTCGCCGCGAGTCGATCCCGTCGAATCGGCAACCAAGATGCAGTCCCAAACGTACAGACTGGTGATCGGCCGCCGCATCGTTCGGCCACAGTCTTTTCTCCGTCACTTGCGGAGATTTTCGCCCTCGCTAGATGTGTTTTCCTCGTTAAAGCCGGCGAAGGCGGGGCGATGTTAGGACTGCTCATTTTGAGTGTCAAGCACGACATTTTGCGTGACCTGTCGCGGCGTGGTGCCTCCGAAAAGCGGCACCGCAAGAGTTCCTGACGAGTGCGGTACGAGGCATGAGACGGCTATCATGTTTCAGCCAGCACGAGACCGCTGTACACGAAGGGCACACAGATGGCGAACTCTTCCGACGCGAATCCCGCGAGTTCCAATCCGAAAACTCCCGCGACCCCTGCGACTCCGATTCGTCCCGCGAACACGTCGATCAATGAGGCCGTGTTGATGCCGACATCCTCCGGCGAAACATACTCGCTATCCGACGCCAAACCGACCTCTTCGTCGGAACTCGACTGGAATGCAGCAACCGCTCCGGTGACGAGCCGATCGAACTCCGAAAATGCCGCGTCGGCAAAGCGGTCGGCCAAGAAATCCGGCTGGGTGTTAGTCGGCTGCAATCTGCTGGTATTCGTGTCCAGCGTCTGCGTGATGGTGCTGGAACTGACCGCCTCGCGGCTGATCGCGAAGCATGTGGGCAACTCACTCTACACCTGGACTTCGGTCATCGGCGTGGTGCTGGCCGGAATCACGATCGGCAATTTTCTGGGAGGTTGGCTGGCGGATCGAGCCGCACCGAGCAAGCTGCTGAATTGGTTGTTTCTGATCGCCAGCATTCTCTGCATGAGCGTACTGTGGCTGGATGGGATCGCGAGCAATCAACAGCGTCCCGACGGCGTGAGCTGGCCGACCTGGGTTGTGTGCATTGTCGGGATGGTGTTTTTCTTGCCGTCGATGGCGCTGGGCACAATCTCGCCGGTCGTCGCCAGCTTGGCGTTGTCGCAGAGCCAGAAGGTCGGGAAGACGGTCGGCAACGTTTACGCTTGGGGCGCGCTCGGCTCGATTATCGGCACATTTTTGGGCGGCTTCGTGCTGATCGACACGCTCGGCACACGAGCCATCGTGGCGTTGGTTGCTGGCACGCTGGCTACGATGGGGGTTCTTTCGACCGCAAGCCAACGAGCCTTTCAATCAGCGGTCTTGTTCGGGTGGATGCAGTTCGTGATGTGGGTCGGTCTCGCAGCGTCCGTTACCGATGTGGGGATGAAAGAGATCGCGGAAACGTTCGGCCGCGCGACGACGATGACGAGCGACGATTTTGACCGTTCGCTGAAAATCTCCCGCTGGGCCAGTTTCGGCGAACGCTTCGGAAAACAAATCCACGAACTCGGCCTGACGCTCGGCCTGCGCGAAGACAAGGTCGGCGAGTACCACGACGAGAGCAACTACTCGTACATCAACGTCACTCAAACAAACGAGAATGGCGAACGAGTCTCCGTACTCAAGCTCGACAAGCTGATTCACAGCTACTACGTGCTCGATAACCCGACGGCGCTGAATTACGACTACGAAAAAGTTTACGCGGCGGTCACTGAGCAAGCCGTCGCAACGTGGGATCGCTCGACGACGGTCTCGTTGGACGACGTGCGCCGCGAGATCGAACAGTATCGGCAAGCGAATGCTGATCGTCTTCTCCCTCTCCCTTTGGGAGAGGGGCGGGGCGAGGGACTCGACGCACTAGACGAGGCCGCGAGAAAAGTGCTCGAAGGGCGTGCGGAGGGCTCGCTGTCACTTGCAGAGATCAGCAAACAGTTGCCGTCTTGGGTCATGTTCGATGCCGAGAAACAAACACTGTCGCTGCGTGGTGGCATGACTCCCGAACTGCGAAGCGAACTGCTGCGGCGGCATCCATACGGGAACTATTGGCAAGCGGTGGAACGTTTGAGTGAGATGACTCGACAAGGTGACTGGGGCGACTTCGGTTCAGTGCCGCTGACCAGTCTGCCGAAAGACGTGGCGATTCCAGCAGTGCTCAAAGAGAAGGTGATTTATGACCGGCACCTGCAATCGCTCAATGTGTACCGCGCGCTCGATGTCGACGACATTCAGACGCTGTTGAGGCTCGGAGACCTCGAGGCGGTGACGTACCGCGAGACCGTCGAGCGGCTGTATCGCCAATCACGCCGCATCGGCACATTGTTCCTGGGTGGCGGCGGATTCGTGTTTCCACGCTGGATCGAGGCGATGTTTCCGCACGAACCGCTGATTCACGTCGCCGAACTCGACCCCGGCGTGAAGGCCGCCGTGCAGGCCAAGATGGGTTTGCTGCCTGACGGTGAAACTCGCGTGCAAACGACGATCGGCGACGCGCGCAACTTCGTCGAGGACCGCGTGCGCTGGAACGCCGAAGCGGTCAAACGGGGTGAGAAACCGGTGTTGTACGACTTCGTCTTCGGCGACGCCTTCAACGACTTCAGCGTCCCCTGGCATCTGACGACAAGAGAGTTCTCTGAAAAGATCGCTTCGCTGCTGCACCCGGCTGAGGGGATTTATCAAGTCAATCTGATCGACATCTACCCGCGCACCGAGTTCCCGATTTATGGCAGGAAGGCCGACGGCACGTACCACCAAATCGAGGGTGACCTCCCGGAATTGCTGACGCGGCTGATTGTCGATGCCGACGAATGGGTCGGTGCTCCGGCACCGTATGAAGGTTTGGAGGTCTCGCAGACGGACGATTTTTCGGGATACCGATTGGCGGTGCGCGGTGTCATGTCCAATCCGTTGCGCGACCGGCTACTCAAACTCGGTGAAGGCAAGCCGGGCTTCGCCGCGGCCGTACAACAACTTTACGACAAGTCGCACAAGCAACTGACCGGCCGATTCCTGGGTGCCTACGTCCATACGATCTCGTTTGTCTTCCCTTACGTGTATGTCTTCAGCAGCGAAGTTGGCTCGCCTCAAGCCAGCCGTGATACCTTTGTGGTCATCGCGTCGAAACGCAAACTCAATCTGACCGACCTCAGGCAAGCCAGCAGCCACTGGAACGGGGCACCGTTCGCCACTTTGGAAACATCACCCAAAGGGGAACATCTCGCGAGCGGCCAGATGGGCGAGATTCTCGCCAATGCCTACAAGATCGTGTTGACCGACGACTTTGCTCCCGTGGACAAACTGCTCAGTAAAGTGTTCGACGAGCGCTGACGGCAAGGGATTGGGGGTTAGCGAAGAACGCTGACGGCCTTGCTCCTTCCCCTCTAATCCCCAACCCCTAACTCCCAGTCCCTCTTCACATGGCCATCCAATTCAACTGCCCGTACTGCACCGTCACGATCCAAGTCCCGGACAATGCCGCCGGCAAGAAAGGGACGTGCCCGCAATGCGGCACGAAGGTGCTCGTACCGACTCCGAAGAACTCGCCACCACAGTCGGCGGTTCCGTCGCCATCTCCTACGTTCTCTCCGCCGCCAGCCGCTCCCATGTTCGCGCCGCAGCCGACAATCCCAATGGCGGGATATCCCGCCCCGGGAATGCCGTTCGGATTCGATCCCAATCAACCGACGCAGGTTCTTCCGGGATATGCCTCCCCTTTCGTTTTTACTCAGCCGCCGCCATTCGTCCCAGCCCCACAGATGGTGATGGAATCCGAATCTCCTTCGGTTTCAAATTACTCTCCGAAGAGGAGAACGCAGCGGGGCAATCCAGTTCTGTGGGGAGTCATTGCGGTCCTAATCATTGTGATCGGCGTTGGGGCATTCGTCTTCTTGAAGCCTGGCGTGAAGCCGAATCCGCTGAGCGGCACTCTCACCGGAACGCGCTTCGCCAAAAGCAAGTTGCAGCCGGCCATCGTGCATCGCGATTGGCTGGATGGCATCGACGAAGAGACCGTCAGTGCCGTGCTCAAGCAGATGGAAAAGCGAAAGGTCACACTCCGCAGTGACACAGTCGTATTGCAGTTTCAAGGTGCGACGGAAGGAATCAAGGTCACCGCTGCACCGGGATTGCATGCCGATCTCGTCGCCGTGGATGTCAGCAGCCACAAGGCTCTCAATGCCTGGCAACAAAAGCAGGGAACCAAGCTCGGTGAACGGCACCAAAAACAGCTCATCCGCGCCGCCAAGACATTCGTTCAAGAGTGGGCCAAAGCCGAGGCGGCTGCTGAGAAGAAACTCGACTTCAGCCGCTTTCACGATTCACTCGGACTCGCCGCGTTGACTTCGGGACTGGGGGCCGAAGCGATCGCGATCGTCAACCGCATCCCACACAGTTGCGTGGCCGAGCAACAAGGGTTGCTCTACTTCCTGATCCCACCCGGCACCAAACGATTCGAGTTGCAGGGCCGTGAAGACAGCAAAGGGAACGTGGCCTTCCCCGGACGATTCGTGGTCGACGTTGAAGCCGAGGTTCCCGTCAAGAAATCCAAAAAGGCCGACGAAGAACCTGAAATGTCCGACGAAGAGGAACCAGAAATGAAACCGAAATCATTCGGCATACCAGCTCCCAACGATCCTGACGCCATCGACGAGTCGATGCCGGAGAAGCCGAAGACCAAGAAGAAGGGATCGAAAAATGAGGAATGAAGAACGAGGAACTGAGAATGAAAAGCGGAATCGTCGCATCGCGACAATTGTCCGTTCCTCATTCTCAGTTCCACGTTCTTCATTCTTCGTTCTCTGGCTCCTCGCTTCGCCGCTCGCCGCACAGGATCAGGTCGTCCTCCAAACCGAAGGGACCAGCAGCCGGCTGACGATGCCCTGCCAGATCGTGGACTACACCGGCGAGCGGATCACCGTGCAGTTCAAAAGCGGTGCCGCTCAGAAAACCTATCCGGCCGAGCAAGTCATTGAGGTTCGCACGGCGTGGCTGGAGCCGCACGAACTCGGCCGCAAGTTGCTGAGCGAACGCAAGCTCGATGAAGCGACACGAGCCTTGCAAGCCGCACTCGTCGCCGAGAAACGAGACTGGGTGCGCCGCGAAATTCTTGCGTTGCTGATTCGCTGCGGCTTGAGAACCGGAGATCGTGCCTCGGCCGGAACCCGATTTCTGCAACTACTGAAAAGTGACCCCACGACCCGACAGTTTGGTTTGATCCCGCTGGTCTGGGCCGCTGAATCCGTCTCCGGCTCGGCCAAATCGCAGGCGCGTGAGTGGCTGAAACAAGATTCCGATGCGGCCCGATTACTCGGTGTCAGCCTGTTGCTCGCCGACGCGGCGGTTGGCGACACGGCCACACAAGAACTGCAAGCCTTGCAGCGCAGCACCGACGAACGAGTGCGACAGCTCGCACAGGCTCAGTCCTGGCGACTCAAACTACGAGCCTTGGAAATTGGGGATCTTGAACTCAATCGTTGGGACGCTCGCATTCACGAGATGCCCGCCAAGTTGCGCGGCGGTCCCTCGTACTTGCTCGGCCGGGGCTGGGCGATGCGTCGCGAACACGACCGAGCGGCGACCGCGCTGTTGTGGACCACGCTGATGGACGACGGTGACGCCCGACTCGCCGCCCGCGCCGGCGTCGAAGCGGCCGAATCTCTCAAACGACTCGGTCAGCCAGACGACGCCCGTCGCTTGTTGCAAGATATCGCCGCACGCTTCCCCGACACCGAATTCGGAGAGGCAGCCAAGTAACTATCTCGCTCCGCGAGTCGCATGCCGATCGCGCGAGTTGCTCCCATTCACAGGAGATCGCCGTTCGATTGATCGTCGATTGCTGTTCGGAATTCCTGTCGCGGAGCGACAGGGCTACTTGCCGATGCAGAACTTGCTGAAGACGCGATCCAGCACGTCGTCGGTGTAAACCGCGCCAACAATTTGGCCGAGATGTTCGAGCGCCTCGCGCAACTCGACGACCACCAAATCGTCGCTCAATCCCAGGCTCGCCGCCTCGGCCGTGCGGTCGAGTGCGTCCCGCGCGGACAACAAGCAGTTCTGGCAACGGGCCACGGTCATGCCGATCCACTGTCGTCGTCCGCGCGATTCCGCCGCGAGCAGTTCGGACAAATGGGCACACAATTCATCGAGGCCGCGACCATCGCGAGCGCTGACCTTAGCTTGCACGCCCTCGTCCGAGCGCTCGGACGAGGATGTCCAACCGACGGGCACACGATCCGCTTTCGTTCCCACGCAGACAAACGGTCCGCCTCTGGCGGATTCGCTCCGCAATTCCTCGATCAACGGCTCATCCAACGCCGAGTCCGCCGATAAATCGTGGCACCACACAATCAAGTCCGCTTGCTGCCACTGCTCATGTCGCCGTAGTTGAGCGACGGCCTCGATCCCGCTCGTTTCTGAATCCCAACCGGCCGTATCGATCAGATCGACGTGCAGTCCGCCGCGATCCAGCGGGACACACAGATAATCGCGCGTCGTCCCGCTGACTTCCGAAACCAGCGCCGCCGACTGCCCGGTCAGCGCATTGAGCAGCGTGCTCTTGCCAGCATTCGGCAATCCCGCGAGTACGACTCGCGGCCGAGCCGAACTCTGCAACCGCCGTGATGCTTGATCGCATAACTCCGCCGTTGTTCGCTGAGCAGTGGCGACTCGCGACAGCAGTTGCTCGCGAGAAACGAATTCGATGTCCTCGTCCACGAAGTCCAGCCCGGCTTCCAGATCCGCCAACAGATCGAGCAAATTGGCTCGCAGTGCTCCCATCTGTTGCGAGATGCCACCAGCCAACTGCTGCAACGCTTGCTCCAACTCGACATGATCCGCCGCGTCGATGACGCCGAGCACCGCCTCGGCCTGCAACAAATCGAGCCGCCCGGCCAAAAACGCTCGCAGCGTGAACTCTCCCGGCCGAGCCGCTCGGCAACCGCTGCGGCACAACTGCGTCAACACCGCCTCCAGCAACGGCGGCGAGCCGATCAAGTGCAACTCCGCCAGCGGCTGCCCTGTGTAACTCCGCTTCGTCGGCCACAAGCCAGCGTCAATCGGCAGCCGCAGTCCGTATTGAAACGGCACATCGTCCCACGGCAGATCAACGGCCAATCGCCATTCCCCAACATGCCGTTCCGCGCGAGTCGCGTTCGCCCAACGCTCGCCATCGCGCGGCGCGAAGTGCTGTTCGAGCACTCGCCGTACATCGCCGCCACTCACGCGCACAATCCCACGCCCGCCCACTCCCGGAGCCGACGCCAACGCGACAATTGTGTCATCAAGGAGGAGATTCATGAGGATTCTCATTCCGGCCGAAAGCCGATGCCCTTAAGCCGACTTCAGTTCCTTGCGATTTGAAACTGAAATCGGCCATCGGCACACGGCCGGACATTACGTGAAGAGCTCACGCACGACTCGACCATACACGTCGGTCAGGCGGAAATCGCGGCCGGCGTGGCGGTAGGTGAGGTGTTCGTGGTTGAAGCCGAGCAGGTGCAGAATCGTGGCATGCAGGTCGTGGACGTGAACTTTGTCTTGGACGGCGCGAAACGCAAATTCGTCGGTCGCTCCGTAAGCCGTACCACCACGAACGCCGCCACCAGCCAGCCAGGTCGTGAAGCCGAGATGATTGTGGTCGCGGCCGTTGCTCCCTTCGGTGGTTGACGTGCGACCGAACTCGCCGCCCCAGATCACCAGAGTGTCATCGAGCAACCCGCGTCGCTTGAGGTCGCGCAGCAGCGCGGCGGTCGGTTGATCGATGTCGCGAGCCAGGCGTTTGACTTGTTCGTCGTGGTTGCTGTGCGTGTCCCACGGTTGGCCGTTGCCGTAATAGACCTGCACGAATCGCACGCCACGCTCGATCAATCGCCGAGCCATCAAGCAGCCGTGAGCGTAATGCGATTTGCCGTACTCCTCGCGAATCGGTTCCGGTTCGAGCCGGATGTCGAACGCCTCCGACGCCGCGAACTGCATCCGAAACGCGGTCTCCATCGAACGGATACGAGCCTCCAACGCCGGCTCATCAGGATGCTGTTCAAGATGCTTCGCGTTGATCCGCCGCAGCAACTCCAACTGCCGCCGTTGCTGAGTCAGCGTGAGACTCGCATCGGAGCTGCGCAGGTTCGGCAGCAGCTTCGCCGGATCGAGATCGGTGTGATTGATGTACGTCCCTTGAAACTCGCCCGGCAGGAACGAACTGGTCCACAACTCCGCAAACCGCACCGGCCGGCCGGGGCAGAGCACGACGTAGCCGGGCAGATCGGCGTTCTCGCTGCCGAGTCCGTACAGCATCCACGACCCCATGCTCGGCCGAGTCGGTGTGATCGTGCCGTTGTTCATCTGAAACAACGCCGGCCCATGATTCGGATTGTCGCAGTGCAGCGAGCGAATCACACAGATGTCGTCGATGCACTCGCCAATCTGCGGCAGCAAATCACTGACCGGCAACCCCGACTCGCCACGCGGCCGATATCCATACGGCACCGGCATCAGGCCGCCAGTTTTATTCTCGGTGCGGAACTCAACTTCCTTCGGCCGCTGCCCCGCAAACTGATTGATCGCCGGCTTCGGATCAAAGAAGTCCGCCTGAAACGGGCCGCCATTCATGAAAAGCTGAATGACTCGCTTGGCCCGCGGCGCGTGGTGCGTACTGAGTTTCTTCGCCGAGGCTTCCGCGCGAGCTGTCTCCGTCGGGCCAACCAACGAAGCCAGCGCGACGGTTCCCAAACCTCCACCCAGTCGGCGGAACATCGCTCGTCGTGATTGTGGTGCGTCGAACATCGCCCGGTTTCCAAGGTTCTCGAACTGGTCAGGACCAAGATAACCGGGAGCGACACCACCGACAAACCGTTTCACTCCAGTACCAGCCGTTTGAGCTTGGCGGTCCCATCCGCAGAGACGGCGACTTCGGCGGAGAGGCGGCGTGAGCGGGCGGCGTCCTCGTATTCCTTGCCTTTGCCCTCTTGGACGAAGAACTGGCCGATGCCGAATTCGTTGCGGAGATCGTTGCCGACTTGGCCCCGCAAGTAAGTACCGATGGTCGGACGAGTCCAACTCACCGTGATGCCTTGCCAGTGCTTGCCGTCCTCTTCCGGGGCGAGCGTGACGAAGATCTCGCGGCCGACGTGCGACTCGTTCCACTGCGTTTCACCCTCCGGCCGTTTCATCGTGAAGTCATAGCCGAGGATCACATAGTCGCCGCGAAAAATGTCGCGCGGATCAACCGGAACGACGCGCAGCAAGATCGTCTCGCCAGTGACCAGCGTCCAAGTGCTCGGCACGATCATCCCACCGAGAACCAGCATTTGAAACACAATCGTCCCCAACAGGATCGCTCGCTGGTGCGAGCGAACCCATTCCCAAAGTCCGGGCCGAGGAAATTCATCAGGAATCGCGCTCATGCGAGCACCTCTTTCTTTTTACGGTGCTTCCAGAAGTAAGCCATGCCAAACAGGAACGCTCCGCAGGCGAAGAACAACCCCGCTCCGCCGAGCATTCCGCCCATGTCGCCGAACAGATCGACGTACCGCATCGTCGTCCAGCCGAGGAAATACAGTACTCCCGCCGAGAACGGCCGTCCGCGATCTTCGCGCAGGCCGACCAGCATCAGCCAGACGCCGAAGATCAGCATCGCGATGTTCGCCAAAATCGTCGGCGTGATCGGCTCGCGCATCAGGCTGTACCACAGCGAGAAGAATGCCATCAGCAGTGTGATTCCCACGGGGACGTATTGGCGTTTAGCGGTCTCTTTCAACGCGGCGGCCAAGTCTTGCCTCGTCGCCCAGCGGCCATGAATGCGAGCCATCACCGCCAGAGCCACAACTGTCAGCGACACAATCGCCACTGCTTGCAGCAACGCTCCGATGCGCGGATCGTCCCGGTGCCACCAATGAGTGTCATGCACGTCTTTGAAGCTCAGCGGAATCAGCATCGAGCCGACCAGCAGCACGCCATACATGCGATACGGGATTGCCAGCTTGCTGCCCGAAGCGTGAGCCTCAGACGCGATCAGCAGCAGACCTCCCACTCCACCGATGAAGAACAGCGGGTTGTGATTCCAATGCCAGATGCTCTGCCACGCGACGCTTTGCAGAGACAGCCACCACGTCAGCAGCGGGACGTACAGCCACAGCACGCTGGCGAGTTGTCGCCGGTACGCCAGCATGATCCCCGGAGCCGCCAGCAACGGCAGCGTGTAGGCTCCGTTCGGCACCCACTTCCAGCGAAAGAGAAAACTCAGCCCCAAATCGCCGAAGCCAATCATTTCTGTGCCGCACCAAATCGCCAACAGCGCCACGACCAATGCGTGCAGCAGCAGCGACTCCAGGCAGATCGCCAGCGGTAGCGTGCCCAAGGCCCACCACCACACCGCATCCGGAGTGTGGCCGCTCAGATGAAAAATCTGACCGATCAGCATGATGCCACAGCCGTAGAAGAACGCTCCGAGAAAGAACAGCACGTTCGACAGCCCAATCATCTCGCGCTGCCGCAAACGGAACGCTCCGTAATACGTTCCCAAGATCGTGCCGAAGATCAGCACCAACTTGGACACGACGTGCAGGTCTTCCCAATTGAACGAGATCAAGAGCAGCACTCCCGCGCCGACCAGCAGCGCAGCCGCTCCCATCAGCGCGTTGACCGCTCGCGAGCTGTGCGACTCGGAGGCCTCCTCGACCGATTCGTACTGGTCGAGAATTTCCTGCGACTGCCCCGCCGTCAGGATGCCGGCATCCCGCCACCATTCCATCTCGTCGAGCAGCCAGCTTCGCTTCGACGAAGAAATTGACCGTTTGCTCATGATGATTCCCAATGTTCGTGCTAGACGATCTCGATTCCCTCAACGTCAACTGTGACCGGATCGCACGCGATTTTCCACGATTGAAAGGAGTGCTGTGCCGAGCGACAGCATTTCCAAGAGTTACCGCCAATTCAACACTTTGAAGATCCCCTCGCGGTTCTTGATTCGATCTGGCAGCGTGAGCAGTCGATCCCGGAAGAATGCCAGAATCAAACCGATGCCGAAGATCGTACCGCCGCCGACAGTGATCAGCGTGGCCACGGTGCTCAAGCGGCCAAACTTGATGAACATCGCCAGGCTGACGAAATACACGACCGTGCCCAGACAGCCAACCATCGTCGTGGACTTGAGTCGGAAGACCAAGCCGCTGCCCAACAACAGCAGTCCGACAAACAGGAACCCCGCCTCATTCACGATCAAGAAATGGTCGTGCCAACGGTCGATCAGCGTCGCGATCGCCAGCGGCACGGTCGCCAACAGACTGCCGAAGAACAGGCTCATGCTGACCAGATCGCTCTCGCGATCCTGCTCGCGATACCAGCCGAGATGTCCCACGGCCAGCAGCAGCAAGCCGACGATCACCGAGAACAGTTCGACTTGCTGCCACGGGCTGAGGTCGATCAGCTTGTGCAGAGCCAACAGCGTCAACGCACCTTGAGCCACGACCTGCACGACGTACCAGCGCCGCCAACTGGCGACTTTCACGAGGGCCACGGCCAGCATCGCGATAACCAGCATTGTCACACTGAAGCCGACAAAGCCCCACTGCACCGACTGCGACGAACTGAAGGCATCCGATGCTAATCTCGCCAAACCTCGGAACACCGATGAGACGAACGCGAGGCTCAGCAGCGAGTTCGCCGCCTTGAACGCGGCCTCGGCCAGCGGCGCGGCGGCGGTTTGTTCGAGCACTGAGAAGCGGTACGCGATCAGCAGCAACAGTCCGATGCCGGCAAACGTCAGCAGGTACGCATCGGCCGAGAATCCGAAGTACGTCATCAACTGCCACAGCGATCCGCACGCCATGACGGTCGACCAATGCACGCACTTCGGCTGCCGCTGGAACGCGGTCGCGAGTCCGTAGAAGACCGCCGCCTCGGCAAAGAACGCCGCCAGTGCGAGGTTCAACGTCTGCCCTTCGACGATGCGCGTGAAGCCGGCGAACGCCGACGACATCGACGAAATCAGCATCACCACCGTCGCCGTGTGAGCCACCCAAGTCAGCGGCTCGGACGGGCCGCGATCACCGTACAACTTCGCAGCAACGAGGTACGCAATCGGGATCAGCATCATGATCGGAGCGTGCTCTTGCCACGTCTCCAATCCGCGCGCGGCCAGTAGAGCGACAGCCGCCACCATCGTGGCCGCCGCCGTCGCGAAGTGATACGCCGTCGGCAGCCACTTGGCCGAGTTGCGATACAGGTACGCTCCGACTCGCGACGCGACCGCCGTCAGGACCATCGCACCGACGTAGCTCCAACGTGGCGGCTCTTTGACCCACACCGCTCGAAAGCCAAGGAATTGAAAATACTCGTAGATCCCCATCATCACCGGCAGCAAGCTGAGCAATAAACCAAACACCGGAAAGGCTCGCGTCAATTTTTGATCGCGAGTGATCGTCGCCTGAGCCAAATTCACCGCCAGCGATGTCACCGCCAAGACGGCGATGATCGCATCGAGGCCCAATTCCAAGTGCAGCAACTGAACGACCAACACCTCGGCCCACAGCAAGAGCGCCGCCGCGAAGTGGATGTACGCCCCATGTCGACGCACCACGATGTCCGAGTAGATGTAGGCGTACGTTCCCGCCAGCACCAACACCAACGCCAGCCACCGCAATGAGCCACAGATCGGCGACGGCACGGCGTTGAACGAGCGATAAACCGACTCAAACCAGCCGTGATACAGCCAGTCTCCGGCGAGCTGCGCGCCGAACACCATCAACAATCCGGCACCCAACAGCACATGCCCACTCGCGAAGAACGCCAGCCCGAATCGTTTGCGGCTGAACGGCCCATCGTTCTCGCCGAACGCTCGCTCCGAGTGAATCCCGGCCAAGCCCAAGACCACCAGCAGCGTGGCCGGAGCCGCGATCTCCACAAACTTGTGCATATCCGCCAGGATCAGTAGTCCAGTCATCGCCACGCCGGCACTGAAGACGTACACAAACATCTCGTCTTTGAGGGTCCACGCCGATGCCGCGTAGAGCACGCTGATTACCACGGCCGCCACCCACAGATGCCCATCCAACGTCAACAGACTTTGAGCGTGGTAGTACCACAGGTTGAGCGGCATCACGAGACACGCCAGCAGCGTCAGCCCTTTGCCGACCAACTGATACCGAGTCTTGTTGATCACCGCCCAGCCACCGATCAGCACTCCGATGTTCGTCGCCCCCATCACCATCGCCATCACCGGCGGTTTGAAATAGTTGTTGACCCACAGCAGAATCACGATCCCCACGACCATCAACGCTCCGCCCAGCGCCATCAGCCACTGAATGCTGCGCGGGTCGAGCAACATCTCCAAGATGCTGCGACGTGGTGTCGGCTCCGCCAACTCCAGCGTTGACACTGGCTCCGTGTCGAACTCCTTCGCTTCGCTGCTCGCAGCACTCGATGCTTGAGCGGGTTCACCCGATCCGAACTGTGACAGTTCGTCGAGAAACTTTTGCGCTCCTGAATCCGTTTCAGATTTTCGCGGAGCACTCGCGAGATTCGGCGGGCTCATCACCAAGGCGACTCCGTCCTGGCTCAAGCGACGTTTCAGCGACGTCATCCGTTCGCGGCATTCCCCTTCCAGTGCGTGGGCCTGCGAGAGCGTTAATCGTCCCGCTGTCTTGTGCTGTGAAACCTCGGCATCCAGGAATCGCCACAAACGATAAGCTCGCACTGGCGGCGCTTCCTCGGCTTGCAACGGCAGCATTCCGGGCATGCTTGGCGGCTCGACACCTTGTCCAGCCAGCGTCTTCGCCTGCTCGATTCGCTCGTGCAGCAATCGCACCAACTCATCGCGCTGAGCCGGCAGGATCTGGCCTTCGGTCATCCAACGAGTCCACCACTCTTCGACTCGCTCGAACGTCGAGAGGATGATTTCCCAAGCCACAGGAATCGCTTGCTCAGACATGATGCCTCCCCGAAAGGTAGGATGGGACCAGCGCTACGCCAGCCCACTGCGAACTTCAAATCACAAATTTCAAATTTCAAATCTCAGTTTCTGAAGGTGGGTCGTCGCTCACTTCGTGAGCTGGTCTCACCCTACGGTCTGGAAACGTGGTCATCGACCGCTCGGACATGATGAAGTCGTTGCGTTGAGACGGCGGAACGCGACAGTCGCCAATAGTGTCCTCCGAACGCCAGCAACGAGACTCCCCACAACGCGCCGTACGACAGAGATGCGGACTTGGGCGTGATGCTCAGCAACGGAGCAGCCAGCAGGAACGCCCAACCGATCACATACGCTCCGCCCCAGACATGCACTCCCATGATGAAAAACCCGAGGCCGCCGAGGATCGAGCTAAACGCGTACAGCAATCGTGGATCGAGTCCACTAGCGGAGAGCGTCGCACCGATGACTCCCGCACAAATCAGGTAGCCAACCCACACGCACCACACCAATCGCTCGGCCGAGTTTGTCGGCAGCATCGAATGCCTGCGAAATCGCCGCAGCAAAACTAACAGCAGCACCACCATCAGACTGCGCGGCAGCCAATAGGCGATCCATGAACCTTTTCCTGCCGACTCCAACAGAAACGTCGCTGCATGCGACACGGCGATGACCAATCCAAACACCATTAATCCGAATCCCCAGTCTCGAAAGTTCTCCTCGTGGCGATCCTTTCGCAGCGCATGCAGCATGTAATCCAACAGATGGACGGACGACGCTTGAATGGGTTCGCCGTCCAAAAACCGCTGCAGTTCGTCCGCCACTTGCTGAGCCGTGGCATAGCGATGCGCGGGTTCCTTTTGGAGACACTTCAAGCAAATGGCTTCCAGATCGCGAGGCACTTGCGGGTTGAGCAATCGAGGAGGCGCTGGCTCAGCATCCAAGACTTGCATGACCGTTTCAAGCGCCGTGGCCGCCTGATGCGGCGGCCGGCCAGTCAGGCAGGCGTACAGGATCGCGCCCAGCGAATACACGTCGGCGGTTTCACGGATGTCACGTGTGCGTCCAGCCGCTTGCTCTGGCGGCATGAAGCTGGGTGTGCCTACCACTTGCCCGCTACCGGTCAAATGCGCATCTCCCTGAACGAGCTTGGCCAGTCCGAAATCGGTGATGCGAGGGGTTAGAAGTTGGGGGTTAGGGATTAGTGAAGACAAGGAATCGCTTTCTTTTTTCCCTAACCCCCAATCTCTAACCCCTAACTCCTCCAGCAAAATGTTCTCCGGTTTCAAATCGCGATGAATCACCCCTTTGTCGTGAGCATGTTGCACCGCGACCGCAATGCTTCGCATCAGGGTGACAACCTCGCACGCTGCCATTGGCCCCTGACGCAATCGCTCCGCCAGATTGCTGCCGTTCACCAGAGCCATTGTGAAAAAGTGCTGACCGTCGTGCTCACCGACCTCATAAATCGGCACGATGCCCGGATGATCCAGATGTGCCGCAGCGTTGGCTTCCGCGTGGAACCGCTGCACTTCCTCGGCGGAGGCCAACTGACCTGCCAGAATCATTTTCAGCGCGACGATCCGATTCAGTCCGATTTGCCGTGCCTTGTACACCACACCCATGCCACCGCGAGCAATCTCGGACAGCAATTCATGGTTGCCGAAGCGACGCGACCGTTCACTTGCCGTACCCTCACTCGCGCGATCGCGTTTGCGCGGATCGTTGGCTTCCTCGCTCGCCATACCCAGCGTCGGCGAGATCAACACCGTCGCATCGCCGCTCGCGACCGCCGCTCGCAACAACGCGACATAGCCGTCATTGCTCGGCAGTTGGTTCAAGAACTGACAGCACTGCGAGCATTCCTCCAAGTGCTGCTCGATGGCGTGCGAGTCCACATCCCCCAACCGTCCCGCATCAAATGCGGCCAGTTGTTCGTGGATCGGATGCGTTAACAATCCATCGGCCATGCGGGCACCTGGAAGAGAATTAAGAGCTGCAAAGGCGAATGCCGGCCTGCGAAAGGCGGCCACACGCTAACAAGACAGAGTGCGGGCGGCTGCGAATTCTTGCAGCCCAATTCCAAAGATTCGCGATTTTCACATCAGTCCAGCAGACCTTGCCCCAACCGCCGCAGTTCTCGCAGGACGCGCGACTTCGCCGTAAAGATCGCGTTGAGCGACAGCCCCGTCTCGGCGGCCACGGTGTCGGCGTCGGCTCCGTCCAACACCAGTCGGCAGAAGACCTGCCGAGTGGATTCCGTGAACCGCGACTTGATCATCTCCAGCAGCTTGCGAGCGACCGCCAGATTGTGCTCGCGGTCCCAAACTTGGCTGAGGTGACTGCCGTCGTCTTCGAGTTGTCGAAGCTGCTCCTCCCACCGACTGTCGCTTCCCGCCACGAATTGCCGCCCGCGCGAACGCCAGAAGTTCCGCAACCGATGCACAACGATCTGTCGCAGCCAGTTTCGAAACGCACCCGTCCGCTGGTTGTGCTGAAACGCCGGCAACTCGCGATGCACGACCAGCAACACCTCCTGCACGAGGTCGTCGGCATCCGCCGCCTGCACGTCCGACCGCAGCACCCACGTTCGCAACAGCGGCGAGTATGCCTCAATCAGCCGGCTCCAATCCGCATCCTCCGGCGAATTCCGCAGTCGTTCGAGCAAGCTGAGGGATGTTTCCAAAATCATCAATCCACGAATTGGAGTTCATTGCTCGCCAGCAACGCCTGAGCGTACTGCCGCCACGCGGCATCGAGCGTCACACCCTCGGCCTGCGACGACTTCAAGAACTCCACTCCGGTCGTAATCTCGTCCGCCAACGCCGCTCGGCTGAAGAGTCGCTCATGAGCTAACGTCACTTGTACCACAAGGTCTCCTCGCCGCTCCGCCAGAACAAAACAAGCCAACGCTTCGGCACGCGCCTGCATGAACGAACTGTTCAACACGAAGAGTTGCTGCAACGGAGTTGTCGTCGGCATCCGCGAACCACTGTGCGCGACTGGATCTGGGAAGTCGTGCAGCCGCAACAAGTCCGATAATTCGCGCCGCCTCACCGTGCCGTAAATCGTCCGCCGCTGATGACCGACTTCGCTCAACTCGCGCGGCTCGCCTCCCAACCGACGATCCATCTCGTCCGTCGCGACCAGCATCGCGTCCCGCCAAGCCTCGACATCCAACTTCCGCACCGGCATCCGCGAAAGCCAGATATTCTCTGGATCGTGGGAAAGGGGCGAGGGGTTAGGGGCGAGGGGCGAGTTTGAATTATGCTCGCCCCTCGTCCCTCGTCCCTCGCCACTCCTCTGCCGATAAGTCGCCGACAATACGATTTCGCGATGCAGCCACTTCAGCGACCAGCCGTGTTCGATGAATCGAGCGGCGAGGTCGTCCAACAATTCGGGATGCGACGGCTTCTCGCCTTGCGTCCCGAAGTTGCTCGGCGTCGCGACCAAACCACGTCCGAAGTGATGCGCCCAGATCCGATTGACGATGACTCGCGCGGCGAGCGGGGCCGCATCAGTGACGATCGAGTTCGCCAATTCCAATCGCCCGCTGCCATTCTTGAACGGAGCCGGCTCGCTAGGCGAAAGCACCGACACAAATCGCCGTGACACGACGGCACCGACGTTTGCCGCGTTGCCTCGAATTTGCATCGCGACGTTCTGCGGTTCACTCGGCTTGTATTCGATCTTCGTCCGATGCTCGCCGTCCGGCAGCACGATCATCGCGGCCTCGGTCACTCCGAACGCAACCGGCGTGTTGAGTTGCGGCGTCTGTTGCAACGCCGCAATTTTGCTTCGCAGCGACTCGACTGTCTTCGCGACGTCCGCGGCCTTTGCTTTTTCTTCGTCGGTCGCATCCTCGGCCAGCTTCGGCTCCTTGAGCAGCTTCTCCAACTGAACCTGCGACTCTTTGAGTTGTGTTCGCGCGGCAGCCGCCTGATCAGCGAGCGGCTTCGCGATGATCGGACGATCGTCGATCTTGATGCTCGCCAGCACTCCAGCCAATCCGTAGTAATCCTGCTGCGTAATCGGATCGAACTTGTGGTCGTGACACCGCGCGCACGCCAGCGTCAGTCCGAGAAACGCCCCACCGATCGCCTCGATCCGTTCTTCCCATTCTTCCGCGACGACCTGCTTGATGACGTTGTGATCGAGTTTCAGTTCCTTCCAATACGTCGGGCTAAGTCCCAGAAATCCGAGCGCCGCAGCGTCGGACGGTTGGAAGTCGGGCAATCGATCGGCCGCCAATTGCTTGCGAACGAATTCGTCATACGGCACGTCTGCGTTCATCGCCCGCACGATCCAATCGCGATACAGCCAAGGCTGTCCCTCGCCCGTGCGCCACGATTCCCCGATGTCGCAATACCGCGCGAGGTCGAGCCACGTCCGTGCCCAACGCTCACCGAATCGCGGATCAGCGAGCAATCGCTCGACGAGTTGCTCGTAAGCATCAGGCGACTCATCGGCGATGAACTCTTGGACTTCAGCGGATGTCGGCGGCAGGCCGATGAGATCAAACGACAGACGCCGAATCAGTGTTTCCTGCGAAGCTTCCGGTGACGGCGACAATCCCTGCTGAGATTGCGCCGCGAGAATGAATTCGTCGATGCGAGTTCGTAGCTCCGCCTTCAGGCGGTGCTCCTTCGGACCGCCTGAAGGCGGAACTACGAACTTCTGAAACGCCCAATGCTTCTTGCCTTCGGCGATGTCGATGACACGCCGGCCCGCCTTTGACGTGCTGGCTGTCGGGAAGGGCATCCCGCGCCGCACCCATTCGGTCACCACGGCAATTTCCGCCGCCGGCAACTTCCCCGCCGGTGGCATCTGCGCGTTCTCGTTGTCGTAACGAATCGCCTGCACGATCAGGCTCTTCTCGACATCGCCAATAACAGCCGCCGGCCCGCTGTCTCCACCAGCGAGAATCGCCTCGCGGCTGTCGAGCAACAGTCCGCCTTTCAATTTCTCCGCCTTCGCCGAATGACATTCAAAGCAGCGTTGAACCAGCAGCGGCCGCACTCGCTTCTCGAAGAAGTCGAGATCGGCCGTTGAGTTGTCTTGAGCGATGAGCGTCGCCGAGCCTGACACGCAGACGGCAAACGCGATCAACCAACGCTTCATGGGCTCGTTCCTATGGCCGCGATTTCGTGACACAATAAAAAGACTTCCGAGGTTTTGAAAACCTCGGAAGTCTGAAAGAGCCAGCATTGACTGCGACGCAACGTCAGACCTTCAGCAACTCCATCGCCTCATCACAGCCGGCTGCCGGTGAGCCGAATTCGCTGGCAGTGACGCGGGCCAATGCGGTAAGTTGTCGCCAACGGAACGGTTGCCGCATGTTGGCGAACTCTTCGCTGGTGGTGCGGTAATACTTCTCCGCGTGCAGAGCACCGTCCTCGCTGATCGCGTACTTCAGCAATAGATCGAGCACCGGGCGCGGCGAGTGTCGTAACTCACCGATCAGATGCACGACTGCGGCGGCGCGAGCTTGCTCGTTCGCTCGAATCGCGGCTTCGGCTTCCGCCAGCAGCTTGCTGGGATCGCGCGTCGTGATCTTTTCGAGATGCTCGGCGTGCGGACGCGGCTGCCAGTTGAGGAAGTCACCACCGCGGTTGACTCGGTCGTACGCGACCTGGAACGCACCGAGGATCGTGCAAGCGAATTGATTGCGAGCGTTGCTGAACTTGACCATGTTCCGCCACGCATTCGCCGAGTCGGACGCATGCACGCCAATCGAATCACCATGCACGCTGCCGAGCGGCTTGCCTGGCTGAACTTCACGTTCGGTACGGCCGACATCTCGCAGCACCAATTGATTCGCTGCGAGACAGATCGCTTCGCAAATCGCATCGGGCGCGATTCCTTCGGCCAAAGCGGCCCCCGCGAAATCGGCGGCTTGATCGGGCGTCGCCTTGAACAGCGTCTGGCAAAACGATTCCACCCACGCATCGTCCGGCACTCGCGTGCCCGGCGTCTTGCCGGCGAGCTTGTGCTGATCGAACACCTGCGGCAACAGCGTGCGGGGCCGGTCGAATTCGGCACGGCGGTTCTCGTGACGTTCGCTCTTCACGCAGTATCGAACCGACTGCCGCAACATCGTCAATGCTTGCTCAGGTCCAACCAGATCGAGCAACGCGTAGGCTCGGTACGGCAGCACAACGCGATGCACTTCCGTGTTGTCATCGACAGCGTACATGACCGCGTTGAACGCTTCCTCCGGAGAGGTCGCAGCCGCCGCGAAAGTTTGCTCGGCGACGTTGATGTCTTTGCTATGAACGGCGTCGCGCACCGCATCGCCCGGAACGACACCTGCCGGAAGGGTTCCCGCCGTGATCGGGTGCAGCACTTCTTTCGAGCGTCCGCCAAAATCGTGGATGCGATTCGTGTTTCGATACAGCACTTTCAAAACCGGCAGAGCTTTCTTCTCGGTCGGCAATTCCTGAGACATTTGATAGGCCGGCATCATGGCCATCATCGTGTGGAAGCCGATGTAATCTTCGCCGCCGAACGTGCGAGCATTCGCCAGCGCCGCCGCTGCGACAAGCTGTCGCAGTTCCGTGCCGTTGTGCATCTTTTCAACCAGCACCGACATCAGTTTGTTGACTGGCGTGTCCTGCATCAGGCCGACGAGCGGTTCGAGACTGCCGAACGTCAACGCGTTCGCGTCCGAGCCTTCCGCCGCTCTGGCCGTGGACAACCCCAGATCGAGGGCCGTGCTGTACCCAACGCCCGCGACCAACATTCCGCTACCGACATCCGCCAAGAATTCACGACGAGAACGACGCATGATTGACCTCCCAACCGAGACAGACGGACCAGAGGCTGCACGGCGCGGGCGACATGGCGAAGAGTGTAACGCCGGACCGTTACAGGATGGCAAGAATCTCGGGAATTCTCGTCGAGTAGCCACGTTCGCCAGAACGTGGGTTCGGTGAGACTTGGCCCACGTTCTGGCGAACGTGGCTACGATTTGGGAACCGCTACTTCTTCATTCGCGACGACAGCCACTTCGAGTATTCGGCGTGGGCGTAAAAGATCACGTTGACGCCGAGTTGGTAGCAGAACTCGGTGATTTCCGGCTTCACGCCGGCGTGGCCATCGGCCCAGGCGTCGCCGATGTCGCCGGGGTGGTAGTACGCGACGAGTCGGCCGTCGACACGCCAACCGAACGCCTCTTTGCCACCGTGCGGGGCGACATACGGCAGGAATGGAATCGGGTACGGGATGCGATGGATCGTGTCGTCCAACGGGACTCGGCTGGCGGGAATGTTGGGCAAGACGATGCGCATCATCGCCAGCACTTGATTGTGGAAGTGGCCGCTGCCGCCGTTGTCGATGAACAACATGCCATGTTTTTCGATCAGGTATTCGCGCAGCGTCTTCGCCTCGCTGGCTGAGATCGAGATGTTCTTCTCGCCGGTCATGTAGACGAAGGGGGGAGACTTCTCAGCCGGGAATGCCTTGAGAGCGGCAACCGTGCGAGTTTCCTCTTTCTCGCTGACCTTTTGCTTCGTGCGCAGGCCGTACTCGCGAAGCAAATTGTCGCCGGAGTACACGCTCATGTCCTGATCCCAGTCGCCGCCAGAATACTCCAGCCGCAAGAAACGAACTTTGCCACCGCTCGTTCCACCGGCGAAGCCCGCTCCCGTTCCCTCACCGTAGCCGACCGTGTAGGCGTGCTGCGTGATCTCTTGCAGTTGCAGTTTGATCTCGTCGATCGGCGGCACTTTGAAGCT
>CAMDRI010000090.1 GCA_945906725.1 Candidatus Kuenenia stuttgartensis | reverse complement strand
CTTCTTTCAACAAAGGAGCGGCAGCATGCCCACGGTCAGCGATCTCCTGCGCGCGAAAGCGGAGCGTCCGATCCTCACCATCGAACAGGGCGAGACCGTCCTGTTGGCTACTCAACGGATGGATGAGCATTCCGTGGGTGCGTTGCTCGTCACAGACAGCGGCCGATTGTGCGGCATCTTTACCGAGCGTGATGTCCTGCGCCGCGTCGTCGCGGTTCAACGAAATCCAGCCGAGACTAACGTCTGTGACGTGATTACCACCAACATGGCGTGTGCCTCGCCGGACACGTCGGTGGACGATGCCCGTTCGATCTTCAAGGCGCATCGCATCCGGCATTTACCGGTCGTCGGAAATGATGGCGAGTTGGTGGGAGTGGTCTCCATCGGCGATCTGAACGCTCACTTGGCCAACGACCGTGAAGTGACGCTGCACTTCCTCAACGAGTACCTGCACGGCCGAACGTAGTCGAGCCACTCCGTGACTCGACTACGTTTGCTGAAACCGTAGCGTCAAGTCTCGCAGACGGCTGAATTGCTGGACGAGTTTTGGGACGCCATCGATGCCCATCAGCAGCATCAGGACGTAGCGGAACACGGCGAAAATGTCGCCGGGCGACGCGGTCAGCGATGAGCACGTCCGCAGCATGGACAGCACCATCACACCCAGCACGAACAACTCCATCGTGCCGAAGTTGAGAGCCTCGCAGTCGGGGAGCTTCACCCGCCACGAGGCCACAGCGTCATAGTGGCGGCGCACGGACGGTTCTTGGCTGTGGTCGATCACATCGACTTCAGTTTCGAGTTGGTCGTGCAGTTGGCGATTCAGTTCAAACGTACGGCGCGAATAGAGGCGGTTCAGAACGACCGCCTCGATCCGCAGCGAGTTGCCTTCCCGCGAGCGACCGGCACCAGCCAACTCATCGAGACACAGCAAGCTCGTGTTGTGCGAGACATCCTCGGTTGAATGTCTTGCAGCAGCATTAGGAATTGGGATCAAGAGTTCTTGCGAGCTGTCACGATGGAATAGCCTCGGACGTCGTGGACTTCGACGTCGGACAGCACGAAGTGCAGGTTGTTGCGGTACCAATTCGGACTCTTGGTGACGAGAAACAATCGACCACCGGACGTGAGAGCACGAGCCGCAGCCTCGATGAAGATCGCGGAGATTGCCCAGTTCGAGTAGTACGGCGGATTCGCCAGCGCGAGATCAAATGTGCTGGGATATCGAACGTGGCCGGAGTCATCCAACTGAATCGACAGCGTCGACCGCTCGTCTTCGGGGACGGCTTCTCCAGCACGCGATGGCTTGACGGGCTGATTGACGACCATGATCCCGTTCAACTCCGCGCCGTGCAGCGAGCATTGCAGGGCGCGCGGATTGGAGTCGACTGCGTGAACGTGAACTCCAGGCTGGCGAAGCGCCAATGCGATGCCGACGGTGCCCGATCCGCAACCGAGATCGAGGATGCGGCTGCCCGGCAAGACAGCTTGACTGGCTTCGGTTGCTTCCAGCAAGGCTCGCGCGCCGACGTCGAGCTGGCGATGACTGAAGACGCCGGGACGGCTGACCGTATGAATCAAATGTTCGCCATCGCGGAATGCGAAGTTCGCAGTGAATTCGCGCACCCGTCGCAGAGGCTCGGTCTTTTTGGCGAGATACACGACGCCGCGCGGCTCCGGGCGTTTTGTGACCTTTCCAAACAGCAATTGTAGTTGATCGTGCAGCCATTCGTCGTTCGGGTTGTCGGTCGAGGTGATCAATCGACCGCCGATCTTCAGACGCTCGTGAGCCTGCTGCAGCAGCTCGCGTGTCAGTTCCGCCTCGCCATTTTGTCGGAACGGCAAGGCGATCGTGTCGAACGGTCCTTGGGGAAAGTCAGTCTCGCAAATCACCGAGACGCTGCCGGGCCTGAGGGAGATCTCTTCGCGAGCTTTCTTGGCCAGGAAGACATCCATGAACAAGCAGGTCACGTCGATTTCCGGTGAGCGATTTGAAACCGCGGACGCGAATTGCCCGCGACCGAGCGAAGTGCAGAGCACTCGATTACCGATGACATCGTCCAGCGCGCCGATCAACAACGCTTCCTGCAACGGCGAAGTGGAGTCGATCTCCAAAACACCGCGGGCCACTTTAGCGTTCGAGTCCGCTTGAGTTTGTGTGGAGTCAGACATTGGTCGGTCTTGTGACTTGCGAGACGAGCGACTGCAATGCGGAAATTGTGACACGGGCATTTGACCGAAACGAACTAAAATCGCCAATCCGAGGATTTCGCGATGATTCGAGTCCACCTTTTCAGACAAAGTCTGCGGTTTTTGGCGGTCGCAGGAGTGTTGATCGGCTTCTGGCCCGCTGAGACTGGCTGGTCGCAGACGGCGAAGCCGAAAGTAAAAAAAACCGCGAAGAATTCTAGCGATATTGAAGAGGAACTCGCGAAGTACGTCGCGCCGTTGATTGGCGAAGAGTCGCCGATCGCCGTCGGAAAGAAGGTGACTGTCGCGCTCTCCAACGGAAAGACGCTGACCGATTTCGAGGTCACGGAGACTCAGCTTGGCAAAGGAGACGAGACGCTCAAGCTGTTAGGGATTCAGGATGCCGATGGCAAGAAGAAGCAGAAGCTCGCCGGTACAACCATCGCGAGAATTCGGTCGGGCGACCGCGACTACGAAGTGTTGCTCGATCCGGCCAAGAAGGGGCCTGTGCTGTTCGATGTCACTCAACGAGACTTCGATGTCAACGAGCGTCTGAAAAGTTCTCGGAATCAATTGTGGGATGACCCCTCTGACGACGAGCGATCCAAGACCATTGCCGAGTACAAAGACTTCTTGCAGAAGGTGCAGGCGAGCTATCAGTTTCCTCTGCGACTGTATGAAACGAAATTCTTCATGGTGCTGTCGGATATTCCTGCGGCTCAAGTGACACCGTATGTCGCGTCGCTGGATGCGATGTATTCCAAAATGAGCAGCGCGTTCGGTGTGCGGAAGGACAAAAATATCTGGCTGGGGAAGTGCATGGTCTTAGCGTTTCTCAATGAGGAATTATTTCACTCCTTCGAACGGACCTTCATGGACAACACGGACACGCAGGGAGCACAAGGGTTGCATCATTCCGCCAGTGACGGGCGTGCGATCATCAGTTGCTATCGCGGCAACAATCCGTCGTACTTCGCCGTCGTGCTGGTTCACGAAACGGCTCACGGCTTTCTGCATCGACTGCGATCCTCGGTTCACATCCCGCCCTGGATTAACGAAGGCATTGCCGATTGGGTCGCGGGGGCGATCGTCACTCAAAGCAAAGCAGTGCCCGAGCGACAAAAAGACGGGGTCGATCGCTTGCGGCAAACCGGTTCGCTAGGCGTGAACTTCTTCGACGAACGAGCTGTTTTGCAGCCGTGGCAATACGGCATCGCTTCCAATCTGACCAATTTCATGCTGCAAATCGACGCCGGCCGCTATCGAACATTCATCCTGGGCATCAAAGATGGCTTCACGCCAGAAGAAGCGTTGGGCCGAGCCTACGCCATGACTCCTGCCGAGTTGATCGTGCAATATGGTCGTTCGATCGGTCTCAATGGCCTTCGGCCATGACGCCGTAGGGTGGGACAAGCTCGCTTCGAGCGCCGGCCCACCAATGTCGCGTTGTTGATCGGTGGTGGGCCTGCGAGGCGAAACGCCGCTGGTCCCACCCTACAAATGCGAGCCTACGCTATTTTTGCGCCGCTTGCGGATTTCGCAGCAGCGTCGCGTAGTCCAACGAGATTTGCAGCACTTCATCGTTATAGGCGTCGACCGGGAAGATCGGAGCGTCGCTGCCGCGTGTGCTGGGGTCGTCCTTGTCGGTCTCGTCCTGTTCCTTCTTGTCCTGATTACGCTCGGCCTTGAGAACCGACTCGATCAGCGAAATCGATTTGCGATTCTTGCGATCCAGATAGCGTTCGATGTCTTTCCTGATTTCCTGGAACTTCGGTTCCGCGGTGACGCGACGGTCGGATCGATCCCGCAACGCTGAGATCATTTTGTCATTGACCATGTCCGCCGAAGCGTGAGACGCGGGCGGAATACGGTCGAACTCCAAAGCATTGTCCAGCGATGATTCGCCGAGGTCCATTTTGTCGATCAGCGACGGTAGCACGATGTCCGACTTCACGCCGTCCTTCTGGGTGCTGTCGCCATTGACGCGGTAGAACTGCTGGATCGTCAACTTGAGCGCACCGCGATCGGTTCGATTCAAAAACATGCCTGACGTCACCGGCATTACGTTTTGAACGGTCCCTTTGCCGTGCGTGGTCGTGTCACCCACGATGATGCCGCGCTGATAGTCCTTGATCACTGCCGCAAAGATTTCCGATGCCGAGGCGGACAGCTTGTTGCAGATCACAACCAGCGGGCCGTTGTAGACCGTGCCGTCGATGTCGTCGTCATGCGACTTGATGCGTCCGTTTTGCTCTTTGACCTGCACGATTGGGCCTTTGTCGATGAACAGGCCGGAGACGTCGATGGCCTCGCTGAGCGCCCCGCCGCCGTTGGTTCGCAGATCGACGACGACCGCATCGACTCCTCCCTGCTGCTGGAATTTCTGCAACACGGCTTGGACGTCGCGAGCAGTGCTCTTGGCGTTCTCGACGCCGTCTTGAAAGGCTTGGAAGTCGCGATAAAACGAGGGAATGTTGATCACGCCAATGCGTCCCGGGCGGCCCGGAAGCCGCTTGTCCGTCTCGAGGATTTCGCCTTTGACTTCCGCGTTGGTCAGCTCGATCTTCTTGCGAGTCAACTCGTAAAGCACGACTTCGCCGCTGTCTCCCTTCTTCACCTGCAAGCGAACTTTGGTGCCACGCTTACCTCGAATCATGCGAACGACCTTGTTGAGCTTCATTTCCATGATGTCGACCATCTCGCCAGTCTCTTGGCCGACCGCCAGGATTTTGTCGCCGGCCTTGAGGCGACCGTCCTCGGATGCCGCTCCCGGCTTGACGATTTCTCGAACGATCGTGAATCCTTCATCGGATTGCAGCGAGGCACCGATGCCGTCGAGGTTCAGAGCGATCGCGATTTGGAATTCCTCCTGCGATTGCGGCGACATGTAACTGGAGTGTGGATCGAAACAGTGCGTCAGCGACGAGAGATACAATTCCAATTTGTCCGCATCCTCCGTCTCTTTGGCCGCCTTTTGCAACATCCGATACCTCTTGTGCAACCGCTCCTGCGGATCAATGGGCGCGGTCGGAGCTTTCGGCTGTCCCGGGATGGCCTTGGGCTTTTGCTTGCCGGAGGTAAAGTCCTCGTTGTCGAGCCGTGCGTTGATCAACTCAAACTTGATTCGCCTCCGCCAGCGGTCGTTCAATTCGTCTAGAGTTTTGGCCCAGGCGATCTTGTCGGCGTCGATCTCGATGGACTCATCGACCGTGAAGTCGTGCGGCGTATCGATCAGCTTATGAGCGATCTCCATTTGTTGCTCGATGCGTTGCAAGTACATGTCCCACACGTCGTAGGCGAATTGCGTGTTGCCTGCTTTCACCAAATCGTCCAGCGTCGCTTTGAATTTGCTCAGTTCGTCGATGTCTGGCTGAGTGAAATACAACTTCTGTGGATCGAGCGTCTTCAGGAAACGATCCAGCAGTTTTCCGGAAATCTGATCGTCGATCGGATGCTGGCTGATGTGAAATTTCTGCACCATTCCGCATACGAGCTTCGTCGTCGTCTCGTCATTCGGATGATTCGCCGCCAAGCGGTCGGCAAAGCAAGTGGCCGCCGCCAGCAGGAGCAATCCAGAACACAATATCCACGCGGTTCGAGACGGGGTCGTCAGCTTCATGAGATGCTTTCGATGAGCAAGAGCGACTGAAAAGTTGAGCAAAAAGGCTCAGTCTGCAACGTTCGGGCGATGGTAGTTCAAGCCCCGAAACGGGACAAGAGGGCAGCTTCCGAGGTCGGAGGGAAGTGAAGAGTGGGAAGAGTACAAAGTTGAAAATGTCTGAGCGTACCGGTGTTGTTGCCATTTTGCACTTTGCACTTTGCACTCTGCAATGTAACCGTCTGTCCGCTCCGATCACTGCAAGGCCACCGACTTGTCTACCACCGATCCCGATTCGCACCCGACTCCCTCTGATCATCGAGCGAATTCGTCGGTCCACTTCCAGCAGGAAGTCGTTGCCGGTACGCGATTCGAGTTCGGCAATAACTGGCAGCGGTTTCTTGGCGTGCTCAACGACGAGCGGATTGCGAACGCGGTCAAGTCGCTGCAACAACAACTGGGCATCGAGCGACTGGACGGGCTGCGTTTCTGCGATGCGGGCAGCGGCAGCGGCTTGTTCTCGCTGGCGGCGCGGCGCTTGGGAGCGACCGTGCATTCGTTCGACTTCGATCCGAGTTCTGTCGACTGCACGCGAGAATTGAATCGACGCTATTTCGCCGATGGTCCGCATTGGACGATTCATCAAGCCAGTGTCCTCGATCAGGATTACTTGAAATCGCTCGGCCAATTCGACGTCGTCTATTCGTGGGGCGTGCTGCATCACACGGGAGCGATGTGGCAAGCCATCGAAAACGTGACAACACTCGTGGCTCCGAACGGTCGGCTGTTTATCGCGCTCTACAACGATCAAGGCTGGCTGTCACGGATGTGGCTGGCGGTGAAGCGAGCGTACTGTTGCTGCACGCTCGGCCGCTGGGCGATGACGGCGATTTGGGTGCCCGGCTTCTTCGCTCGGATGTGCGTCGCCAGTTTGGTCGCCGGCCGCAACAAGTTCGCGGCGTATCACCACGAACGAGGCATGTCCCCGGTCCACGACTGGATCGACTGGATCGGCGGCCTGCCGTTCGAGGTCGCGAAACCCGAGGAAGTCATCCGCTTTCACCAGCAACGCGGTCTTGAATTGCTCAAGCTGACGTCCACCAAAAGCCTCGGCTGCAATCAATTCGTGTTTCGTTTGAGTCGGGCACCGACTACCGAATCGAATGACGGTCACGGTACGGCGGTAGTGATATACTTTGGAAGTCGATGAGATAAGAATCCCCGCCGGCTACTGGCGGCTTTTCCGGAGTACTTGGCTGTGACAGACGAAGCAACCCCGCCGATCTTCACCGGAGATGACTACCAACTTGTTGCAGAAGCCGCCTACCGTGAAGACGAACGCCGAGAGTTGTTCAAACAACTCCACGGAATAGAAGCGCCAAAGGATGACCAGCTAGACCGGCTTGCCGACCTTGCTCATCGGATCAAGCTCTTTATTGAGCGATCCACGTCGGAATCCTGAATCTGTACCACTACGCACGGAGACCGAACATGCCCCTCCAAACTCATCGACGCCAGTTTCTCTCGGCAGCCCTCGCAACAAGCGCCGCGTGCCTGTGCGCAGGCGTTCGCGCCTCAGCCGCTGACAAGCCCGCACGCAAGATCAAGTACATCGACATCCACACGCATCTCGGAGCGTTCTACTTCGGGCAGGAGCTGACGGCCGAGTTGCTCGTGCGGTTCATGGATCAGCATGACGTCGAGAAGGCGTGCGTGCTGCCGTTGATTTCGCCGGAGTCGGCTCCGATCACGCAGCCGGTGACGACGGCGATTGCGGCGTACCGGCAATTCCCGGAGCGGCTCATTCCGTTCGCGTCGCTCGACCCGCGAGCGGTCACCGAGCCGGGCAAGCGGACCGGCCACGTCGGCGGCGTGAAGGGGATGATCGACATCCTCAAGCGGTATCAAGACGCCGGCTGCCGCGGGCTGGGCGAGCACAAGACCGGTCTGTGGTTCGACGCTCCGCAGCAGATGGCGTTGTACGAAGCGTGCGACGCGGTCGGTCTGCCGATCCTGTTTCATCTCGACGACATTCGCAACCCGGACACGCCCGGCCTGCCACGGTTGGAGAACGTGCTCAAGGCGTTTCCGAAGCTGCCGCTGATCGGCCACGCGGCCGGCTTCTGGGCCTCGATCTCCGGCGACGCGACGTTCGAGGATTTCGGCCGCTATCCCGAAGTCCCCAAGAAAATCGCCCCCGGCGGAGCACTCGACCGGCTGCTGAAAAAATATCCGAACCTGTACGGCGACCTCTCCGAACCGGGCGGCGAAAAAGCGATCGCCCGCGACCCCGCCTTCGGCCGCGAGTTCCTCATCCGCAACGCCGACCAACTGCTGTTCGGCACCGACGTCCTGATGCCCGAACAAAAAATCCCGCAGTTCGACCTGCTCGATTCGCTGAAGCTCCCCGAAGAGGTGCAGTACAAAATCTTCCGAGGCAACGCGATCAGGCTGCTGAAACTGGGAGGCGAGTAACTTTTGGAGTGCCGTGGGCTCTCTACAGGATTGAAGAATTGTCTTACAGAGGAACAACGTATGTCAGAAAGCCGCTACGACGAGTTTGTCGACAGTCTTAAAGAACTCCCGTTATCCGTGTGGAAAGCGACTCCTTGCGAAAGCATTTCGTGGAAATTGCTAAAGCCCTTCTCTAACTCGTGGGAGTTCGGCCATTTCGCATCGCTCTTCGTCGCCCTTGGACTAAACGACTATGCAACGATCGGGAAAGCAGAGGTTGGTTATTGGCCAAAAATTGTGCCGGAAATGTCACCCTACATTGACCCAGCAAACCCGCTAGAACTGATCGACATCTTGAGACCGCTCTTCACAAACGAACGTCTCGGCCAAAAGAAAGTCAAACGCCTCGAAATGTTCGCAAGAAGCGCGTTGTGCAGTCGCGTCTGGGGAAGCACTGCTCCAGCGATTGCGTCTGAATTCACGGACATCAGGATTCAACTCGGCAAAACCATGAATCAGAAGCCAACCGATGAGACCATCGCATTGGCCATCAAATGTTTGGCGTTTGCCCTTCTTATGGTCGATGAAGTCAGTTTTGATTACGGAGCTATTCCAGTTCCCGTTGACTCTCGAATTCGTTGCCTATCCGCTCGGCTTGGACTCCCAAACGCAGACGAGGATACGGAACGACTGCGATGGGCAGGCGCTTCGTCGAATTCGTGAAACGACGCCACAAATAACAATGTTGCATCTCGATACCCTGCTCTGGCACATCGCGAACAAGCACCGTTCGGGAATTGAAGTTTATTTGGCTGATGATCTCGGTGTCGAAGGTGTTATGGCCAAGCGAATCAGTAAACGGTTAGGCCACCTTCCTGCTAGTTTCGACAACGCGTGATGCGAATGAACGCTCTTGGAGAGGGAACCAAGCGATGTCCGCCCAAGAATTGATCGAACAAACGCTGCGATTGCCGGCTGCGGATCGTGCGAACTGTCGCCCAACCAACCGGCTTCGGAGTGACGTTGGAGTTTCGCGTTGAGGCCGCCCTCGATATCGTGGCTGGTATCTTCCACCGGATTGAGTTTTCAAAGAAGAATCATGTCTCCACTGATCGCACAGCATGAAACCGCGTTGCAACGGCTTTGCGTTGAGTTCGGCGTGCAGCGACTGGAGTTGTTTGGTTCCGCGTGTACCTCAGCGTTCGATCCGAGCCATAGCGATTTGGATTTTCTCGTCGAGTTTCCGGCTGGCTATCACTTCGGCCCGTGGATGTCGCGGTTCGTCGAGTTGCGTCGTCGGCTCGCCGAATTGTTCGGTCGTCCCGTCGATCTCGTGATGCCGTCGGCACTCGAAAATCGGTTTTTCCGAGAAGAAGCCGAGAAGACACGAACGGTGATTTACGATGGAACTCAAGTGTCTCAAGTGGCTTGATGATGTCGAACTCGAAGGAGCCAAAATAATGTCCGCCCAAGACTTAATCGAACAAGCGCTGCAATTGCCGGCTGCGGATCGCGCGGAAGTCGCCGCCGAAATGCTGTTCAGCCTGAGTCCTGATGAATCCCTCGACGTGGATGAACGCGAATGGATTGCCGAAATCCAGTCGCGCCGAGAAGAGGCGTCTCGCGGAGCCGTCGTGATGCGGCCGTGGTCGGACGTCCGAGCCGATCTGCTGAAGGACTTGTCTCAGGCGAGGGCGGAATGATTCTGCAAATTCATCCCCAAGCCGAGAACGAACTGCGTTCGGCGGCTCGCTGGTACGAAAAGCGACGCACCGGGCTGGGATTCGAATTCCTGGCCACCGTCGATGCGGGGATGGCTCGAATCGAATCCAATCCGCGATCGTTTCCCCGACTCGAAACGTGGCGCGGCGACGGAGATGTTCGGCGACTTGTGCTGCCCCGGTTTCCGTATGTGATCGTCTTCGAGTTGGCGGACGAAATTATCAATGTTTGGTCCGTCGGCCATTCCAGCCGAAAGCCAGGTTACTGGAAATCTCGTCGCCGCCGCTGACACGCATTGCGAGGGCCAAGATCATGGACTGGATTCACAAACCAAGCCTGCTCGTCGTGCTGCTCTGCTCGACAGCGTTCGCAGCCGAACCGCATTGGTCCTTCCGCAAAATCACTCGCCCGACTCCGCCGCGTGTTCGGCAAGCCGATTGGCCGCGAAACGGCAGCGACTCGTTCGTGCTCGCGCGGTTGGAAAAAGAGAACGTCGCGCCGTCGCCGGAAGCCGACCGAGTCACGTTGATTCGGCGAGTCACGCTCGACCTGATCGGGCTGCCGCCGACGCCGGAGGAGGTCGCGGGGTTCGTCCACGACGAGCAACCGGACGCTTACGAGCGGTTGGTGGATCGGCTGCTCGCGTCGCCGCATTACGGGGAGCGGTGGGCTCGGCCGTGGCTCGATCTGTGTCATTACGGCGACAGCGACGGACATTTGACCGATCAGTTGCGCCCGGTCGCGTGGCGCTATCGCGATTGGGTCACACGAATGCTCAATGACAATCTGCCGTTCGATGAATTCACGGTGCGGCAGATCGCGGGGGATCTCATGAGCACAGGTGAGCCGGAGGGCGTTAGCCCCCGGACTGCGGCGAACGTTCCAATTCGTCCGGGGGCTAACGCCCTCCGGCTCACCGAAGATCGTCGCGCCGAAGATCGCGCGTTGCTCGACCGCATCCTCGGCACTGGCTTCCTCCGGCAGACGCTCAGCAATCGTGAGGGCGGTGCGGACCTCGAAGAATTTCGCGTCGCGCAGATCGTGGATCGCACGTCGATGGTCGGCACGATTTGGCTCGGCCTGACCGTGGGCTGCGCGAGGTGTCACGATCACAAGTACGACCCGCTGAGTCAGGCCGAATTCTTTCGACTGTACGCCTTCTTCGACGATGCCGATGAAGTCAACATCGACGCGCCGCTGCCGGACGAAGTCTCCGGCTATCAACGCTCGCGGCCGGAGTACGAGCGGCGGCGACGCGAGATCATCGAACCGTTTCGCACGGGGTTGACCGAACTGCAAAAGCAGTGGGAAGCGAAGGCTCTGCACGCCGCGGCGCATCCCGGCGAAGACCATATTTGGGATCGGCAATGGGAAGTGCTCGGCCTGATCTGGGGAGGCCACCTGGGCGAAGGGCAACTCGAAGGCTGTGAGATCGTGCGCCTTCCGTGGGACAAGCGAACGCAGCGTCAGCAAGACGACTGGCTCGATTATTTCTTGTCGCACGGTTCGATTGTGGATGCGACGAAGTTTACCGAGCTGAAGCTGCCTGAACTGCAACAGAAGCTCGTCGCGTTGAAGAAAGAGTTCGCTGGTGCTCAAGCGACGCGAGCGCCGGTGATGCAAGCGGCATTCGCTCCGCGACAGACTTACATTCACGAACGCGGCGATTTTCGTGGCCGTGGTGCGGACGTCTCACCGGGGATTCCCGCATGTGTTCAACGCGATGTGAAAGACAACGCGAAACAGGCGAGCGGGGCGGCGTCAGCCCCCCGGTTGATTGCGAGTGACACGATTCACCGGGGGGCTGACGCCGCCCCGCTCGCCAAAGACGCAATCGCACCGCGACTGGCGCTCGCTCGCTGGCTGGTCTCGCACGACAACCCGTTGACTGCTCGCGTGACCGTCAATCGGATGTGGCAAGAGTTCTTCGGTCGCGGTCTCGTCGCGACGTCGGATGACTTTGGAACGCGAGGCGATCCGCCATCGCATCCTGAATTGCTCGACTGGCTCGCGGCGGAGTTCGTAGGTCAGCCTTTCCAGGCTGACCCGGTGCGGGACGACGCGTTGGGAAGCGATCGGGTCAGGCTGGAAAGCCTGACCTACGGCTGGGACGTCAAGCGCATGCACCGGCTGATCGTGACGTCGGCGACGTATCGGCAATCGTCTCGGCCGCGAGTTGAACTCGCGACGCGCGATCCAAATAACGTGTTGCTCTCGCGGCAGAACAGCTTGCGAGTCCCGGCCGAGACCGTGCGCGACGCGGCACTCGCGGTCAGCGGGTTGCTCAGTCGAAAGCTCGGCGGGCCAAGCGTCTTTCCGCCGCAGCACGAGCGAGTCACGATGGAAGCCTTCGGCAGCAATTCGTGGAAGGCGAGCGAAGGTGCGGATCGCTATCGACGCGGCCTCTACACGTTCATCTTGCGAACCTCGCCGTTCGCGCAGTCGATCACGTTCGACGCTCCGCCGCCGGTCGATGTCTGCACGCGCCGCGACCGATCCAATACGCCTCTGCAAGCGCTGACGCTGCTTAACGACCCGGTCTTCGGCGAGATGGCCGCCGCGTTTGCCGAACGAGTCCGTCGCGAAGGCGGAGCGAGCCAACAAGACCGCCTGCGATTCGCCTGGACGGTCTGCTTCGGTCGATCCGGCACGGAAGCCGAACTGACACGATTGCAGCGATACTTCGATGCTCAACGAGACACGAACAATGACGAGTCTGCCGCGTGGTCCAATTTGGCCAGCGTGTTGCTCAACCTGCATGAATTCATCACACGGGATTGAAGACAAGTTGGAACACTAATCTGCGCTAATCGTCGCTAATGAGGCAAACACGGATCATGATTAGTGGAGATCAGCGGAGATTAGTGTTCCAGTTGATTGTTCGGAGTAACCGAGATGACTGACTTCCATTCTTTTCGCCAGCTTCAGCGTCGCGCGTTCCTGACTCGGTCAACGTGCGGCCTCGGTTCGATGGCGTTGGCTCAGTTGCTGAGTGGCGAATCGTCGTTCGCGGCGTCGGCGAGCTCGGCCGGCAATTCGCTGGCACCGAAGCCGCCGATGTTTGAGCCGCGAGCGAAGAATGTCATCTTCCTCTTCATGGCTGGCGCGCCGAGTCAGTTCGATCTCTTCTCGCCAAAGCCGGTCATGCAGAAATTGCATGGGCAGCCGGTGCCGGCATCGTTTTTGGAAGGGCTGAGCGATTCGCTGATCAAAGGGAGCGCGCGGGTTTGGGCGTCGCCACGCAAGTTCACGAAGCATGGCGAGTGCGGGATGGATTTCTCGGACTACTTGCCGCATCTGGCGACGTGCGCCGACGACCTGTGCATGATCCGCACGATGAAGACCGATGTGCCGAATCACGATCCGGCTCAGTTGACGATGCAGTGCGGAGTGCCTCGGTTCGGGATGCCGAGCATGGGGTCGTGGATCACCTACGGCCTCGGTTGCGAGTCGCGGAACTTGCCGAGCTTCACCGTGCTGTTGTCGAACAACGGGCCGGGAGACATCGCTGGGACCGCGTTGTGGGACAGTGCCTTTCTGCCGGCGACGCATCGAGGCGTGACGTTTCGCAGTCAGGGAGATCCGATTCTGCATCTCGCGAATCCCGACGGAGTCACTCGGCAGCAACAACGGCAACGGCTGGATGCGATCAACGATCTCAATCGTCTGCGTCAGCAACAGCAGCCCGATCCAGAGATCGCGACGCGGATCGAAAGCTACGAACTCGCGTTTCGGATGCAGGCGGCCGCGCCGGAGTTGCTCGACTTCCAACAAGAGTCGCCGCACACGCTGGCCGAGTACGGCATCGGCGACGAGAAGACCGACACGTTCGCGCGGAATTGTCTGCTGGCTCGGCGGATGGTCGAGCGGGGCGTCCGATTTGTGCAGTTGTATCACTACACCTGGGACGATCATGCGGACCTCAACAACAAGCTCAAGCAGAACACCGACAAGACCGACCGTCCCTCCGCCGCGCTGATTCACGATTTGAAGCGACGCGGGTTGCTCGACGACACGCTGGTGATCTGGGGCGGCGAGTTCGGCCGCACGCCGATGAACGAAGTCCGCCGCGGCATCAACCCTGGCAAAGAAGGACGCGACCATCACCCGTTCGCCTTCACGATGCTGCTCGCCGGCGGCGGAGTTCGCGGCGGCCAAATCATCGGCGAGACCGACGACCTCGGCTATCATCCAATCGCCGATCCCATCCACGTCCACGACCTGCAAGCCACAATCTTGCATTCGCTCGGCTTGGATCACACTCGTCTGACATTCCGCCATCAGGGCCGCGATCATCGGCTGACTGACGTGGCTGGCGAGGTCGTGACAAAAGTGTTTGCGTAAGCAGGACGGGCAAGAGTGCCCATCCTACAAGAGCGGTCGAATCGGCTCGCCTTGAAAGATGCGATACGGTCGGCCGCGCGAGTCTTGGAACTCAGCGTGCGAGTCGATACCGAGCAAGTGAAAGATCGTGGCGGCGAGGTCGCTCGGCGTGAATGCGTCGCTGATCGGCAGGCCGGCGTGAGCGTCAGTTTGGCCTATGACTTGGCCGGTGCGGATGCCTCCTCCGGCGACGAAGCAGGGAAAGACGTCGCCCCAGTGATGGCGCCCGGGGGTGAAGACCTCGCCGCTGGCGTTCTTGCCGCCGACAGTGATCGGTGAGATGCGCGGCGTGCGGCCCATCTCTCCGCACATCACGACCAGTGTTTCGTCGAGCAGACCGCGCGCGGCGAGGTCATCCAAAAACCCGCTGAGACAGTGGTCGATGGACGGCAGCAGCTTGCCTTTCAAATCGCGAAACGCATTTTGGTGAGTGTCCCAGCCGCGCAGGTTGATCTGCACCATGCGCACGCCCGCTTCGATCAAGCGACGAGCGACCAGGAATCCTTGGCCCCATTCTTCGCGGCCGTATTGATCGCGGATGTTGTCTGGCTCTTGCGTGAGATCGAACGGGTTCTGCTTGCCGGGGCGGCTGGTGACGAGCAGCTTCATCGCCTGCTTCCGGTATTCGTCCCAGGCTTCGAGCCGACCGACGCGATCGGCGTTGTCCAGCGAACGCCGCAGTTGGTCGAAGCGAGCGAGCAATTCGGTGCGGTTCTCGATCTGCGGCAGTGACACACCGCCGACACCCAAGTCCGGCAAGCGGAATGAAGCATCGCGGCAACTGGAATTGTCCCACCACGCTTTCGGGTCTTTGCCGGCGGCGCGTGCGGGATCGATTGGGTCATCGTGGCTGAAACAATTCGGGCACGAGCCGGCAGCGTCAGGCGACTTGCACACCGGAGCAAGATCGACTTTCCAGCGTTCGAACTTCGGGCCGAGCAACCCCGCGCCTCGGCCCGGATAGGTCATCTGATTGACGCGCGGGAGTTCGATTCCTGCCGGCAACCCAACGTGCGGTTCCGGCGGCGCGGCAAACGCGATCATCGACCCGATGGACGGCCACTCGATACGTCCCTCGCGCGGCTGAGCGATCGAGGCGTTCGTGTCTCCCGCCGGCATTTCGGTCGAGCCTGTGTGGAGCAGGTACATGCAACTGAGATGCTCGTTGCGAAACTGCGGATGCGCGAGATGGTGCATCGTCCGCACGATCGAGAATTTGTCGTTTCGCGCAGCCAACTTGGGCAGGTACTCGCAGAAGTTGATCCCCGCGAGCTTTGTCTGCGTGACGCCGTATTCGCCCCGAATCATGTCCGGCGCTTCGGGCTTGGGATCAAACGTCTCATGCTGCGAAGGTCCACCCGACTGATAGATGAAGACGACACTCTTCGCCTTCGCCGGCGTCCGAATTGGCTCCGCCGCCTGAGCCTCCAGCCGCAGCAAGTCGGCCAATCCTGTGCCGAGCAAGCTCAACGAGCCGACCTGCAACAATTCGCGCCGTCCCAAGGCCGGATGGTCGGCTTGGCAACACCCCAGACGATGCGGCGAGTGGTGGCTCATAGCGAAGCAGGATATCCTCGCGACCTTGAGGACGCTACCTGGATTTGCCTGGAGGATGGGCACTCTTGCCCGTCTTGTTCCTACAAATCTATCCGGCGCGCATTCAACGCGACGACTCCGACCGCAAGAAGATCGCGACCGTGGCCACGGCTTACTATCTGGTCCGCGTGATGCGTGCCATGCTCAAGCACGGCACGCTGTGGAAAGAACAAGAACCGCATCTAGCGGCCTCCGGAGATTTCACGAACAACTCCGAACACGATTCACATTGTGATCGGAGCGGGATTCAGTTGTCATCCCGTCGCGCCAGTTGGCGAACCAACGCCGTCCCCTCGTATGGGAGCCACCACATTTTCTCTCCTGGCGAATGGTGCCGAATGGACGCCTGGAAATCCCGTTTCCGTCGCGCTCACGATCTTGACGAAGACTGCTTCATGGACGCTGGCGCGTCGTACTGGTGTCGGGTGGACTATCGTCCCGGCGAGCTAAAACGGTTGGGCTTTCCAAACCGGCGGGGCCGTTTCGGGCCGCGGCTTGGTGGGCCGCTGAATTCACCGTTGGGGGTTGTCGGACGACGCGGTGCGCTGTTCGGTCGGCGAGCCGAGTGGTTCGCGGGCGGGCCATTGTCACTGAAGGCTCGGCGCGGTTGGACGACGACGGCGGTCTGCGGAAGCGAGTCGTTGCCTCTTGTGGCTCGGCGGTTTTCGGTGTGGCCGGCGCTGTGAGCTTGGCGAGCAGGCTCGGACGCAAATGCTGGTAGATCGTGACACGGCTCCAGTCGCTGGCGAATCAATCGCTCGATCGACGTCAGCAGGCCACGTTCTTCCGGTGAGCAGAGCGAAATGGCGATGCCACTGGCTCCGGCGCGGGCCGTGCGGCCGATGCGGTGGACGTAGTTGTCGATCTCCATTGGCAGGTCGTAGTTGATGACGTGCGTGATGCCGTCCACGTCGATACCGCGAGCGGCGATGTCGGTCGCGACCAGCACGCTCGTGCGTCCGGTTTTGAAGTTCGTCAAAGCTCGCTGCCGTTGCGATTGCGAACGGTTCGCGTGAATTGCGTCGGCCGAGAAATTGGAATCTTCGAGCATGCGCACGACTTTGTCGGCACCATGCTTGGTCTTGGTGAAGACCAGCGTTCGCGTCACTCCCTCTTGTCGCAGCAGATGCCGCAGCAAGCGGACCTTGTTGGGTTTCTCGACGAAGTAAACTGATTGTTGAACTCGCTCGGCGGTGGTTGCCACCGGAGTGATTTCGACCCGTTGCGGATGGCACAGCATCGAATCGGCCAGTTGGCGGACATCGTTCGGCATCGTCGCGGAGAAGAACAGCGTCTGTCGCTCTTTCGGAACATCGGCCACGATGCGTCGCACGCTTTGCAGGAAGCCCATGTCGAGCATCCGATCCGCTTCGTCGAGCACCAGCACTTCGACGTGGCTGAGGTCGATGAAGCCTTGCTCGCGCAGGTCGAGCAGCCGGCCGGGAGTCGCGACGAGAATGTCCACGCCCGCTCGCAGTTCTTTCACTTGGTGGTACTGGCTGACGCCTCCAAACACGACGAGCTGCCGCAGGCCGGAGCCTTGGCCATAAGTCGCGAAGCTCTCGCTGATCTGCACGGCCAGCTCGCGAGTCGGTGACAACACCAGCACGCGAATCTTGCGGCGATCGCCACGACCTTGCGGCTGACGATTCGATTGCAGCAGTCGATGTAGAATCGGCAGCGCGAACGCGGCCGTCTTGCCGGTCCCTGTTTGAGCGACTCCCAGCAGATCGCAACCGCTGATCACCAGCGGAATGGCCTGCGCTTGAATCGGAGTCGGAATTTCATACCCAGCCGCTTCCACGGCACGCACGATTGGCTCGGCCAATCCCAGTTCAGAAAACTTCAAAACACTCTCCATAAAAAAGTTGGCCGCCGAGGTGACTCGTTATGAGTGGAGTCGGCGAGGACCGCGAACAGACTCAACAGAGAGTCCGCATCACGGCCAATTGGCGGCTGCTCGAGCGGCGTCTTACGATCGTCCGCGTGCGAGCGAATCAAAAATCCAGGATGAGATGTCTGACGGTTCCCGTCAGCTCCACGCCATCAAACCTAGTCGAGTCCGATGGCGGAAATCACTTTCATCATCCACTGGATTCGGCGGGCAATGCCCGAAGTGCGAGGACTGTAGTGGGCGAGCCTCACATCCGCCAGACGGTTTTCGCAGCAATTTGGGGACAGGACGTAGTTCGGACGCCTACGTCCGAACAATTCCATCGGCTGACCGGACGTAGGTGTCCGGTCTACGGCCAGAGTTGCCACGCCGTCACCACGGTCCCCAGCAGCAAGCAGTACCACGCGAACCAATGCAGCTTGCGTTGCGTGACGATCCGAATCAGGAATCGCAGTGCGACGATGCCGACCGCGAACGAGATTACCGCTCCGAACAGTAGTTGTCCGATCGCCAACCCACCCGATTTACCACCAGCCATGTCGATCGCTTTGAGCAACACCGCTCCACCGACCGCCGGGACCGAAAGCAGAAATGAAAACGTCGTCGCGGCTTGTCGAGTGACTCCAATCATCAACGCACCAGCGATCGTGCTACCGGAGCGAGAGACTCCCGGCAGCGGAGCCAGTGCCTGAAAGCAACCGATTCCCAGTGCGTGCAGGGTCGGAATTTGATCCAGTTCGAGCAGGTTCAACTCCATCCGTTGCCCGGCGAATAAGAACAACGCTGTGATCAGCAGTCCTAAGCCGGCATACAGCGGCGAGGCCAAAGTCTGCTCAAACCAATCTTTGAACAGCAGGCCGACGATCGCCAGCGGCACGCTGCCGACGATCACGTTGACTAACAGTCGCCGACGTTTCAGTAGCGACCACAACTCCTTCCAGTAGACGACGATCGTGGCGACCAGCGTGCCGAGATGCAGGCCGACAATCAGCTCGACCGTTTCTTTGTCCGAGGCTTGAGTCCCGAACCACTTTTCGAGCAACGCTCCGACGATGACCAAATGCCCGTCCGAGCTGATCGGCAGGAATTCGGTGATTCCCTGCACGACCGCTTGAACCAACGTCTGCCAAAGTTGAGCACCGTCCATGAATGGCTCTCAAAACGTTTCATAGTCCGGACGCCCACGTCCGGACATTGACGGGCACGTTGAAAACGTGCCCCACAAACGGCGCGGACGGTAGCAGTCGCTCGCTAATGGGTCGAGGCGATCTTGCGTTCGAGTTACCAGACTTTCTCCAGTGTTGCGAGCAGTTCCTCGTCGCTGATGTCGCGTGGGTTGCCGTCCATGCTGTTGCCTCGCGAGCTTTTCGCGATTGCGGGCAGTTGTTCGCGAGAGACGCCCAATGCCGAAAGTCGGTTGGGTATACCCAGTCGTTCATTCAAGGATTCGATGACCTGGATCAGGCGTGTCGCAGATTCAAGATTTGTTGTCGTGAGACCGAACGGTGGCAAGCCAACCTCATCACGAAAGGCTGCAAAACAAAACTGCCCAAGTGGTCCGAGTTCGTTTTTTGAGACCTCTTGATTGAGCCGCAGCGCACTTGGCAGCATCACCGCGCAGGCAAGCCCATGTGGAACCTTCGCGTGGACGCCGAGGCCCGCAGCAACTCCGTGAGCGAAACCTAAACCGGAATTCGCCAGCGCGATTCCCGACAGCAGCGCCGCGTGAGACATCGCCTCACGTGCGGATTGGTTCATCAGATCGCGCGACAGCTTGAACATCGCCGGCAGCGCGAGATCGAGTCCTTGCTGACAGATGGCCTGCGGAATCGGCTTCGCTCGGCGAGAGATCAGGCTTTCGATCAACTGAGTGATCGCATCCATGCCGGTATGAGCGGTGATGTCTCGCGGCAGGCTGACCGTCAATTCGGGATCGACGAGCACGATCTTCGGGACCATCAGGTCGGATCGCAAACTTTTCTTGAACGGTGGATCGAAGGACGAGATTACCGCGTTCTTGGTCGCTTCAGTTCCCGTCCCGGCCGTTGTCGGCATTGCGAGTAAAGGCAGGGGAGGGCATTCGATTTTGAGCCCACGGCCGACCCCTTCGAGAAAATCTTTGACCGATTCACCTTGCCGGTTCGTAGCCAGAGCAGCAACGGCCTTTGCGAGATCAATCGCCGAACCGCCCCCGATCGCGACCACGCAGTCGCCCTCTCGAACACCGAGGCTCATCAATTGTTCGACTACCGTATCGACATCCTTGACTTCCGGCTCTCGCATTTGAGTCGCGAGTTGTTCGGTGGTCACGCCTGCGGACTGCATCAACTGGCACAGTGAGTCAATTGTGCCGTTGGCTTCGAGCGTGCGTGAACCGCTGATGACGAACGCTCGCGAGCCAAGTGACTTTGCCAGCGAGCCTATCTCGGCACGTCTCCCCCAGCCGAAGACGATGTGATTCGGGGCGAAGAAGTCGTACGGAGCGAGCATGGCTACCACTTCCAACTCGAACGCAGGTCCGCGTTGACGACGGCACCCTCCGGCCATTCGTTGCGGCTGAGCTTCACGATGTTGTGAGCACACTCGATCCCCATGTCTTCCGAGCTGCGCGTGTCCGTTCCGCCGAGATGCGGGCAGAGCACCACGTTGTCGAGTTGCAGCAGCGGGCTGGTCGGCGGCAGCGGCTCTTGCTGAAAGACGTCGAGGCCGGCACCGCTCAGGTGCCCTGATTTCAGTGCGGGGATCAGATCGTCCTCGACGACGAGGCCGCCACGGGCCGTGTTGATCAGCACGCTGCCGGGTTTCATCTTGGCGAAGAACGCCGCGTTGCACATGCCGCGTGTCGCGTCGTTCAGCGGGCAATGCAGGCTGACGAAATCCGACTGCGTGAGGAGTTCGTCCAACTCGACCAGTGGGATGTTGTTCTTCGCCACGAAGTCCCGGTCGGGGAATTGCTCGTGAGCGATGACTCGCATTCCGAGTGCTGCACAGCGGACGGCTGTGCTCTTGCCGATGCGACCGAGTCCGATGAGTCCGACCGTGCGGCCGCGAATTGGAGCGGTCAGCTTCTGCGACCATAGGCCGGATCGCAACGTGCGGTCGTTGAGTGCAACGCTCTTCGTCACGCCGAACAACAACGCGAGCATCAACTCGGCGACCGCTTCATGGTTCGAGGTTGGCGTGATCGTGACCGCGATGTTTCTCTCGGTCGCGGCCGGGATGTTGACTCGGTCAAACCCGACACCTGCTCTCGCGATAACTCGCAGCTTTGGGCAGGCAGTCATCACTCGCGGTGTGAAATACTCGCCGCCGGCGATGATCGCGACGCAGTCTTGGAGTTCGGCAATCGTTTCCTCTTCCGGCCCCAAGCCGCGTGTGAACGTCGGATTCTTTGGGTAGCGAATGTCTAAGCCCGCATCCGTCAGCACTCGCGCGTACGAGGCTTCGGGCTGATTCAGGAACGCTTCGGGAGCAATCAACACAGTCGGCATCGGTCGTTCCTTTTTAAAAAAGTGGAGGGGGATGATACGCCGGCTTTCCAAAGTTGGCGAGCCGGAGGGCGTCAGCCCCCGGACTCCTCCGGCGTTGCTGTCCGGGGGCTGACGCCCTCCGGCTTGCTTGCACGGCGATTGATGACGTGACGACTAATTCGGAATCGTTCGGCCATGCGGGTCGACGCCGGGGCGATCGAGGTCGTGGTCCAGTTCGGCGAGCAATTCGGGATCGAGGAAGTGCTCGACCTGCTCGGCGCTCTCGTGAAAGCGGCCTTCTCCGAGCACGAAGTGCTTCGCGAGGAACGATTCCCACAGCCGATGTGAGCGGACCAATTTGCGAGCAGCCTCTCGGCCGATGTC
>CAMDRI010000089.1 GCA_945906725.1 Candidatus Kuenenia stuttgartensis | reverse complement strand
TCTCAACCGCATCGGGCTCACACTCTTGAAAGCCGACCAGACGGTCAAAGCCGGCATCGCCTGCAAACGCAAAACCGCCGGCTGGGACAACAACTACCTCATCCAACTTCTACTCAACACTCCATCCATTTAGCTGCGTATGCCCTGCCACCACGACGAGCCTGCCGCAGTCTGCCATCACCTTGACATGTGACTGTCAACAGTCGGCACTTCTGATGGATGCGACTTAATTCCATCACCCCTTCAAGCGATACAGGTACTCGCCCGCCTTTCGCACCAGCAGGACGCCTTCGGCTTCTCGATTCGCAAACGATTCGACATCAATCGTGGCGGGGTCGCGGTAGCCGAGATTGATTTGCTCGCAGACGGCGGCGGGGATCTGGGAGGCGAGGGTGACTCGGACTCGCGGGTGTTCGAGGCCGTTTTCGAACTTGCCGGTGCCGCGGACGTGGGTGCTGTGGGCGAGGACTCCCCACGGGTAGTTTTTGAAACGGTCCCATTGCTTCGTGAAGTAGTCGCGGACGTGATAGCCGATCTCGGCGATCAGCTTGCCGTGAGTCACCGAGATCTCGTGCAGGTGCGGGGCGAAGATGATCAGTTCGCCGCCGTCGGTCACGACCGGTTCAAGCTTGTACATGCACTTGCCGGCGACCCACAGTTCGTCGTACATCGGCGGAGCACACGACAGCACCGTGTGAAACGGCCGATCCATCCACTTGATATGAACCTGGCTCGACAGGTCAGCGGCGGACTCCCACGCGGACTCCGGCGTGCCGTAGAACAAGCCGTGCAAGTTGCCGTCGCTGGCCACGACGAACGTGATCGCTCGGCGAGTGTTGGGGATCAGCTTGGCCGCTTGATCGACGACGACTCGCACGGGCGTCCCCTTCACGCCGATGATGCCGACGTTCGTGATGAGCGCTCCCAACCAGTGAAAGAAGTTCAACAACTCCGGCCCGGAGATGCCCGGGAAGTAATACTTGTTGCCGCCGCTGAAGCCGACCACCTCATGTGGAAACACCGGACCGAGTACCAGCAGCGTGTCGTAGTCAGCGATCCGCGAATTGATCTGCACCGGCACGTCCAGCGACAGTCGGCCCTCGGTGATCGCTGCGGTGTCGGCCTTCGTGAGCGTGCCGATAGTTGTCAGCCGCGCGGGGTTGTCCCATTCGTGATTGAACAACCCGACGTTCGCGTATTTGCCGCCGGCCGCGCGATCGGTGTCGCTCAGGCCGAGCATCTTGGCGATCGCCGCTTCCGGCATCGGCGGATGCGTGCCGAGCGCGACGAGCACATCGACTTGCTTCGCGGCCGTACCGATCCGCTCGTGCAACGCGCTGAACAGCAACGGCAACGGAGCCGTGCGGGTCGAATCGGGCACGATGACCAGCACGCGCCGGCCTTTGAATTCCGAGGCAGGAATCTCGCGAGCGAACCAATCGCGGACTTCAGTTTCGGTCAGAATCTTCATGGGCATTGCGTCTTACAAAGTAGTTCGGACGCCTACGTCCAAACTCAAGGATGACCGGACGTAGGCATCCGGCCTACTAAATCATGTCAGGACAGAACGGCTCGAAGGATATCGGATTCAGCACGGTCAGACACCGCATCGCCCCCGCAAAACGAAGGGAGTCACCATGCCGAGTCATCCAGGCCAACAGCACGGATTCACGGACGAAGTCGAACTCGCGGGGCACATCATCGACAGTTTGCTGCTGCCGAAGGTGCTCGATGAAATTATGTCGCAAGAAGGACGATTCGAGATTCTGAAAATCTCAGTCGGCCAGCGTCGGCAAGACCCCAGTGCGGCGCGATTGCTGGTGAGTGCGGACTCGGTCGAGCTACTCGAACAAAATCGTGCGCGACATCGGGTGACATGGGGCTGTGCGAGTTCATCAAAAAGACTCGCAGATTGTGCCCGCTGACATGGATGGAGCGTTTCCCGAAGGCTTCTTTTGCTCGACCAACCAGGAGACGCAGGTCCGCATCGGTGGCGCGTGGCATCGCGTCAAACGGCCGGAAATGGATTGCGGGTTGGTGGTGTCGTCAGACACGCAGGTCGCAACGCTCCCAATGGCTGACGTCCGCCTGGGCGATCTAATCGTCGTCGGTCATCACGGCACTCGCGTCCTGCCTCAGGAGCGTGATCGCGATAAGCTCGGCGTGTTTGGTTTCATGCGGAGCACCGTCAGCAGCGAGAAGCCCAAGAACATGACCATTCGCGAGATCGCCTCAGAGATGCGTCGAACCAAAGATGGTGACGGCAAGATCCTCGTCGTCGCCGGCCCGGCAGTCGTTCACACTGGCGGTCGCGAGCATCTCAGCCGGCTCATTCGAGAGGGCTACGTCCACGTTCTTTTCGCCGGCAATGCGCTGGCGACGCACGACATCGAACAATCGCTCTTCGGTACGAGTCTCGGCATCTCGATGGAGAGCGGTGGCGGCACGGCCGAAGGTCACGAGCATCATTTGCATTCGATCAACCGCGTCCGCCGGCTCGGCGGAATTCGCAACGCCGTCGAGCAAGGGATGCTCGGTTCTGGCATCATGTTCGAGTGCGTGACGCACAATGTGCCGTTCGTCCTGGCCGACAGCATCCGCGACGATGGCCCGCTGCCTGACGTCATCACCGACGCCTTGGCTGCTCAAGCCGCGATGCGCGAGATGATTCACTCGCAAGGCATCACCTTCTGTCTGATGATCGCGACGACGCTGCATTCGATTGCCGTCGGCAATTTGTTGCCTGCGTCAGTCAAGACGGTCTGTGTCGATATCAATCCGGCGACGGTCACGAAGTTGGCTGATCGCGGCACGTTCCAGTCGATCGGTTTGGTCACGGACGTTGAACCGTTTCTGCGTGTGCTCGTGGAAGAAGTGACCAAGCCGTAAGGCTGCACGCTATTTCGCAGCCAGAGCCTGAGTCCGTTCCGCGAATCGAGTCAGCAGCGCTGCGGTTTCTTCGGAGCCGATCGCACGAGACGCTCGCTCGGCTGCGACCACAGGATCAGTTTCGGCATTCGCAGCGATCAACGCGGCGGCAGTATTCGCGACGACAATGTCGCGGGCTGCGGAGCGCTCGCCATCAAAGACGGCTCGAATGCGAGCTGCGCTTTCGGCGGGTGAACCAACCTGCAATTCTTCAACACCGCATTCGGACAGCCCAAAAGATTTCGCTGTCCAAGAGCGGCGTGTGACCTCGGCCCCGACAACCTCGAAGACGGCGGTTTCTCCCCACAGGCTGACTTCGTCAAGTTGATTGTTGCCGCACACCACCAACGTCCGCTGTCTGCCCAGCCGCGCGAGCGCATGCGCGAGTTTCGCAGCGGTGGCTGTCTGAGAGGCCCCCAACAGTTGGAATTCGGCACGAGCCGGATTCGTGAGCGGGCCGAGCAGATTGAACAGCGTCCGAAACCGCAACGCCTTTCGGACCGGAGCCGCGTGCCGCATCGCCCCATGAAAAACCGGAGCGAAACAAAAGCCGATGCCGATTTCATCGAGGCAGCAGCCGACTTGTGCCGGCGTCAGTTGCGTGTGGACGCCCAGCGCTTCGAGCACATCGGCGGAACCGGAACTGCTCGACACGCCGCGATTGCCGTGTTTGGCAACAGGGACGCCGCAGGCCGCCGCAACGAACGCGGTCGCCGTGCTGATATTAAATGTATGCAATTCGTCGCCGCCCGTGCCGCAGGTGTCGAGCAGACCGATGCGATTCGTCGGCACCCGTTCGGCTCGTTCGATCATCGCGCGAGCGGCTCCGACGATCTCGTCGATCGCTTCCCCTTTGACTCGCAGAGCTGTCAGAAAGGCGGCGATCGAAACCTCGTCGCACTGGCCGTCCATGATCGCGGCGACGGCGGATTGGCAGACCGTTTCGGGAACATCGTGCTGTTCAAAAACAGCGTTCAGGGCGTCGCGAATCGCGTCGTGCATGTCAGTCGAGTCTCCGATTTCTCAGCCCGTCGCCCGCGCGGCGGATGACGCCGCGCGGTGGCGGATGATATGCTCCTCTTCGCATGTCGGAAATGCCGTCGCCTCGTGAATTCCCGCCAGCGATGCAATGCTGGCTCCAACATGAAACTTCTCTTGAGTCTTCGTCGATCCTTTGGACTTGCTTCGATCAATCTGTCCCGTCGAGTGTCACGCGGAATAAAACATTTTTTAGTTCCATGACGTTCGCCTTTGATTTATTCGCATTGATTGTTTGCAAGGAGTTGGCTCATGCATCGCTTACCGTCCGCTGATTTGTTGCGGGCCGGATCGGTCCGAAATGCACTGCCGATCCTACTGGGAGTATTAGTGGTCGTGGCGTGCTTGGGCTGCGAAGAAGTCTCTTCCACACCGGCCCCGCCACCGCCGAGTGTTCCGGTGGTCACACCGCAGACCGCTCCGACGGTCAACACCATCACCCCAACGGGTCCCGTTCAGCCGACGTCGGCAGGCAATTTAGAAGACCCGCTGGCCGCGATCACCAAGTTCCTCAACACGCCATCCACCGAGCGCCGGGACAATGATGTGCTCCGAGTCTGCAATTTGTCCTCCGGCACGGAGTCCATCAACAACATGGACTTGAACTCGTCGCCGGTCACGGATGAAGGGATCAAGAATCTCGCCAAGCTGCAAAACCTGGAGACCATCAACTTCACCAGCACCCGTATCACTGAAATTGGCTTCGCCGTGACACAGGACTTGCCCAAGCTCCGCAGCTTGAATTTGACCAACGTGAACATCACGTCGGCGATGCTGGTGACGCTGGAAAAACTGGAACACCTCGAAGATCTGTCGCTGGAACGAACGACGATTGGCGATGCAGCGCTGGCCGCACTGGAGAATCTGGTGCATCTCAAGTCGCTGAATCTGACGGGGACGCAGATTTCCGACAACGCCTTTAAACATCTCGGAAAGATGAAGTCCCTTGATGTTCTGAAGATTGGCCACACGGCAATCAGTGGAGGCGGATTGAAATTTCTGAAACGCAAAAAAGGGGACTCCGGCTTGCGAGTTTTGGACGCTCAACATTCGCAGTTCGGACTGGCCGGATTGCAATACCTGCGAAATGTCGAAACGCTGGAGGAGTTGGACATCAGCCAAGCCGAAGTCACCGATCGTGCATTGCTGGCGCTCAAAGGGGTCAATCACCTGAAGAAACTGAACCTTGGCTTCAACCAAATCACAGACCAGGGACTCACGGTACTGGCCAACACCAAAGGACTGGAAGAACTCTCTCTGAGAAATGTTGTGATGGTCGGCGATTTTACGCTGAAGAACTTGGCCAAGAACAAAGAGCTGATCCGCTTGGATATCAACGGCACGAGTTGCACATTCAATGGGGTCGCGAGCTTGAAAAAACTGCTCCCGAACTGCGAAATTAGATTTATGGGAGCCGTGCAATAGACCTTCGGTGAGGACGTGCGTTGCTGATCGTTCCACATCCGCCGTTGCATTTTAAACTCCGCTCTCCAGACGATTCACCTTTGCTCCACAATGGAATTGAGACACACGCACCATGATTTGCATCTCGGTTTCTCCGGAATCTCGCACATTGGCCAAGGTCGATTTGCTCAACGCCGCGGCTCGCTGCGATATTGTCGAATTGGGCCTCGACCATCTCATCAAGGAGCCCAACGTCGCCGAACTGTTGGAAGACATTCCCAAGCCAATCCTGCTTTCCTGCCGCAACAAGGAACAAGGGGGAGCGTGGGAAGGGACTGAGCAAGAGCGGATCACGCTGTTGCGGCAAGCGATCGTCGCCGGCCCGGCGTACATCGAACTGGACCTGGACACCGCGAAGTCGATTCCCCGATTTGGAAAAACCAAACGAGTCATCAGCTACACCAGCTTGGACAAGCCGCTCACGACAAATATCGATTCGATTTTCGAGCAGGCGAAGAACGTCAATGCCGACGTCGTGAAGTTCACGTGGCCGACACCGACGCTGGAAGCCGCGTGGCCGTTGCTGTCCGCGGTGTCGAAGAAGCGCGACATTCCAGTCGTCGGCCTGGGACTGGGCCGCACGGGGCTGACGTTTTCGTTGCTGGGTCGGAAATATGGCTCGCCCTGGATTTACGCCGCGCTCGAAAAGGGCATGGAAGCCTACGAAGGCCAAGCCACGGTCTTTGAACTCGACGAGACCTACGGTTGGCGCAGCATCGATTCGCAAACCAAGTTGCTCGCCGTCGCGGGTCTGGGTGATGCCGAAGTGGTGACCGTGCGGACAATGAATAAAATGTTCGACAAGGCCAAACTCAACATGCGCTGCCTGCCGGTCACCACCGAGAACTTCGACAAGTTCAAGCAGATGCTCGACGCGCTCAAAATCAACGTGCTGGTCACCTCCGGCGAGACCGCCGAACACATGTTGCCGCTGGCCGAGAAAATGGAAGAAGTCACAGAGATGTCGCAGCACGGCGACTTGATGCTCAAACAAAACGAAGTTTGGACCGCCTACAACAGCCTCTGGCGCAGCGCGGTCAAAGCCTTGGAGACGGCGTTGGGCAAAGGGGGCGGTGATGCTCGGCCGCTCGATCGCCGCAACGTGATGGTCATCGGCAGCGGCGGACTCGCCAAGTCCATGATCTTCGGCATCGCCAAACGCAAGGGGTTGGTCAGCGTGACCAGTTCCAACGACAAGGATGCTCAAGCTCTTGCCGTCCAAATGGGGGTGCGGTTCGTGCCGTTCCAGAACCTTTACAACACGCTGGCCGATGTCGTGGTCTTCGCCGACCCCAACCTGCAGCTCGGCAGCAAGAAAGACGAGTTCAATCCAGGCTACTTGCGAGCCACCATGATGGCGATCGACGTCACGACAATGCCTGCGGAGAGTCCGGTGATGAAAGAGGCCCGTGAACGCGGAGCCAAAACGGTCAGTCCGATTGATGTCTATGCCGAGCAACTCGCGACCCAATTCAAGTCCGCGACCGGCCAAGACCTCCCTGCCGCCGACTTCCGCAAGGAACTCACGACGGTTCCAGAATGATCGTCCGTCGCCTCGCGAGACGGCTCATCGGGACTCAGATCCCCCGCACCGCGTCGTTGATCATGCCAACGTACCACAAGAAGAACCGGAAGATAAAAAAGACGATAAACGTCGCAACCGCTGCCCACACCAACCAACTCACAATCGCGGTCAGAGCCTTGAGGCTACGACGGGCTTGATCCTCGAATTGTGGGCTGAGCCGGTTCAGCATTTCCGGAACTGTACCCGAGGTCTCCGCGACCGAGACCATGTGCAGGTAGTCCTCGGGAAAGAGTTGGCTCGCCTCGAGGACGACGGACAAATCTTCCCCCTCGCGAATGCCTGCACAGACCAGCGGCGTTGAATTCTGAAACGCGCCGTTGTTCGTCGCTTTCAAGCTGGCGGTTAAACTGCGATCGACCGGCATCCCGGATTGTTGAGTCAGATAGTACGCCCACGAAAAACGCGCGATTGCGAACGAACGCAGGCACGTCCCCAGCACCGGCACGCGCAGCCACAGCGGATCGAGAATGCGTTTCGCCGCGAACTGCCGAACCGAAACTTGATAGCCAATCCACACGAACGCAGCGGTGCCGAACGTGCAGGTCAGCCAAATGACAGCGCCGCTTACGCCCGACAGGCCGAAGACCAATTGCTTCATATTCGGCCCATTCGGGTCGTCGCCGATCATTCCAAAAATCACGATCAACAGCGCGATGATCATTACAGCTGCCACGAGTTGAAGCATCGGCCAGGCGATCGAACTGACGAACTCGCGCCGCAACCGCAGGTTGTTTTCGTAGTGATCGGCCAGATGCGTCAGCACTTCCGGCAGCGACCCGGTTCCCTCGGACATCTCGATCATGTCGATCATCAGTTCGGGAAACGTCCGGCCTTGCTCGCGCATCGCCACCGAGATTTCGTGGCCCGCGGAGATCTGCACGTTGATCTCCGCAAAGGCCGCTCGGCAGCGAGCGTTGCTGACTTTGCTCGATGCCAGCTTGAACGACTTCCGCACCTCGACACCGGACTCCAGCAACGTGCTGAGTGACCGACAGGCATTTGCCAACGTCTTGAGTGGGAGTGTCGCGGACATTTTTGGCGGGGTTAGGGGTTAGGGGTTAGGGACGCTTCTCTGGCCAGCAAGCGGCGATGGCCGCGGTGGCGCACAACGTAACGTCGACCGTATTGACTTGCTCGGACCAGCGGTGCAATTGCAGAAACCGAGCATCACGCACGCCGCTCGGATCTGTGACGATCGCATAGAGCGGCGAGTAAATTGTGAAATAGTCGATACTCATCAACAGCAAGGCCAGGTACAGACAGCCGATGAGCACACACCACCGCCGAAAATGTTGACGTCGGTCAATCCCAATCATCCCGCCGACAAGCCCCAGTCCGACGAGCACAAATCCAAAGCCGTAGTACGCCGGAAACCGAAGCGCGGCGAGCACGTTTTTCACGTCTGATCCAAACGCCGTCGAGCGTTGCTCGGCGATCGAAGTCACGACAAACAGAGCCGCCGCGCCAATCCAGGCGGAGAGCGAGAGCCGAGCGATCGTCAAACAAAGTCGTTGCATGGTGGCAGTCTAAGGGATCAGGGTTCGGGGGTCAGGGGCCAGGCGGAGCATTCCTCATTTATCGTTCTCAGTTCTTCGTGCTTCATTCCGGCTTTTCTCAATCGCGATTCGACTCCACAATGCTGACACCAATCAGGAGGAAACCGCATCATGCCCGGACGCAAGCTGACGAAACCCACTCGTGCCACTGGACGATCGCTCTCTTCGAAGTCCATGCGACGAACCGGCAAGGCGGTCACACGAGCCAAGCCAGTCAACGCCAAAGGCAAACAGACGATTGGTGGCTATCTGATCCAGCGGTTGCAGGATTACGGCGTCGCGGACGTCTTCGGCATCCCCGGCGACTTCGTGTTGCAGTTTTACGGAATGCTCTCCGACAGCCCAATCCGAGTCGTCGGCACCACTCGTGAAGACTCCGCCGGCTACGCGGCGGACGGTTACGCTCGCGTGCATGGACTCGGAGCGGTCTGCGTGACGTACTGCGTCGGCGGCTTGAGCCTGTGCAACTCGATCGCCGGAGCCTACGCCGAGAAGTCGCCGGTGATCGTCATCAGCGGCGCACCGGGCATGGAAGAGCGACGCTCGGACCCACTGCTGCATCACCGAGTCCGCGATTTCAACACGCAGCGCGAAGTCTTTGAGAAACTGACCGTCGCGACCGCCTTGCTGGACGATCCGCTGACGGCCTTTCGCGAGATCGACCGTTGCTTCGAGGCGGCTGTCCGGTTCAAACGGCCGGTGTTCCTGGAGCTGCCGCGTGACCGAGTCCGCACGCCGGCTCTCTTCCCGCACAAACCGAGCATCGACAAGCCATACAGCGAGCGAGAAGCGTTGCGAGAGGCTCTTGAGGAAGCGGCCGAGGCGATCAACTCGGCCAAGCAGCCGGTGATCATCGCCGGCGTCGAGATTCATCGCTTCGGCCTACAAGACCAAGTCATCAAGCTGGCCGAGAAGCACGGCATCCCGATCTGCGCGACACTGCTGGGCAAGTCCGTCGTCAGCGAAAAGCATCCGCTGTACTTGGGCGTTTACGAGGGAGCGATGGGCCGTGAAGACGTGCGGCTGTTCGTTGAAAACAGCGACTGCGTGATCCTGCTCGGAGCGTTCATGACCGACATCAACCTCGGTATCTTCACCGCGAATCTCGACCCGACGAAGTGCGTGTACGCGACCAGCGAGAAGCTCCGCATCCGACATCATCACTTTCACGACGTGCTGCTGCAGGACTTCATTCGAGGTCTCGGCAAGGCGGACCTGCATCCGCCGAGGTGCAATTTGCCTCGGCACCGCGATGACGACGGCGGGCCATTCGTGCTCCGACCGGAAGCGAAAGTCACCGTGCGGCAGCTCTTCCGGCGTATCAACGACATGCTCGACGAGTCGATGGTCGTCGTGGCCGATGTGGGCGATTCACTGTTCGCCTCAGCGGACCTGACAATCCATCAGCGGACCGATTTCATTAGTCCGGCGTATTACACGTCGATGGGCTTTGCGATTCCGGCCGCGATTGGCGTGCAAGTCGCCAACCGCGACCGCCGCCCCGTCGTCATCGTCGGCGACGGAGCCTTCCAGATGACCTGCCTGGAACTTTCGACCGCCGTGAAACTCGGCTTCAATCCAATCGTGCTGGTCCTCAACAACAAGGGCTACACGACTGAGCGATTCCTGCAAGAAGGTCCGTTCAACGACATCCCCAACTGGGAGTATCACCGCCTGCCCGACCTGCTCGGCGACGGTTGGGGGTTTGAAGTCCGCACCGAAGGGGAACTCGATCAAGCGCTCAAGGCCGCGCTCAACAACGAAGACACTTTCAGTTTGCTCAACATTCATTTGGAGCCGAACGACATCAGCCCAGCGCTGTCCCGTTTGGCGAAACGGCTGTCGAAAAAGTTGTAGCCCTGTCGCTTCCCGACAGGAGAGCCGAATACAGAACGACGTCGTTTGAGCACTCGGCTTTCCTGTCGCGGAGCGACAGGGCTACGGTCAGAACACTCGCTCCAGCACTCGGCCACGGCTGATCGGATGCGGGCGATTCAGCGGATCGCGAATCTCGCTCTGCGGGTCGATTCCCGGCGAGTGATACAGCGTGGCCAGCAGGTCGCCCGGTTCGACGGCGAAATCTTTGGTATACGCTCCGTCCTTGTCGCTGGAGCCGAGCACTTGCCCGCCGCGAACGCTCGCGCCGGCCAATGCGATCGAGAAGACGTTGCCCCAGTGATTGCGGCCGATCGTCGGATGCGGCGCGACGTATTCCAGCTTCGGAGTGTGGCCAAACTCGCCCATCCAGATCACGAGCGTTTCGCTGAGCAATCCGCGTTGCTCAAATCATCGAGCAACACCGGATACGACTGATCCATCGGCGGCATGAACTTACGTTTGAGGTTGTCTTCCAACTTCTAGTGTGCGTCCCACATCGGCGTGTCGTCGTCTTTGTCGCGATGTCAATTGACCTGAACCAACGGTACCCCCGCCTCAACCAATCTTCGAGCGAGCAAGCAACCCTGCCCAATTTTGTGTCGGCCGTATCGGTCTCGCACCTCTGGCGGTTCGCGGCTGAGCTCGAGCGCCTCACGTGCTCGGCGGCCTGCGAGCAGATCGAACGCTTGCTGCAAGTCGGTCTTGTAAGTCTTCCAAATTCCATCGCCGCGCGATGCAGTCTCGGGCGAATCAACCAGATTCAGTAAGCCGGTGTGAGCAGAAAGACGTGCGTCCGAGACACCGTCCGGCAACGACAATTCCGGAATCTTGAAGTCGCTCGCGGACGGATCACAAGTCAGCCGCCACGGATCAAAACGGCTCTACACCAACTTCTCGCAGCCGGTCACGATGGAACCCGGAGCCGACTTGATGCTGCTGCATCCAGACGGCTCGGAGGAAGTCTTGGTCGACGGTGGCAAGGGTTCGGTCACGGACCCGGTGATCTCGTTCGACGGTGAGTCGGTTTGCTACTCGTACTTGTACGACCTCGAAAAGCACAACCAGTGGTCGCCGGCGCGCGGGAGCTGACATCTTCAAACTGAACATGAAGACTCGCCGCATCGTCAAGCTGACCAATCAGACCTTCACGATGCTGGATGCCGTGTTCGCACAGGCACACACACGGCTTGGCCAGGCGAGCGGAAGACGTCAGCTACTGTTTTCCGCTGGCCAGAGTGCGCTGCAAGAATTTATACGCCCGCTTGCGTGACTCTTCCGGGAACGAGTGGCCGGCTTCTGGAAAATGACCTACGAGATCTTCCGCCTTGCCGACCAATTCATAGATTGGCCGCGCGGCGGCAAGGACGTCTTTGACTCCGCTGACGTCGAAGTCGTTGTCCTTCGTCGCGGCCGAGGCGAAAAACGAACGTGGTGCAATTGCGGCGACCAGCTCGTGAAAATCAAACGGCAATCGATTCACGTCGTTCTTAAACTCGCTGGCGATCAGCGGCATGTAGGGCGGGCCGGTCCAGCTCGGCACATCGTCTTTTTGCATCGAGCAAAAGCCACAACTGGAAACGATCGCTTTCAGACGTGGCTCGAAGACGGCTGTGAAGATCGCGTTGTGTCCGCCGAGCGAATGGCCGATGCAGCCGATGCGATCCGCATCCACTTCCGACAGCGTTTCGAGCAAATCGACGGCGCGGATGTTGTCCCAGATCGCCTTCATTGTGCCGCTGACGTAGCCGTGCTTCGGGTCGAAGTCGTAGGCGTGTGCGCCGAAGCTCGGATAGTCGGGAGCGAGTGTGACAAAGCCGCGCTCGGCGAGTTCGAGGGCGTACTTCAAACCCGGATCTCCGCGAACTCCGGAAGGCTCATCCTTGCCGATGTTGGTGGTTTGCTGAAGGCAGAGCACGGCAGGGAGCCGTGGCGTACGCGGCTCGCGTGCGTCGGTATTCTTTGCGACATTCACGCGAGCCGCGTGAACCACAGGGAGAAACAAATACGCTGTCACGCGATCGGTTGGGTCGGATTGAAAGCTCAATTTGCGGCGAGTCAGCGTGCCGACTTTGACCTCTTCTAGAACCTTCACATCCAGCGGGACTCGGCGCATGGGACTCGGCAGCGGACCGGTGACTCGTTGGAAGTGACGTACGATGTGCTCGCGGCGTTTCGCCCAATCGGCGGGCGTTTTGACGTCCTGTTTCGTACCGTCACGGTCGAGTCCGAACGACAGGTCTTGATGATTCGGGTAGTCCGGCAGGGATTCTTTCGCGACGAATCGGCCGACCGGGAAGCCGGCGGCGTAGTCGATCTCGAACGCGCCATTCGAGGTGCGATAGCGGATCGTCTCGCGGCGCTCGAAATCACTCGGCTCAGTTCGTTCGCCGCGTTCGGGATCGCTCGGCGAGAGCAGCTTTGCACCGAGTTGAAGGACGATCTCCGTCCGATTACCGAGTGCATGACCAGTGGAGGTGAAGACCTTGCCGTCGATGCGGTCCTTCCCGATGAAGTGCGGCTCGACGTCGAGCATCGCGCGGTTCATCCAATTCACCATCTCGACGGCATCGGGAAACGGACAGGTCGTGTCGTCGCGACCGTGAACGGTGATCAGTTTGGTTCGCGAACCGAGCAGTTTCGTCGTCGCCAGATGATCCGGGTTGCCGACAAATCGCAGTTCCTGATGATCGAGCGACAAAAAATTCGGACTCGCCGGATCGCGGCTGAAGCGAGCATCCAGATCGCTGCCGCCCTGCAGCTTGAATGCGATGTCGTCCGACAACTTCTTCATCCCGCACAGGTCGATGATACAGGCGAACGTGCGCGGCGCGAGCTTGTGGCACATCAGCGTCACGTTGCCGCCGCCGGAGCCGCCGGTCGCGAAGACTCGACCGGTCGCGACCTTGACTCCCCTGCCCTTCAGTCCGTGATCGAGCCACCACAACGCTCGCAGTGCGTCGAGCGCTTGCAAGTAGCCGAAGTCATACGGCTCCGGCCCTTCGATCGAATCTTTCGGGCCGCTCTGCAAGTAGTTCACGCAGAGCGCGACGACGTTGAGCTTCTCGGCCAGCACGGTTGGACTCGCCGTACCGACGCAGTCGGTGCCGCCCCAGTTGTGCAGCGTCAGCATCAGCCCGGTTCGCTCACCAACGTTTGCCAGTTTCCCGCCCGGATAATGCACGAGCACTCGCACGCTGCGAGGCCCAGGCCGTAGCGGCCACTCTTGAGCCGAAATTTCGACGGCCCCGTTCTGTTCCGGCAGCGCGGGCCAGTCATCGGCCCACGACGAAGCGGTCACAGAGAACACCAACAAGACAACGAGCCATCGGTAGATCATGCTGCCCTCCGGAACGGTCATCGGAAAACCAACGATCGAAGGGCGGAGTGTACGGCGGCGAGCCGCCGTTACGTACCCGTCATCGCTCCGCGTGGCGGGCCGCACGGTTGCCAGCGTGCCGTGAAGCAATCGGCTCGTCACGCGGAGCGATGACGGCGACGTCAACTGGTCAGGACCGTTCCTTCCAATCCGATGGTTTTTTGTCGCGGAAGAAATACGACCCGACTCAGAGTCTGTTTTCCAAATGGGAGGGCGAGGCTCCCGCCGAACCGTCAAGCCGAGAAAAGCTCGAAGGACTCAGCCCGGCGGGAGCCTCGCCCTGCCGTGAATTGCTATTGCAATCGAATTTGAAAACAGTCCCTCAGAGAGTCGGGCTACGGGGTTTGCAAACTGACAAGTCCGCCAGGCGTGCGATCGCCGATCAATCATCTTTCATTTGTTGGCTGAAGTGGTAGACTATGTCCCGCCGAAACCAAGGCTATTCGCGTTTTTGGACTCGACGGAGGCGTGGTGATGCTGACGATCGTTGGACCTCGACAGGACGGCTTTTGCGACCGACTGGATCGCCGTAGCTTTTTGCAAATCGGGAGCCTGGCCTTGGGGAGTGCGACGCTCTCACTGCCGCAGCTTCTGCGAGCCGAACAAGCCGCTGCCACGAACAGCCAACCGACGACACGCCACAAAGCGGTCATCAACATCTTTCTGTCCGGAGGTCCGCCGCATCAGGACTTGGTGGACTTGAAGCCGGATTCTCCGTCGGAGATTCGCGGCGAATTCCTGCCGGTCGCGACAAACGTCCCTGGCATCCAGATTTGCGAGTTGCTCCCGAAGCTCGCGGCGATGACCGACAAGCTCGCGATCATCCGTTCGCTTGTTGGTTCGGACGGACGTCACGCCGCGTTTCAATGTCAAACCGGCCGCCGCTTCGCCAACCAGATCGCTGGCGGCTGGCCGTCGATGGGATCGTTCGTCTCGAAACTGCAAGGAGCCGTCGATCCCGCCGTGCCGCCGTTCGTCGGACTCGCGCCGAAGATGATCACATCGACCTGGGCCGATCCTGGCCAACCGGGATTCCTCGGCCCCAGTCACGCTCCATTCTTGCCGAACGCCGAAGGCAAGAAGGACATGGTGCTCAACGGCGTCGATACTGACCGCTTCGGGACTCGCAAGTCGCTGCTGAAAAACTTCGACACGCTGCGGCGTGACGTCGATGCCAGCGGCATGCTCAAGGGTATGGATAAGTTCACCGAGCAAGCCTTCGGCATCCTGACCTCCAGCAAACTGGCCGAGGCGATTGACCTCGAACGCGAAGACCCGAAGCTGCGCGATCGCTACGGCCGAGGCAGCGACAAGCCCGCCGGATACGGCGACGCTGGCCCGCTGAACAACGATTACCTCCTGTTGGCTCGTCGCTTGGTCGAGGCCGGCGTCCGGGTCGTCACGCTGGCCTACGGCCGCTGGGACTGGCACGGCATGCCCCATGGCACGAATTTTTCAAATGCTCGCGAGCACTTCCCGATGCTCGATATTGGACTCTCCGCGCTGATCGAGGACCTCGAGCGCCGTGACTTGCTCGACACGACGACCGTACTTGTTTGGGGTGAATTCGGGCGCACTCCGAAGATCAATCCCCTCGGCGGCCGAGACCACTGGCCAGAAGTCGCCTGCGCAGTGCTTGCCGGTGGCGGACTCCGCACTGGCCAAGTCATCGGCTCAACCAACCGCAATGCCGAGCACGCCAAGGATCGCCCCGTGACGTTCCAGGAAGTCTTCGCGACGCTGTATCACTCGCTGGGCATCGACGTGAATACTGCCACGATCAACGACCTCGCCGGCCGCCCGCAGTACGTCATCGACGGATTCCAGCCAATTCGCGAATTGGTGTGATCGCCTCTTTCAGTTGATCGAATGCTCGCCAGCGGCGGCACAGATCGCGACTGGCCTCTGCCCAAGTCGAAAACTGAAATTCAAATCCCGAAGCCAGGAGCCGGTTCGGGACGACGCGTCGGCTTTTGAGGACCAGTTCGCTTTCGGTTCGCATCAGGAACGTACCGAGTTCCAGCATCCACTCGGTCGCCTGTAAGCCGATTCGACGGCCCCAGGCAGTTCTCAGCGAGCGCATAAATTCGGCGTTCGGAAGCGGGTTCGGCGACGCGAGATTCACAGGGCCAGAGAGTTCGTGGTCGATCAGCCAGTAGACCGCACGAATAAAGTCGCGTTCGTGAATCCACGAGACGAACTGCCGGCCATTGCCTTGCTACGCACCTATGCCCCAGCGAACGAGTTTCAGCAATTCGTCGAACGCTCCACCACGATCGGGACTCATCGTGATCGCCGATCGCAGCAAGACTTGTCGCGTGTTGGGCGTACGAGCCTCCAGAGCGGCTTGTTCCCACGACTTTGCCACGTCGATACTGAATCTCCAAGTGTCCGGAACATTCGGTTCGTCACCTCCGAGAATGCCGGTCGTCTCGTCGTTCGCGGAGTCGTAGCGGTGCGAGTAAATCGTGGCGGTGCTGGCTTGCAGCCAGACTCGCGGAGGGAGTGAAGATTCGGCAATCGCCTGCCCGACTGCTCGCGTCGCCTTCAAACGAGAGTCCTTGATCTCGCGTCGATTTCGTGCTCCGTACCGGCAATTCACGCTGCGGCCAGCCAAGTTGATGACGACGTCGGCTCCGTCGAATTCGCTGCCCCAATCGCCGAGCGTCTCGCCGTCCCATTCGACGATTCGCCACGGAGAATGCCCCTCTTTTCGGCTGAGCACGACAACCTCGTGGCCGTCCGCGAAAAACTTGCGAGCCAACATCGCCCCGATCTGACCGCTGCCGCCCGGAATCACGATCTTCATGTTGCAAGCCTTCCCACCATTTGTTGAGTAAAGTCGGAGACGTCAAAACCGTAAACGGCGGCGACTCGTAACACGAGTTCGTCCGCGAATTTGAACTTCCGCCGCAAAGGACCATCGTGAAACTCAAACAGCTCCACTTCGTCTTAGTGCTCTTCACTTTCGCAAGCGTCGGACACACAGTCCTCGGCGAGGAAATCAAGCATTCGTTCTTCATCGCTGGGCCGTCATTCACGGGGATCATTGCTGAGGACGGCCGCGAGGCTTGGGACTCCGGCAGAGCGGCGGCGCGGGACGGCTTCGTGCTACCCAATGGAAACGTGCTCATTGCCTGGAGCGACGAAGTCAAAGAGTTCACACGCGACAAACAGGTCGTATTTCGATTCGCTCGCTCCGCCGAAGCCAAAGAGATCGGCACGGTCGAGCGGCTCGACAACGGTCGCACGCTGATCACCGAGTTGGGTCCGAAGCCACGTCTGCTCGAAGTCGATGCTGGCGGAAAGATCGTGCTCGAATTCCCGCTCAAACCGGAGACCGACAATGCGCACATGCAGACTCGCATGGCTCGCAAGTTGTCGAGCGGCAATTACCTCGTGCCGCACTTGCTGGCGTTCAAGATCAAGGAGTATTCGCCGACGGGTGAAGTACTCAAGGAATTCCCGACCGATGCGGACGACCTCGGCGGGCGGAAGGCTGAGAACTGGCCCTTCACGGCGATCCGACTGCCGAACGGCAACACGCTTGTGAACCTCACGCACGGCAACAAGACCGTCGAGTTGGACGCGACCGGTAAAGTCGTTTGGAAAGTCGGCAATGAAGACTTCCCCAACGAAAAACCGTTTGCTGATCCCTGTGGCGGCCAGCGACTCCCCAATGGCAATACGGTCATCGCCAGTTATGGTTCACGCGGCGTTATCAAGGTGTTCGAGGTCACTCCCGACAAGAAAATGGTTTGGACCTACACCGGCAAGCACAACGCTCACGAGATTCAAGTGCTGACGATCAACGGCAAGCCCATCGACGGGAAGCCGATGAAGTGACTTGCAGGATGGGCACTCTTGCCCGTCTTCAATCCGAAAGGGACGGGCAAGAGTGCCCATCCTACGGCGACCGCTTCAAACGCTTGTCGAAGTACTCGAACATCGCGGCCTCGGCCTTTTCTGCATCGGCTCCTTTGAAGCCATGGCCGGCTCCTTGGAGCGTCAGCAGTTCGGCCTCGACGGTCGCGGCTTTGAGCTTGTCGATCAGCCACATCGCTTGCTCGTGAGCGACATACTTGTCCTCGGTGCCGTGAATGCAGAGCGTCGGAGCGGCGTTCGGCGTGACCCAATACAGAGGGCTGCCCTGAATGTGCAGAGCTTTGTGAGTGCTCAAGTCGCCGCCGAACCACAGCGGCAAGACTTCGTGAGCGTCCACGCTCTTGCCATACGACTTCGTGAAGTCGCTGGGACCGTAGACGTTGACGACGCACGTCACACGGCTCGATAGACCGGCGTTGCCGCCGGTGCCCTCAAACTGCGACACGTTCGCGGTGACTCCCAGAAACTGCGCGAGATGCCCGCCGGCCGAACCGCCAGTGACTCCCAGTTTGTCCGGGTTGATTTTGTATTTCGCGGCGTTCGCTCGTAGCCAACGGACAGCAGCCTTCGTGTCGTGAACCGCCGCCGGAAATTTGTGCTTCGGAGCCAGCCGATACGTCATCGTCGCCGCAACGTAACCCCGCTCGGCCAGCTTTACGCAGAGCGTGTCGTAGGACTCACGCTTGCCCGCCCGAAAACCGCCGCCGTGAATGCACAACACCGTCGGGAACGGGCCATCGCCGGACTTCGGCCGAGCCAAATTGAGCTGCAAGTGTGTGTCATCGGGATTTGAGTATTCGATCGCTTCCTCCCACACGACCGACTCCGGCACCGGAGGCGCGGCTTCGATAATCGTCAACGAGGAAACGAAAAGCAGTCCACTGAGAGCGACGGCCAGGAGAGTCTTCATTACGTTCGTCCGTTTCTGGTTGGAGTTCACTTCGTCACGGTGTCCCAAAGTTCGCGAAACTTCTGCGAGAACAGTCTGACAGCGACTTCCGGAACTTCAATCTGCGGGTGCCACATCTTTTCCCATTCGAGGCTGAACCAGCCAGAGTAGCCGTCGGCCAGTAGCCGTTGCAGACATTCGCGAGCTGGGAACTCGCCACCACCGAAGAGTGCGTAGTCGGCATGTTGATGGCCGGTGTTTGTGGCGTGTGCCAGCCGCGCTGCCTCCTCCATCTGAGCCGCCACTTCCGAAGAGACCGCCTCTTGAAGATGTGCTGGCCGAGTGACGGAGTCTTTCCAGTGCGTGTGCCGAGTCCATCTCTTCAGCGCCTGCCACGTGTCGGCAATCGACTCACCGTGAAATCGCCACGGGTGGTGCGTGTCCCACAACACACCGACGGCCGGGCAGGTGACACGATTCATCAGCGCGACCATCTTCCCGCTGCGACAGAAATCGCCGTGAGTCTCGATCAGAATGTCGATGCCGACCGTGCCGGCGTACTCGCCCAAAGCTTGCAGGCCACTGGCAATCCAGTCCAACTGTGGAGCCTCGTTTTCGTTGGGACGAATCATGTCGCCGAAGACGCGAACGAAACTCGCTCCCAATTCGCAAGCGAGATCGCAGTACGCTCGGCCCGCCGCGAGTTGAGCCTCGCGAACGGACCGCTCGGTCTCTTCAAATCGAACCGACGAGGACAAGCCGCAAACTCGGAAGCCGGCATCGGCGAGTTGTCGCTTTCGGACGGCCAACTCCGGCGCACGGAATTCCGGACGCTTGAGCAGATCGGTTTCCCGTTCGATCAGTCGAATCTCGACGCCGTCGTAACCGTACTCGACGCCGCGCGAGACGATCTCGTCAAAGCTCCAATCGGGACAACCCAGAGTCGAGAATGCCAACAGTGGCTGGCCTCGATGAGAAGTGCTTGCGGACATGGTTGCCGGCCTTTCTGCCACTCGCTAGAAGTTCGCGCGACGGGAGGGAATGTCTAATTTCCAAACCCCAATGTCCAATGAATGACCAATTTTCAAACCGCAAATCCCAAACAAATTTGGAACTTAGGATTTGGGATTTCCTTGGTCATTGAGATTTGAAACTTGGGATTTCTTACAAACACTGCTTCATCACAAAAAAGGATTCTCTGAAATGACCGCTCCGATTCGTGTCGCTGTGACGGGTGCCGCTGGCCAAATTGGGTACGCCATGATTTTCCGCATCGCGTCGGGCGAGGTCTTCGGGCCGAACCAGCCGGTGATTTTGCATTTGGTCGAAGTGCCGCCGGTGCTACCTGCCCTGACTGGCGTTCACATGGAGTTGGACGACTGCGCGTTTTCCACGTTGGCCGGAGTCGTCAAGGCTGACAGCGATCATCTAGAAGACGGTTTCCGCGACTGCAACTTCGTGATCTGCGTCGGCAGCGTGCCGCGCAAAGATGGCATGGAGCGCTCGGACTTGATCCGCATCAACGGTCCGATCTTCACGAAGACCGGCCAGGCGATTCAGAACGCTGCGGCGAAGGATGTGCGAGTGCTCGTCGTTGGCAACCCCTGCAACACAAATTGCCTGATTGCGATGATGAACGCTCCGAAGGTACCGCGCGATCGTTGGTACGCGATGACAATGCTGGACCAAAACCGCGCTCAGAGCCAGTTGGCTCAGAAAGCGGGAGTGCCAGTTGGCTCGGTCAAAGGCTGTAACATCTGGGGCAACCACTCGGCCACGCAGTTCCCAGATTTTTATCACGCTCGCATCAACGGCCAATCGGTGACTTCGGTCATCAAGGACGATGCCTGGCTCAAGTCAACATTCATCGACACCGTGCAAAAGCGAGGAGCCGCCGTCATCAAAGCTCGCGGAGCCTCCTCCGCCGCGTCAGCCGCGAACGCCGCGATCGACACCGTGACGAGCATTGTCCGCCCCACCGAAGCGGGTGACAGCTTCTCGGCCGCAGTGTGCAGCAAGGGAGATTACGGCATCGACTCCGACTTGATCGTCGGCTTCCCGCTCACCAGCAACGGCACGACCTGGAAGATCATCCCCGGCCAAGAGCACAACGAATTCGCTCGCGAGAAGATCAACCTCTCGGTCAATGAGTTGAAGTCCGAACGAGATGTTGTGAAGGACTTGTTGCCAGGGTAGGCTGCTAAAGTCTCTGATATGGCAGTTCACTTTGAATTCGCCATTCAATGTCTTGGAGCCATGTCATGGTTGATGTTGCCACGCTGGATTCGCTCAAGCAACTTAGTGTTGAGGATCGTCGCGAGTTGATCGAAGAATTGTGGTTGAGTCTCGTCGACGAACCCTTCGTCCCAGAATTGTCCGAAGACTTGCAACAAGAGCTTGAGCGACGTCGCGACGCCGTCATCAGGCACCCAGAACGTTCGCGGACTTGGGACGAAGTGTTCGCTCGAATTCGGTCGCGAGCGCGGTCATGAGTTGGACGGTCAAGCTCACTTCGAACGCCGAAGCGGACCTTGAACTGTCGCACGACTACTACGAGCGGCAAGGTGCTGGCTTGGGACTCCGGTTTCTGACCGCTGTCCGACATTCGCTCGACATACTCGAAGAGTTGCCGACGATCTTCGGCGAAATTCTGCCTGGCGTCCGCTTTCAAGTGGTTGAGCCATTTCAACAGGTCGTCTACTACGTCGTTCTCGGCGACACAGTTCATGTCATTGGTGTCATTCATGCGAAACGCGATCCCAACATTTGGAAAATGCGCCGGAAAACATTTCTCAATCAAGCTGAATAACTTTTCGCGAAAGCCGGCGCTTGGGCGTCGTCAAACATTGTTTTGCGGGTTGAAATGCGAGTCGTGGAACGACTCGCCTACGTCGCTCAGTCGTTCCACGGCTGAGATTCCGATTTGCGATCGAACCCCAATTCGAAGTGCTGACAACGCACTCGTTGCCGCCTGGCAGAGATTGGTTTGGCCCTGCGGCGGCTCAAACGAAATGATTCCATGAAATCCAAACAACCAGTACGACTCAGATCACTGGCGCCTTCTCTCGCTGGGCTACTCGTGATTGGACTAGCCCACGTTTTGCGTGCGCGCAATGTAGCGCGTATTGTGACGCGTGAGGAGCGAGGTTCATGTTGAAGCGTCGAGTGTTTACGAGGGAGTTCAAGGTCGAGGCCGTGTCGTTGGTGTCTCGGCAAGGATTGAGTTTCGCGG
>CAMDRI010000088.1 GCA_945906725.1 Candidatus Kuenenia stuttgartensis | reverse complement strand
TGCGACATTTCCGGGGCCTGGGACAACGCAATCGATTTTGTGGGCGTTCAATATGGCCACGTTGTTGGCAGCAAGATCCATCGCTCCGGGGATTGGGCAATGTATGCCAAGGGTGGCTCGGCCTCCCTCCGCGTCGAGGGCAATGAAATTTACGATGCCGGCACTGGCGGCTTTACTGCCGGGCAAGGCACCGGATTTGAGTTTATGACGTCGCCCTGGCTGCATTACGAGGCGTACGACATCAAAGTCGTCAACAACATCATCCACGATACGCAAGGAGCGGGCCTCGGCGTCAACGGTGGCTACAACATTGTCATGGCCTACAACACGCTCTACCGGGTGGGCTCGCGGAGCCACGTGATCGAGGTTGTGTACGGTGAGCGTTCCTGCGATGGCAACACCGCACAGTGCAGCGCATTCCTTGCGGCAGGAGGCTGGGGAACGTCTCGCATTGGCGTGGTCGAGTCGATCCCCAATCGCAACGTCTCGATCTATAACAACATCGTCTACAACCCAGCCGGCTTTCAGAGTTCCTCTCAGCATTTTGCTGTGTACGGCCCGCGAACGCCATCGGCTGGCTCCAATATCCCGTCGCCTTCCTACGCCGACGAAGGCTTGCAGATTCGTGGCAACATTATTTGGAATGGACCAGCAGATCATCCGCTGGGGCTGGACGATTCACGGCTGAACATTCCGCAAGTGCTCGCCGACAACGCGATCAACACGCTTGAGCCGCAGTTCGTCAACGCGGCGGCCGGGGACTTTCGACCCATCCTCGGCAGCAACATCTTCGGAGCCACAACTTACGCGGTGCCCGACTTTACCTGGACAGGACTACCGACTCTGCCCAGCGTGCCGACGGGCAACCTCAGCAACGCGGTCCTCAACGATCGCGACGGCAACGATCGCTCTTCACCGAGCACCGCCGGAGCATACACTCCGGCGACCTCGCAGCCCGCGTTCTCAGTGAATGACCTCACGATCGACGAAGGGAACGACGGCTCGACGACCGCGACCTTCACCGTGCGGCTGAATACGGCGACGAGCGATTCAGTCCGCGTGAATTACGCGACAGCCAACGGCAGCGCGCTGGCCGGTTCCGACTACACGCTGACCAGCGGAACGCTCACGTTCGCGCCCGGCGAGACATCACAGACAGTGACGGTCAACGTACTCGGCGACACGACCCCCGAAGTGGACGAGACGTTGTTCCTCAATCTCAGCGGCGCGGTCGGTGCGACGATCTCCGACAATCAAGGCCGAGCCACGCTGACGAATGATGACGGTGCGTTGCCGAATCAAACGCCCGTCGCCGCGACCGAGTCATACACCGTCGCCGAAGACCGCGTGCTGAACGTCGCCGCGCGAGGCGTCTTGGCGAACGACACCGATGCCGACAGCGACCCGCTGACGGCCTCACTGGTTGCCGGCCCGGCTCACGGCACGTTGCAGCTCAATGCCAACGGCTCGTTCCGTTACACACCGAGTCCGAACTACTTCGGCTCCGACAGCTTCTCGTATCAAGCGAATGACGGTCACGCGAACTCCGAAGTCGTGCTCGTGTCGCTCACCGTGACGCCCGACAACGCTGACTTGCACCTGATCTTTGACGCCGGAACCGGCGCGTTGTCGATTATCGCGGAGAGCGATCAAGATGTGACGCTCTCACGCAGCGGCACCGGCGTGCGTGCCGTTGTCAACGGGCGAACTGACCCTCGTGGTACGACGATTCGCGCCGCCGATGTTCGCTCGCTGCTCGTGACCGGTGGAGCCGGTGTGAACGTCTTCGATCTGCGATCGGTCACAACGACCTCGTTCCCGCTGCTGACCAGCGTGATCGTGACCTGCGGGACCGGCAACGACACCGTCTACGGCAGTGCATTCGCCGACGACATTCAAGGGGGCGACGGCAACGATACGTTCCGAGGCTACAACGGCAACGACACGCTGCGAGGCGGCAATGGACGCGATGTCTTGTATGGCGGCAACGGCAACGACGTGCTCAGCGGCGACGCCGACAACGATTTGCTGTATGGCGAGCGCGGCGACGATACCCTCAACGGCGGTGCTGGCAACGACACACTGCACGGCGACAATTCGGGAGACGCGATCAGCGGCAACGACGCGCTCTCCGGCGGCGCGGGAGCCGATCAACTTAACGGCTACGGCGGCACCGACACGCTGATCGGCGGAGCCGACAACGACATGCTACGCGGCGGCAACGGCAACGACATCTTGATCGGCGGCTCCGGCAACGATTCGATCGACGGCGGCAGCGGCACCGACACAGTGCTTGGCGGATCGGGCAGCGGCCGAGACCTCGGCGACCTCATTCGCGATCCCGTCACTCAGATCAACGAAGCATTTGTATTCGCCGCTAACTGGATCGACGCCGTGTGACGCGCAACCTCTGCCAGCTTGTCCTCGGTCGGCAGCCGCCCGCGCCGCGCATGGCGGCTTGTGTGAGACCGTTGATGTGCTGTTCGGTCTCGCGATAGGTGACGAGCAGCCCGGAGATTCCCGGCTCACCGTCGGGCAGTTTGATGTGCGCCATGTCTTTGCTCCCAGTTCAATGTCGCCATCATCGCTCCGAGGCTGTGATTCTTTCGCCTCTGGGCTTGTCCCAGGGGTTTAGCGGCCTCTGCACTACTCGAACTTCTCGCCAATCCGAGTAGCGCAAAGGTCGTTGAATCCCCGACGCAAGGTGATTGGTCTCTACACAAGTCTCAAGTGGTCAAAAGAGAAAAGAACCGCGTTTCGCTGGCGGTTCATCTGCGGCCGTGTCTGAATCTGCGGGGTCAATTGCAGTCGATTCACCCCGCGGATTCAGACACGACCGCGGATGAGGCTGCAAGTTTGATCGGCAATAGGCGATGCCTCGTTTGTTGATCGCACCGACTTGTGTAGAGACCAATGACGCAAGGTCGGGGGCGGAAAAATCACAGCCTCTCCGCGTGACGGCGACAGTCCTGCGGTCTCAGCGCGCTACTTGTCATCTGGTTGAGTCGCACTCTCGTTGTTGGTTGTGGCCTTGGCGGGAAGGGCTTCATCCAGCAGCAGCATGATCAGCGTCTGTTCCAACTCGCGCGGTTTGTAGCCAAACGGACCTCGGCCACCTTTGTAGGCGACGCGGCCCTCGCGGTCGATCAGGTAGAGCCGATCCGGGAAGCCGCTGTAGGTGCGTCCGACAGTGTCGTCGATGCCATCGACCAGCATGGGCAGCGCCATCTTGAGTGCATCGCAGCAGTGGACGGCCACAAGCGTCCGTTCGGCGGCGGTCTTCGGTTGCGCGACGTCGATGTTGACTCGTTTGTTGGAGGCCATGCTCCAGCCGTCCGAGGGGTGTGCCTCGCGAATGTAAACGGAATAGAAGTCGGCTCGGTCTTTGAACCGAGCGAACAGCTTGTCGATGACCCCAGACTGGGATCGATAGGGGCCTCAGGTGAAGCTGCCGAACACGAGCACCACGGGCCGCTTGCCGAATGAGTCGGACAGCGTGACGTGGGCGGTGCCATCGTGTTTCGGCAGCGTGAAATCCGGGGCGACATCGCCCACTTGAGGACCAGAGGTCAACCAACCCATGTCGCCGCGCAGAAACATTTTGAGAGCGGCGGCTGGAGTGGACGGGTCAACGGAGGGAGGACTGTCGTCCGGTTCGCTGCTGGGTTGGTGTTGATCAGCCGTGCCATGTCGGACCCATCAAACGCAATCGCTCCGGCCGAGCGACAGGAGCGATTCGCGATGTCATTGGCGATCCGAGGCCGGTTAGTACCGCAGCGACGTTTGGAGATAGAGCTGCATGGCATCGTTTGCTCCGAGTGGGCCGTTGACAGGACCGCTGAAGTGCGAGCCATACCAGAACCAACTGTAGCCGAACTGCACGTCGAAGTTCGGGCTATGGGCGTACGTCGCGATCAGATCAAGTTCTTGCCCGACGTCTGTGCCTGTTCCCGCCGCGCCAACCGGCGCACCGGCGACGTTGTAGACCTTGTCGGAATTGCTCGCGAGCGTGAACCAGTGCATCGCCGCCAAGCCCGTCAGTTTGGCGTGAGGCTTGATTGTCGCCTGCAGCGCGACGTCATTGAGGTTCTGGCCCGCAAAGTTGTCGATGATGCCCCAGTAGGCATGATTCAACGGGACCAAGATGTCGTAGGTCGAGTTCTTTCCGTCGGTGGGATCAGAGTCGCCCGAGCCCCAGTAGTAGATCAACGACAATTGTGGGGTCCATGCGACCTGCGAAAATGTCGTGCCCAGTTTGGTCGTGAAGAAACCTGCCTGCACATTCAGGCCATTGTCCTTGCCGAATTGGTACGCCCCTTCCGTGTCCGAGGCGAAGACGATCCAGGGTTGATCGCACTCATCATTGATCGGCTTCGTCATTGTCCAGCGCAGGCCAAGCGTGTGCCGATTGCCGTCCGCGCAAAGGGGGTCATGTTTGGCGGAATCTGTTTGCAGCCAGACGTAATACGGCTCGATCGTGTTGTCCTTGATCCCTCGATAGACCGAGTAGACACCGCTGAACCAGCGCGAGTAGTCGGCCTCGTCAAATTGGTTGTCGAATTTGCCGACGGCAGTGAGGGCCGGACGTCCTCCGAACGCTCCGGTGGGGTTGGCAGTATTGACCGGACGGACGGCGAACAGATCGATGTCCCAGGTGTCCCCCTTGCTGAACAGTTTAAAGCCGTCGAAATTCCGGCGCGTGTTCCCCCATTCGAGCGGCGAGATCACCTGTTGGCCGGGGCTGGCTCCGCTCGGCGTTCCGTAGAGCAACTCTTGGCGGCCGGCCCGGAAATAGACCGGTTTGTCGTCTCGTTCCGCGATCTTCAAATCGAAGAACGCGTTAAGGACGTCCCAGCGATTCTTGTCGATGGCGGTGACGGCGAGTTCGTTGTTGTGGATCGAAGCATCGACCCCTTCAACGTAGACGCGGAAGTCTTGGCCCCACTTCAGGTCGACGTACTGACGCCAGCGAAGCAAGTCATAAGTGCTTCGTCCCGGCCCACCCGGACGCAGGCGATTGTTTTCGTCCATGTAGCGGTGCCGAATCTCGCCACCGTAGGAGAGCGTGAGTCCGCTCGGCTCGCAGTCGTCGCCGAAGAGCGGCATGTTCTTCAGCTCTTCACCGAAGAAGTGCGGAGCGTTCGGCTTGGTTTTGTACGAGAAGTCGTTGTCGAAATAGAGCGACTTCCAAGGCAAGACCTGAGGAGCCGGCTTCGCGGCGGGAGCCGGATTGCAAATCGGGCAATCAGGACCTCTGCCCCCCCCCGCGACTGCGGATCGTTCAGATGCTCGTGAAATGCCACCGTCAGCAGAGTCTCTTTGACATCCAGGAGCACTGATGTCTCGGAAGCGGCAGTCTCGGCCGGTTGAACTGGTGGCACGAGAGCCTCTTGAGCACGAACAACCTGCGGAACGAACCATGTTGCGGTGGACAAGGCCACTGCGGACAAACAACGAAATCTCCAACTCATAACGAAATCTCCAACTCATCCGGAGCACGATTTCGAAAACCTTGGTGGCATTGGGAGAAAAGAGCGAGCGTTCTGATCTGCTCTCACTCGTTTCGGCAAAGATGACAATGCCGATTCAGCGTCGTCTGCACCCATGCCGCGGTCGAATGCCAACGGCTTGTCCCATGCAAGCAAGGTTTCGCCAACCGCTAAAACCGGTCTGTGGTTTTCGCCGATGCGTCTCGCATCCGACCGACGCAAGACACGTCGGCTACGAAGCGGTTCACGCTCGCGAGTACGGGCCGGTGGCCGAGCCTTTGTAATGGCGGAATCCCGCCTGGATCGTCTGCCGTAGGATTTCGGCGGCGCACGGCACGTCGTCGCGGCTGACGTCGAGGTGCGTGCAGGCGCGAAGTCGCTGCCCGCCGGAGGCCCCGACCTTCACGCCTCGTTCCAGCAAAGCGGCCGCGAGTTGCGCGGCGTTGCCGAGTTTTGCATCAACCTCGAAGAAGACGAGATTCGTTTCGACGTCGTCCACTTGGATTGACAGGCCGTCGATCTTGGCGATCTCGCGAGCGAGCGTCTTCGCGTTGTCGTGGTCGATCGCGAGCCGCTCGATATTGTTTTCCATCGCGTAGACCGCCGCTGCCGCGACGATGCCCGCTTGACGCAAAGCGCCGCCAAATAGCTTGCGGGCGCGACGTGCCTTGCGAATGTCCTCGGTGCTGCCGACGAGGACCGAACCCATTGGGCAGCCAAGCCCTTTCGAAAAGCAAATCGAGATCGTATCGAAGTGCTGCCCGATTTCTGCCGCCGAACAGCCTTTCGCAACGCATGCGTTGAAGAGCCGTGCTCCGTCGAGATGCGTCTTCAAGCCGTTGTCGTGTGCCCAGCCGCAGACACGCGCGAGTTGATCGAGCGGCCAGGCTCGACCACCGCCGAGGTTGGTCGTGTTCTCCAAACACAATAACCGCGTGACGCAGAGATGCTGGTTGTCCGCTCGCACTTTGCCTTCAAGGTCCGCGACGTCCAACATCCCCAGCCTGCCGGTGATCGTCCGGCATGTGACTCCGCTGAGCACGGCGGGGCCGCCCGCCTCGAAGCAGGCGATGTGGCCACCGACCTCGATCAGCAGTTCGTCGCCGGGAAGGCAGTGCGTCTTCACACCCATCTGATTGGACTGCGTTCCCGAACAGGCGAAGACGGCGGCCTCTTTGCCCAGCGTCTTGGCCATCAACGCTTCGAGCCGGTTCACGGTGGGATCTTCGCCCGACATGTCGTCGCCGACTTCGGCGCGAGCGATCGCTTCGCGCATCGCGGCTGAGGGCTTCGTCGCTGTATCGCTGTAAAGATTGATGAGCACATCGGGCATCGGACTGACTCCAATGATTGAACTTGAATTGAGCATTTTGTTGCCAACGCGGGCAAGCCTAGTGCGGTGTGGCGGCCTGTATCAAGCGGTTACCGCGAGCCATGTGTCTCGGTGACGAAGACGTGTGGGCTTTCATTTCTTTCTGCCGGTTTCTAACTTCGCCCGCCCACAATCTTGTGGCGAAAACCCAATTTGGACAGGTGCAGGACGATGAAGATTTATTTGAATGGCCAGCTTGTCGGCAAAGAGCAAGCGGTGGTCAGCGTGTTCGATCACGGACTATTGTACGGCGACGGTGTCTTCGAGGGGATTCGAGTCTACGGCGGAAAAGTGTTCCTGCTCAAAGATCACATCGACCGGCTGTACGAGAGCGCGAAGGCGATCCGTCTGGAGATTCCGATCTCGCCCGCAGCCATGATTCAAGCGACCAACGACACCGTCGCGGCCAACGGCATCGGCGACGGGTACGTTCGGCTGATCGTCACTCGCGGGGCGGGATCGCTCGGCTTGGACATTCGCCGCACGAGCCATCCGCAAATCATCATCATCGCCGACACAATCACGCTCTACCCGCCCGAGATTTACGAGAACGGGATGAACCTGATCACAGCCAGTACGATCCGCAATCACCCGGCCGCGTGCCCGGCGCGGATCAAGTCGCTGAACTACCTCAACAACATCTTGGCCAAGATCGAGGGGACCGATGCCGGCACCGTTGAGGCGCTGATGCTCAACCACAAGGGGGAGGTCGCCGAATGCACCGGCGACAACATCTTCATCCTCAAGAACGGCGTGCTGAAAACTCCTTCGCCAGACGCGGGCATCCTGGAAGGGATCACGCGAAATGCCGTGCTGCAACTCGCTCGTGAGGCGGGCATCCTGACTCAAGAGACGACGTTGATTCGCCACGATTTGTACGTCGCCGACGAGATGTTTCTGACCGGCACCGCTGCTGAAGTCGTACCCGTCGTGAGCCTCGACGGCCGCAAAATCGGCGACGGCAAGCCCGGCCCGATCACGCGCCGGCTGTTGGAATTATTCCACGAGTTCACGCGGCGAGCGGATGCGTGACGTCGTGGAGCAGGTTTTCAACCTGCCCGGCGGTTGACGCACATTTCCCGGCAACAAATTCCAGTTCACGGGCAGATTGAAAACCTGCCCCACGGCCGACCGGCAGATTTTTCCGATCGTCCAGCGGACCTCCGCGAAGAGTCTCCGTAACTGTCGGAAACGGTAAGAAGTGCCGTTCCTCGTTCCTTTCCGAAGCGACTAAAAGCCTGCCCGCACCTCAAGGATTTACGGTGCAGAGCATGGGCCGCCCCAAGGAAGGACGAATTCGGATGAGATTCTCATCATGGTTGTCGAGTTGGACTCGACGCGCGGGTTGGTGGAAGAACACACGTCGCGCCGCGGATCGCAGAAACTCGGTCGCTCAATTCGGTCTCGCCACAGTCCGTCTGTCGGCGGAGCTGTTGGAGCCGCGCCTGGTGCTCGATGCGAGCACGCCGGTCGATGACGTCGCCGCGTTTGCCAAAGCGCTGAAGAGTGGCGGCGTCACGCTGTACGGTGCGGCGTGGGACGCGACCACCACGGCGCAGAGGCAACTCTTCGGCGACGGATCGCAATTCTTGAATTTCGTGGATGTGACGAACTCCAATCACTCATTCAACTCGATCGCTACCAGTCTGAACATTTCAACAACCTCGCCAACATGGATCTTCGCGGATCAAACGCGATTGACCGGTCTGCAATCGCTCGAGACGTTGGCGTGGCAGGCAGGAATCGCGATGCCGCAGGGATTCACTCCGGGAATGGCTCCCATCGCGAACCAATCGGTACTGAGTGGTTCGCCGTTGATGCTGCCGTTGGATGGCTTCGATCCGAACAACGACAACTTGACCTACACGGTGACTTTGTCTGCGAACACGGCCGGCCTGACGGTGACACAGCAGCCGCGCAACGGTGCGTTGAAGATTTCCGTCGCCGGCTACGGCGATATGCTGATCGACACATTCGACGACTTAGCCCCGCGCGTCACCGAACAGATCAAGCAGCTTGCCAGCGACGGCTTCTACGACAACGTCACATTTCATCGAATCCTCAACACCTTCGTGATTCAGGGTGGCGATCCGACTGGCACCGGCACTGGCGGTTCGACGCTGGGCGATTTCAACGATCAATTCAATTTCGATTTACAGCACAATCGAACCGGCTTGATCTCAATGGCCAAGTCGACCGACGACACAAACGACTCGCAGTTTTTCATCACCGAAGGACCGCAGCGAAGTCTCGACTTCCAGCATTCGATCTTCGGACTGGTCGTCGAAGGCGATTCCGTTCGGGACGCGATCAGCAACACGGCGACCAATCCCAATGGCCTGCCGACCTTCGCCGTCACGATGCAGTCGGTGGATGTCGTCGCGGACAATGAGAACGCGGTGCTGATGTTCAAGGCTCCTGCGGGAACGACCGGTTCCGCACATGTGAAGATTCGTGTTTCGGACACCGCCGGAAACTTCTCTGAGCAGGAATTCGATGTCACCGTGACTCCGGACACGGTCAACAGCGATCCGTTCTTGTCGGACGTGCCCGCGATTCGCACGCTGAAAAACACAGCCATCAACTTTCCACTGACGGCGAATGATCCCGACCCGAATCCGTCAACGATCGTGTTTATGGACCAAGCGAGTCTCGCCAGCAACACGATTGACGTGCCGTACACCGCCAATTCGAACAAGCTGACCTACAGCGCGAATTTCAACACTGGTGTCGTGACGGTGACTCCGGCCACCAACTTTGTCGGCACCGAGTTCATCACCGTCGCCACCGCGTTCCGCAAAGGCGCGGACCTTGGTGGCAATGGAATCGTCTCCGCTCAAGAAGCTGCGACGACGGTCGACTATCAAATCGCTCCGATTGATGTCGTCAACGTCGCCAGCGATCTGACTCTCTCCGCAAGCAACGATCCGGCGCAGGACGCCGCCAACGATGGGCAAGCGGACGCATTCGTCGTGCGGTTGGTGAATATGGGAACGACTCAGACCCCGATTTCTGGCATCGAGGTTTCGATCAACGGTCATGTCGCTCAATATGCGGCGCTCAGCAGCGTGGACACGTTGATCATCAACGGTTCGGACGACACCGACACACTGACCATCGATTTCGTGAACGGAAATCCGATTCCGGCCGGCGGGTTGGAATTCAACGGAGGCGCTCAGGCGATCGGCGGTCAGGATCAGATGATCTTGAAGAACGGCTTCGCCACCTCGTTCGAGTACGCGCTGACCGGTGCTCAAGCGGGCACGTTTGCTTCGCTCGGTACAACCTACGTCACGTTCAAGGGACTGGAAGCGATCAATGACTCGTTGACCGCGGGCACGAACAGCGGGATGAACCGCACCGTGCAATACTCGCCCGATGGGCAAAGCGCTGTCCTCGCGGTCGATACCGCAGCCGGGAACGGCAAACTCAAGATGGAGTTCGGTGCGGGCCTGAGCCTCAGCTTTGTCGCGCCAATCCGATCGCCGAATGCTTCGGTCGTTGGTTCGTTGACAGTCATCGGCAGTGTCGGGACCGACATTCTGGCGATCAGCTACGCCAACGGAGTTCCAATTCCGCCCGGCCGAGTGAACTTCCAGGGGGGCACGCAGCCCAACGGCCTGCGAGACAAGCTGGTCGTGACGGGGGGCACGGTCACGTCGGTGTTTCATTCCGTGACGAACACTGCGGATGGCTTGATCTCGGTCGAGGGTGCTCAATCAATCGGGTACACAGGTCTCGAAAATGTGACGGATGAACTCACCGCCGCGCATCGCGGGTTTCAATTCGGCACCACCGCCGATGCGGTCATTCTGTCGGACGATGGCATTCTCTCGAACGATGGCATTGCCTCAAACGGTCGGTCGAAATTGATCTACGGCACGCAGGAGTTCCTGTTCACGAACGCCTCCAATCAGTTGGACGCGAACAACGCGGTGATTTCGGCCGGATCGCTGGTGATCCTGGGCGGCGGTGGCGACGACACGCTGACGGCGACGGGACTCGATGCGAGCTTCCTGGCGGATGCAAACATCTTTCTGCAAGGTGAAGCTGGCAACGACACCATCGACACGTCGGCCGCCACCCGCGCCTTCGACATGCGCGGCGGCGATGGCAACGACTTGATCATCGGCAACGCCAGCGACGACTCGATCCTGATGGACGCCGGCAACGACACGATCAATGGAAACGGTGGGGTTGATCGGGTCGTCGCGGCAAATCTGCGCGGCACGGTCACGCTCAACGACACGTTGCTCAGCGGTCTGGGACTCGACAGCTTGATCAGCATCGAGCAAGCCAACTTGGCCGCAGGTGCCAGTGCGGCGCAGATCAATGCCAGCGCGTTTTCTGGCGTGGTCACGCTGTTTGGCGGAGCCGGCAGCGATTCGCTGGTCGGCACAGTCGGAGCGGATTCGATCGACGGCGGCGCGGGAAACGACACGATTCAGTCCGGTGACGGCAACGACACGATCACCGGCGGCGCGGGAAAGGATTCGTTCGATGGTGGACTTGGCAACGACGTGCTCAATGAGTTCACCAACGGCAACGTCACAGTCACGACAACTCAAGTGCAAGGTGGCTCGCCGCTCGGCACGGACAATTATCTCAACCTCGAATCGATGCAGTTCACTGGCGGTGCGGCGGCGAACAAATTCGACATGAAACTCTTCACCGGCAACGTGACGCTGCTCGGTGGAGATGGGAACGACACACTGATCGGCGGCAGCGGCATCGACAGCCTGCAAGGTCAGGGAGGCCACGATGTCCTGACCGGCGGAGCGGGCGACGATTTCCTGGACGGCGGCGATGGCGTCGATCGACTCCTCGAAACCGCGGACACGAACTGGACGCTGGCCGACGCGGCATTGGCGGGACTTGGCAGCGATGTCCTCAACTCGTTCGAGCAAGCCTCGCTGACTGGCGGGGCTGGCAACAACACACTCAACGCGACGGCGTACACCGGCAACGCGACGCTCGACGGAGCCGCCGGCAATGACACGATTCTTGGCGGCAACGGCGCGAGTTCACTGATCGGCAACGCCGGGAACGATTCGCTCGTCGGCGGCACCGGAGCTGACACGCTGCTCAGTGGCGACGGCACCGACACGCTGGTCGGCGGCGATGGCAACGACAGTCTCGATGGCGGAGTCGGCAACAACGATCGTCTGACCGGCGGGTTGGGCAATGACAAGCTCAATGGCGGAAAGGGCCTCGGCGACATGCTGATCGAATCGAGCAACGCCTCGCTGATCACGCTCACCACGTCAGCACTGGGCGGCGTCGGCGCGGACACAGTCACGAGCTTTGAGATCGCGATCCTGACCGGTGGCGACGGCGACAACACGATCGACGCTCATCTGTTCGCAGGCTCGACCAGTCTCACGGGCGGAGGTGGCAATGATTCGCTGTGGGGTGGAGCAGGAGCCTCGACCGTCGACGGTGGAACCGGCAATGACACGCTTTCCGGTGGCAAAGGCAACGACGTGCTGAAGGGTGGTCTGGGCAATGACTCGCTGACGGGAAACGCCGGCAACGACACCCTCAACGGCGGCGACGGCAACGACGCGCTCGACGGCGGCGTCGGCAACGATGCCCTCTCTGGATACCTCGGCAACGATGTCCTGTCGGGCGGAGCGGGACTCGACGCACTCGTCGGCGGCGACGGCAATGACACGATGCTGGGTGGTGCCGACAAGGACTCGCTGGTCGGCGGACTCGGTGCGGACAGCGTCGATGGAGAGGTGGGCGACGATTCCGTCACCGGTGGAGCGGGCAACAATTCCACGCCGCAAATCGACGACACGGTGATCGGGTCCGCGACCGAAATCAACAACGCGCTGTCGATCGTCGGTGCCTGGATCGACGCGATCTGAGTTCGTAGCTGGACCCCTTGTGGGTCGGTCGATTCACGCTTTTGAACGGTCTCATCCAGGCCACAAGGGCTTGGGCTACAGCCGAAACTCGGTCAGCCTCTACAACACTGCGAGCAATCAGAGGAGTGAGAGATGACAACCGCGTTACCGATCTTGCGAACCGATGACATCGAACACGAACAAGCATCGCATGTCGCCGGGCTAAGCAACCTCGCGGCATTGCACGCCGACGGCATCGTGCCTGGCGGCTGGTGGCATCGCGACGGGGATCGGATCGAATGCGATCTGTGTCCGCGTCGCTGTGTGATGAAAGACGGCGACCGCGGCTTCTGTTTCGTGCGGCAGAATCTCGGCGGCCAAATGATGCTCACGACCTACGGTCGCAGCACCGGGTTCTGCATCGATCCGATCGAGAAGAAGCCGCTGAACCATTTTCTGCCGGGGACCAGCGTGCTCAGCTTCGGCACCGCCGGCTGCAATCTGGGCTGCAAGTTTTGTCAGAACTGGGACATCTCAAAGTCTCGCGAAACCGAACGGCTCAGCCAGCGCGCGTTGCCCGATGAGATTGCTCGCGCCGCGCTGGAGATGGGCTGCGCGAGTGTCGCCTACACCTACAACGACCCGGTCATCTGGGCCGAGTACGCGATCGACACCGCGCGAGCTTGCAAGGAACTCGGCATCAAGTCGGTCGCGGTCACGGCGGGGTACATCACTCCGGAAGCTCGCGAGGCATTCTATCAATTCATGGACGCCGCGAACGTCGATCTCAAAGCGTTCACCGAAGAGTTTTACTATCGCACGACTCTGTCGCATTTGCAGCCGGTGCTCGACACGCTGCGCTGGCTAAAACACGAGACCAACGTCTGGTTCGAGATCACGAACCTCGTCATCCCGCAGGCAAACGATGAACTGGAAGAGTTCCGGAAAATGAGCGATTGGATTCTGGAAGCAGTCGGCGACGAAGTGCCGCTGCATTTCTCGGCCTTTCACCCGGACTTTCGGATGCTCGACCGCCCGCGCACTCCGCATGAGACGCTGATCGCCGCACGCGAGGTCGCGATGAAAGCGGGGCTGAAATACGTCTACGTCGGTAACGTCGATGATGCGACACGGCAAAGCACCTACTGCCCGAACTGCCGAAAGCGATTGATCGAACGCAACTGGTACGAATTGGGTGAGTACGCTCTGAACCGGGACAACTGCCGGCACTGCGGCACGCACATCGCCGGAGTCTTCGCCACTCGCCCAGGCAACTGGGGCCGCAAGCGACAGCCGGTGGATATGAAACAGTTCCATTCGCCAGATCGTGAGCAACCGCTCATGTTGCCGGAACGTCCTCGCAGCGGTACCCCTTTGGGATCTTCGGCGGCCCCGATCTTGGTGCAAGCTCCACCTTTTCGTCCTGCTCAGCCAAAGTCCGATGCCAAAGGAATCACCGTGCAAATCCCCAAGACTGCTCCGAACCTCTCACCGACGCAGCGGCAGATTCTGTTCGCGACTGCTGCCGAATTGGTGCGATCCGCCACCGAAGGACGAGCACCGGAAACCTCCGCTTTCGATCGCAGCGGCATGAGACTGAACATCGTGTCGGGAACGTTCGTCAGTCTGAAACGTCACGGCCGATTGCGTTCCTGCTGTGGCTCGTTCGGTCAGGCGATGCAGCTCAATCAGTGCTTGCGCGAAGCGGCGAATCGCACGGCGACCAACGATCCGCGCTTTCCGAAAGTCTCCGTCAGCGAACTGCCGCACCTCGATCTGGATGTCTGGCTGCTGTTCGCGCCGGAGCAAGTCACCGAGCGCGGCCTCGATCGCATCAACGCGGTCACGATTGGCAAGCACGGCTTGCAGATCATTCGCGGCCAACAGCGCGGCTTGCTTCTGCCCGGCGTCGCGACCGACAACGGCTGGGACAGCAAAGAGTTTTTGAATCAAGTCTGCGTGAAGGCTGGCTTGCCGCCGACTGCGTGGAAGTCGGATGACACGACGCTGTTTCGCTTCGAGGGAGATGTCATTCACGGCCCGATGTCGAGTGCCGGTCCGATGAGCGTCAGCGCTCCGCCGCGACCGCTGCTGACCGCTTCTGAATTCGAGCAGCTCACGATTTTCGCTCGGCAATCGGTGCTGTCGCTGCTGAGCGGCCTGACACCGCTTTACTTCTGCCCCGGGGTTCCCGACGCCGACGTGCATGGCGTGGCGGTGATGATCACTCAGCCTGGTACGAACTTCTGGCTGTCGGTCTCGCGGCTGTCGGCGAAAGACAAATCGCCTCTGCAAACGACGCTCTTCACACAATGCGAGACGCTGGCAAAAGCTCTCGCTGGACGCGACTTGCCGCTCGATCAACTGCGAGTCGACATCCTCGCGCTCGATGATACGGCGATGCACGGCACGATCGCGGAACCAGATCTCTCCGGAATCGACTCGGCGACGCGCGGTGCGCTCGTCACCGAACGGAACAAGCAAAGTTTCGTATTCGATCGTCGCATGTCGGCCGATCAACTCGTGCGAGACGCCAGCCAACTGGCGCAAGTCGTCGCTCCCGAATGGTCGCAGCTTTTCAGTCTGCGAGCGTTGAGTTCCTGCGACCGGTTCACAGTCGAGATGACTCCGAAGCCCACTGGCGGAGCCGACGTTCGACCGGCAGCGGTGGCGGGGAAGTTCTATCCGGGTGATGCAGTGGGAGTGGCGGCGGAGTTGGATCGAATGCTCGGCAGTAGGGTGGTCACTCTTGCCCGTCCCGGCGATGCGAACGCAGCCGAAAGGGACGGGCAATCCGCCAAAGGCGGACCATCCTACAAATGCGCGGCCGCGATGGTGCCGCATGCCGGTTGGCGATTCTCCGGCAAGTTGGCGGCCGATGTGCTCAAACAAATCGAACTGCCGCGCACGGTGATCGTGATCGGACCGAAGCACACGCCACATGGACTCGATTGGGCGGTCGCGCCGAATCGTGTCTGGTCATTCCCCGGCGGACAACTCGAATCTGATCTCGAACTGGCTCGCGGATTGGTCGCGGCGATCCCGGGCCTGCAATTCGACGCGGCCGCGCATCAGCAAGAGCACGGCATCGAAGTCGAACTGCCGATCATTCATCGGCTCGCGCCGCAGACGAAGATCGTCGGCATCTGTGTCAGCGGCGCGACGCTCGAACGTTGCGACGACTTCGCTCGCGGCCTGGCGTCGGTGCTGGAAAACTTTCTGCTCGACCCGCCGCTGCTGCTGATCTCCAGCGACATGAACCACTACGCCAACGACGCCGAAACGCGACGACTCGACACGCTGGCCCTCGCCGAGTTCGACCGACTCAACGAAGACGCTCTCTTCGAGACCTGCCAGGCGAACCACATCAGCATGTGCGGCCTCGTGCCAGCCGTGATCGTGTTGAAGATACTGAAGAAACTCGGCCGATTGAATCGGTCAATCGATATTGGCTATACGACCTCCGCCGAGGCGAGCGGCGACACCACTCGCTGTGTTGGCTACGCTGGCCGGCTGTTGGTGTGACTCGTGGGGCAGGTTTTCAACCTGCCCTGCTGGCCGGGAAGGTTGAAAACCTGCCCCACGAATGAGAACAACATGCGCTTCGCCAGCTTGATCGTCTGCGTGATTGTGATCGCGAGCAACGATGCGCGAGCGGAGATGCCTCCGGCCATCGACTTCGCACGCGACGTGCGGCCGATCCTCGCGGACTTTTGCATTCGCTGTCACGGGCCGGATGCGAGGCAGCGGCAGGCCGGAGTTCGATTGGACCTGCGAGACGAGGCCATCCGCGCGACAAAATCCGGTCGAATGCCGATCGTGCCGGGGAAACCGGAAGCCAGCGAACTCGTGCGGCGCATCTTTGCGGACGACGACGATGTCATGCCGCCGAAAGAAACGCAGCAATCGCTGACGGGTGCTCAGAAAGAAACGCTGAAACGTTGGATTGCTGAGGGGGCCAAGTTTCAGACGCATTGGGCGTTTGTCGCGCCGAAGTTGGTAGTTCCGCCTTCAGGCAGAAGAATCGCACCGCCGGAAGGTGGAACTACGAACTCGCCCATCGACCGCTTCGTGTTCGCTCGCATCGAAGCCGCCGGCTTGCGGCCATCGCCCGAAGCGGATCGTGTCACGTTGCTGCGAAGAGTTACGCTCGATCTGACCGGATTGCCGCCGTCGCTGGCTGAGGTCGATGAGTTCCTGGCCGACAAAGAACCCGATGCGTTCGAGCGGGTCGTCGATCGGCTGCTGGCTTCGCCGCGCTACGGCGAGCATCAGGCGCGGGACTGGCTCGATCAAGCACGGTACGCCGACACGCACGGTTACTTCACCGATCACGAGCGGTTCATGTGGCGGTGGCGCGATTGGGTGATTGCCGCCTTCAACGCCGACATGCCGTTCGATCAATTCACGATCGAGCAGCTTGCTGGTGACTTGCTGCCGAACGCAACCATCGAGCAACGGATCGCGACCGGCTTCAATCGCAATCACATGATTACCGAGGAGACCGGCGTCACTCCCGAAGAGTACCGCACCGAGTATGTCGCCGACCGAGTACGCACGACCTCGGCCGTCTGGATGGGGCTGACGGCTGGATGTGCTCAGTGCCACGACCACAAGTTCGACCCGCTGACGCAGCGTGAGTTCTATCAGCTCTTCGCGTACTTCAATCAACTGCCGGAGAAAGGGATCGACGGCGGCAAGCAAAAGAATGCCGTCCCCGAACTGCGACTGCCGACGCCGGAACAAGCCGCCCAGCAGGAACAGTTGCAGCAACGGATTCGCGATTTGCAGGCGAAGCTGATCACGCTGCCAAAAGAGACCGATGCAGGCGCAAAGAAGTCGCTCGACGACGAAATCAAGCAGCTTCAAGCGGAGGGGTCGTTGTTGGCGACCATCACCAGCGCGATGGTCATGCAGGATCAAGCCGAGCCGCGCGACACGTTCATTCTCGAACGAGGCCAGTACGATCAACCGCGTGAGAAGGTCGCACCGGGAGTCCCGTCGTTCTTGCTCGCTCTGCCCAACGACGCGCCGTCGAATCGGCTCTCGTTTGCGAAATGGCTCATCGATCCACGGCATCCGCTGACCGCTCGCGTTGCCGTGAATCGGCATTGGCGGCAGCTCTTCGGTCGCGGCCTAGTCGCGACGGCCGAGGACTTCGGCGTGCAAGGCGAACTGCCGTCGCATCCGGAGTTGCTCGATTGGCTGGCCGTCGAGTTCGCAGGTCCAGCCGAAAGCCGAGAGCCAAGGGCCAAGGACCGTGATCACAATCCTTCTCGGTGGAGCACGAAGCAATTGATCCGAGACGTCGTCACCTCAGCAACGTATCGGCAATCATCAGTCATCAGCGCGGAGCATCGCCGGCTCGATCCGCAAAACCGGTTGTTGGCTCGTGCCTCGCGCTATCGGCTCGACGCGGAAGTGCTGCGCGATTCGGCGTTGCTTGCCAGCGGGTTGCTGGCTGAACGGATCGGCGGACCAAGCGTCAAGCCGTATCAGCCGGTCGATCTGTGGAAGGCGATCACCTACGACACCAAGAGCACTCAGGAATACGTCTTCTCGACCGGCGACGGACTTTATCGCCGCGGGTTTTACACCTATTGGAAACGCCAAGTCCCGCCGCCGAGCATGTTGCAGCTCGACGCCCCGACTCGCGAGACCTGCACGTTGCGCCGCCAACGAACGAACACGCCTCTGCAAGCGCTCGCGCTGCTCAACGACACGCAGTTCGTCGAGTCCGCGCGCGTGCTGGCTCAACGAGTGTTATCTTGCAAGCCGGCATCGGATTGCGAGGGAATCACGATCGCGTTTCGCCGAACAGTCGCTCGCGAGCCGTCGGACTCAGAAACGCAATCGCTGATGCGACTGCTGTCGGCCGAACGGATTCGATTTCAACAAGATCGCGATGCCGCGAAAGCGTTGCTGTCCGTCGGCGAATGCCCGGTCCCGGCGGAGACGAATCGCTCCGAGCTAGCAGCGTGGACGGTGCTCACCAACGTGCTGCTGAACCTCGACGAAGCGCTGTGCCGAGAGTGACTTTCGCTCAGCGACTTGGCGAGCCGGGATGCGTTAGCTCTCGGACGTTTCACGAGCGGCAATCGTCCGGGGGGCTGACGCCGCCCGGCTCGCCAGCAATTCATTTTGCCACGAGACCTCTTTCAATCTTCGCTTTGATCTCGTCGCGCACGCGACGAAACTCAGCGAGCCGTTCTTCGTCGGAGCCTCCCGCATGAAACGGATCGTCGAACGGCCAGTGCCAGCGTTCGACACGGCCGGGGAACAGCGGGCATTCCTTCTCGGCGTTGCCGCAGACGCTGATGATGAGGTCCGGCGGTGTTCCCTCGGGCGGCAAGAACTCGCGAATGTGTTTGCTGACTTGCTGGGAAATCTCGACGCCCGCCTCACGCATCACCTGCACGGCCAGCGGATGGACATAGCCGGCGGGCTTGGCTCCGGCGGACAGGCTTTCAAACTTGTCCGCCGCCAGATGCCGCAACCAACCCTCCGCCATCTGGCTCCGACACGAGTTGCCCGTGCAGAGAAACAGAACCCGACGTCGGTTGCTCAGGATGGTTTTACTCATAGACGACGTCCCTTCATGGCCAGGTAAGCAAGAGGGGTTTGTATTCGTCGCGGGTGGCCTAGCTTCGCAGAAGCTGGGTGCCGCAGGCACAAGAAACTTGGGGTGGACGCTGATTCCAAGGTTGAGGCCGTTCGGGTAATCGAATGCCCAACACGGTTTTCCAATGCGGCGCACACAGCTTGATGAAAGCTGTGCCAGCCGCGGAAGATTTTGAATCGCGGAAACCGGGATTAGCATTCCGTGACAACGACTGCGTACTTCTTTCTGAGTTCCAAGTTCCGAAGTCCGTCCGGCAACTTCACAGCTTTCTCTCTGATGTGAGGAAAATGAGAACAATCCTCGTATTGCTTCACATCGCGAACCAGTAACTCTTGAATTTCTTCTTTCGTCAGGTAACCCAGAAAGGCACCCCAATCGAGCTACATTCCCTGGTATCGTCCCTCCCGAACGCCATCCATAATCTTGATGAATAGTTCCCTTGATCCGGGGAGGGAAAACAGTGCTGGGCTGTTGCAGTGCCAGTTCTCCTCGGTCCACTGATAGTCTGGATCTTTGACAACACCAACATAACAAGTAAAAGCTGTCATCATTTGTCCTGTGGAATCGAATGACCACGAGTGTCCCCGAAAAAGTATCAGAGGCAAAAGTGTCAGGTGTCAGAAACCGTTTTGTCGACCAGTAAACGGTGGAATGACTGTCATTCCTCGTGTCGGCTAGCGCGCTCGCTGATGCTGAAGGTGGCTTGCTCGCGGACGGTGTTGGACACGATCAGTTCGGCGAGCAGTCCCAGAGACAAGCTCTGCCCACCGAGCAATGTGGCTGCGATCGAGTATGCCAGCAGCGGTCTGGGCCCGATCGGCGACACCGCGATCAAGGGCACGCCGCCCCACAGCGGAGGCAGGTTCATCAGCAGCCACAGCACCGCGAGATATCCCAAGCCCAAGAATCCGACGCCCAGAAACATCAGTCCGATCGCGCCCAGCATGTGCTGTGGACTCTGACCGAAGCCAGTCAAGAACTTGACGGTCAGTAGATCGAGGAAGCCGCGCAGGAATCTTCGCATGCCGTACTTCGAGCGGCCAAATTGGCGCTCGCGATGATGCACGGCGATCTCCGCGATGCGAAAGCCTTTTGCGTGAGCAAGCACCGGGATGAATCGGTGCAGTTCGCCGTAGATCGTGATCTCGCGAGCGACCTCTGCTCGGAACAGCTTCAGTCCGCAGTTGTGATCGTGCAGCTTTAATCCCGTGAGCCGACTGATCATCCAGTTGAAGACGCGGCTGGGGAAAACTTTGTGCCACGGATCGAGCCGCCGTTGCTTCCAGCCGTTGACGACGTCGAAGCCTTCGTTGAGCTTGTTCAGGAAGTTCGAAATCTCTGCCGGATCGTCCTGCAAGTCGGCATCCATCATCAGCACCAGGTCGCCTTTCGCGGCCCGCATCCCGGCCGTCAGCGCGGCGGCTTTGCCAAAGTTTCGTCGCAGCCGAATGCCGGAGACTTTTTCGTTTTGCTCCGCCAGTTGACGGATCACGTCCCAACTACCATCGCGCGAGCCGTCATCCACGAAGATCACTTCGTACCCGATGCCGTGCCGTTCTCCGGATCGAACGATCTCCGCCAGCAACTGCGGCAAACTCTCATGCTCATTCAGCACCGGCACGATGATCGACAACATTCGCCCGTCCGTTCTTGTAGGTCAGGCTTTCCAGCTTGACCCGAATTGGCAAGATCACGCCCATCGTTAATCGAGTCAGCCTGGGAAGGCTGGCCCACCTCGGACGGTGAGTTTCGAGATTCGGGATTCGAGTTTCAACGTCGCCAGTCTGAGACATTCGTTCCCGCCAACGTAGCCGCCATCGCTCCGCGTGACGAGTCGATGAGCCACAAAGGTCGCGAGCTGTCCTGATGACACCGTCGGGACAACCTTCGGCTACGTATCGGCGGCTACGCCTCCTGTCGAACTTGAGCGAATCTCTTTGCTTCGCGGTCTCTTCGACGAAACGCCGCTCAAACTGCTCAAAACACGGCGATTAGCCGTTGCAGCGGTCGTGAAATCGAAGGGGGCGAAAGTCGTCGAATTTTTATGGCTCGCGGTTGGACACGCTCGTAATTTGGTGGAATGGTTTTTGGGCCATTCTCTGCGCGGGCGGAGCTTGGCTCGGTTTGTCGCGCGACACAGATCGTTCCCCTCACATGCAAGGCTCCGCAAAATGCGATTCTCAAGTTGGTTGGAAACAGTTCGTTCAGGGAGGAAACTTAGTTGTTCAGTTCGTGCTCGTGCGACTCGGCTGAGTCGTGCGGCGGACGTGCGCATCGCCGAGACGCTGGAGAATCGCACTGTGCCGACGGTGACGGTTTCTTCGGTCGGCACCGCGCTGTTCATCTCATCCGACAGCGGCGACGCGATCACCGTACGTGTGAATCCGAACGATTCGACGCTCGTGGAAGTTCTGGCGAACGGGACGGCGGTGGCCTCGGCTCCGACGGTGCTTGCGGCGGACGTCACGGAGTTGGACGTGCAAGGCGGCGACGGCAGCAACGTCATCGACCTGACTGGCGTTTCGTCGGGCGAGTTTTCCGCTCTGCTGGGCATCACGATTA
>CAMDRI010000087.1 GCA_945906725.1 Candidatus Kuenenia stuttgartensis | reverse complement strand
CATTCGCCGACATGCTCGGCACGCTCCGTCGGCTCAGCGTCCGGCAACAGGTTTTGACCTTGGCCCTCGCAGGACCAGGGTCTCGAAAAATCCAACAACTCCTAGAAAACGCGGTGGCCTTGGCCACCTAAAATGCAAAAGTCGAAGTTAGATGCCGTCCTTGTCGTAGATGGCCAGCGACACGTTGCTGGGTTTTTGCAGCGCAAACGCAATCGGTAACCCGCTTATTCGCGGTTCATCCACCAAGACGACGGTCGCCAACGCGATCAACATCGAAGTCATGAGTGGTGTCGTGATCGAGCTTCGCATCTTAGGAATCCTTGGTTTCTTTGCTGTTGAAACCAGTTGCCGAGACTTCCAGCCGCAGCCGATTTCGATTTGTTCGATTGTTCGTCGTCCCGCCTTCAGGCGGCGCATGTGTCGAACTGCCTAAGCCGGATTCAAAGATGTCCGAGAAACTGAGGCTCCCGAGTTGGAGGATCAGCCTGACTTCGCCTGCGTTTCGCCACTCGTGCGTGGGATCGGCGGGCCGAGGAGGGTGACCAGGTCGGCGTGGTCAATGCTCTCTTTTTGCAGCAGGGCATTCGAGACGGCGTCGAGTTGTGGGCGGTGGTCGGCCAGTAGCTTTGTGGCTCGGTCAGCGGCGGCGTTGAGGAAGCGTTGGACTTCCAAGTCGATCGTGTGCGCGGTCGCTTCGCTGAATTCGCGAGCTTCGTGCAGTTCCTTGCCGAGGAACGGATGGTCTTCGCCCTGACGAAATGCGACAGGGCCGATCTTCTCGCTCATGCCCCAGTGGCTGACCATGCGGCGAGCGAGTGACGTGGCACGCTTCAAATCGTCTTCGGCACCGGCGGAGTATTCATCGAAGACCAGCTTCTCGGCCGCTCGGCCGCCGAGCATCATCGCCATTTGCGAGTGCATGCGCTTCTCGCCATAGTGATAGCGGTCCTCTTCGGGGAGCAGTTGCGTGACGCCAAGTGCTCGGCCGCGCGGGATGATCGTGACCTTGTGGACCGGATCGACGTCGGGCAGGAACCAGGCGATCAGCGCGTGACCGGCTTCGTGAAACGCGGTCATCGCTTTTTCGTGCTCACTGAGGACTTCTTCTCGCTTGGCTCCCATCAGAACACGATCGCGAGCGGCCTCGAAGTCGTCGCCGATGACGGAATTTCGCTCGGCCCGCACGGCGTTGAGCGCGGCTTCGTTGACGAGATTCTTCAACTCGGCACCGGTGAAACCGATGGTCGAGGCGGCAACGACAGCGAGATCGACGTCGTCGGCCAGCGGCACTTTGCGGACATGGATCTTCAAGATTTGCTGGCGTCCGTCTTTGGTCGGCCGGTCGATCGTGATGTGCCGATCAAAGCGGCCGGGACGAAGCAGCGCCGGGTCGAGCACGTCGGGCCGATTTGTGGCAGCCATGACGATCACCGATTCGGTCGGCGAGAAGCCGTCCATCTCGCTGAGGATTTGGTTGAGTGTCTGCTCCCGTTCGTCGTGACCGCCGCCGAGTCCAGCGCCCCGCACTCGGCCGACGGCGTCGATCTCGTCCACGAAGATGATGCACGGCGCGTTCTCGCGAGCCTGCTGGAACAGATCGCGCACGCGACTCGCGCCGACGCCGACGAACATCTGGATGAACTCGGAACCGTTGATCGTGAAGAACGGCACGCCCGCCTCGCCGGCCGTCGCGCGAGCCAACAGAGTCTTGCCAGTTCCGGGCGAGCCCATCAACAGCACGCCTTTGGGAATCTGCGCGCCGAGCTTGTGAAACTTCTCCGGGCTTTTGAGGAACTCGACGATCTCGATCAATTCGCCTTTAGCCGCTTCCATCGCGGCGACATCGGCGAAAGTCGTGAGCTTGTCGGATGGCTTGAAGCGTTTCGCGCCCGCCTTGCCGAAGCTGCCGATGAAGGCCGTCCCGCCGGGGTCGATCGAACGCCGCATGATGAAGAATACGACCAGCAGCATCGCCATCAAAAACATCGAGCCGAACAGGAACTGGCTGAACAACTGCGGCGTCGCGTCATCGGCTTTGAGTTTTTTGAGGACTTTCAGCAGGTCGCGAAGCTCCTGGTCATCTCGCCACAGTTCGGGAATGCGCGTGCTGAATGTGTCAGCCAGCTTCGTGGTGGCACCGTCCGGAGCCTCCGGGATAACTTTCCATTTGCCGTTGACCAGATTGCCGGTGGTCGTGACTTCGGAAATGTTCTGGGTCTGTAACTGCTTCAAAAAAAATGAGAAGTCGACTTCGTTGGCCGCGCCAATCAAGCTTTTCCAGTTCATGGCCAGCAACAGCGACAGCACCAAGCCAATCACAATGACTGGCCCCCACAACGACGGGCGCGGCGAGTCTTCGTCATCGCCTTCTCGTCGAGGCAGCCGAGGTTTCGAATTGGGCGGCTCGTCCGGAGAGGGCGTGGGAGTCGAATCGGGCATCGAGGCAAACGTTTCTTGAGCGACCAAAATCCCGCGCGAGAAACAGCCTCGCACGGCGGGTCGGGATGGTAGCGAAGTCGCATTCGCCGGGACACTGCGTCAGATTTTACTTTTTCAGCGGCCAGCCGAACTGCGGCAACAGTTCGACAAGCGCATCGAGCGGAAGACCGACGACGTTCGTGATGCTCCCTTCGACGCGAGTCACGAATACGCTGCCGAATCCTTGCAGGGCATAGCCGCCTGCCTTGCCGCGCGGTTCTTCGGTTGCGAGATACCAATCGAGCAGCGGTTCGACATCGTCGCGGACCCACACATGCGACTGCACGATTCTTTCAAGCCGCCGACCCGTGCGTTGATCAGTCAGACAAATCGCCGTTGCCGCGATGTGACTGCGGCCGGCGTACAGATCGCGGAACCAGCCACGCACGACCTCGCGCCACGAGTCGTCGCGCGGCGGTTGTCCGAGCACGCGATAACTCCCCAGAGCATCACTGGCGACGATGACCGTGTCGGCCGTCAGCACCAGTTGCGAATCGTCGCTCGACGAAATTTGCGAAAGTACGTCGTCGTTCTTCTCGCGAGCGATCCGCTGCAATTGCTGAGCGATGTCCAGCCACGACGTCAGCCCCTCGAAACCCAACTCGTCGGACGAGCGTGGCGGCCGGACGTCGATCAACCCCGGCGCAACGAGCATCTCCAATAACTCGCGCCGGCGCGGGGAGCGTGATCCCAGGATCAATCGGCCCATCTCAGAAGTCCTCAAACTACGAAAATCTGTGGAAGAATAATTCCGTCGGGCGGCAAACGCGAATTGACCTGTTTTTCGGGGCGGACCTAACATCGCGCCCATGTCCGCTCGGTATCTCATTCGTCTGGACGACATCGCCCCGCACATGGACTGGCCGCAGTTCGAGCGCCTGTCGCGCGTGTTCGACACCTTCGACATTCGGCCGCTGCTCGGTGTGATCCCGGACAATCGAGATCCGCAGTTGTTGACGTTCCCGGAGCTTTCCGGGGATTTCTGGGACAAAGTCCGATCGCTGCAAGCACGCGGCCGGGAGATTGCTCAGCACGGCTTTCAGCATGTCTACGTCACGCACGACTGCGGGCTGATGGGAGTCAACGGTCTGAGCGAGTTCGCCGGGCTGCCGTTTGATGAGCAACTCGACAAGCTGGCTGGTGGGCAGCAACTCCTGCGAGAACACGGCCTGAGCTGCGAGACGTTCATGGCTCCGTCGCATTCGTTCGATCGACTGACGTTGCGAGCGCTCCGCGAACTCGGCTTCACGACCGTGACGGACGGTTTCGCACCGTGGCCGTCGATTGAGCACGGGTTGATCTTCCTGTCGCAGTGGTTGGCGAACCCGCGCGTGCTGCCGCTCGGCGTGCAGACGTTTTGCCTGCACGTCAACGTGATGACCGAAGGGCAAATCCACCGCGTCGAGCAATTCGTCGCCGATCATCACCGCGAATTCCTGACCTTCGCGGAAGCGCGCTCACTGGCGACACCGCAAACGCTCAACCGTGTGGCTGGCCAAGTCATCGGCTCAACAATGCGTGGCCTGAAAACCGTGCGTCGCAACTTGCGTCGCCGACGAAACTCGGCTTGACCCAACTGGCCGATTGTCGAGAATCCCGCCCCCACTCAAAGGGCGACGGTCTTCAGGTGAACTCCCTGTAGCCCGATGCCTGTCGCCAACCTCTCTCACGTCCACGGCAAGGAGGCCACGACGTGCCCGCACCCAATCCCAATTCGCCCGTCAGCCTGAAGGCACTGCTTCCACACGCGCGGTTCATCGGCGAAGACGACATCCTCGTCACGCACACGACCGAATGCAGCGAGATGGTCAGTCCCGGTGTGCTCTTCGCCGCGATCCCCGGTACGCGACGCAACGGTGAGGAGTTCGCGCGCGATGCCGTGCTGCGCGGTGCCGAAGCGTTACTGCTCAGCCGCGAGCTTCCCGACTTGCCAGTTCCGCAGTGTCTTGTGCCCGACGTGCGCCGCGCGTTCGCGTTGTTGTGCGACGCGCTAACGGGACATCCGTCGCGGACTTTGAAAATCGCGGGGGTCACCGGGACGAATGGCAAGACCACGACGACTTGGCTGCTGCGTTCAATCCTGCGAGCGGCCGGGCATCCGACGGGAGTTCTCGGCACGATCGAATACAGCGACGGATCGCGACGCGAGCGAGCCGGGCTGACGACACCTGACTCGCAAGTCTTGTCCAACTGGCTGGCGTCGATGGTCGCGAGCGGCACAACTCACGCCGCGATGGAACTGTCGAGCCACGCGCTCGATCAAGGCCGCGCCTGCGGGACTCAGCTTGACGTCGCCATCGTGACCAACGTCACGCAGGATCATTTCGATTACCACCAGAACTTCGAGACGTACCTCGCGGCCAAGTCGCGCATCTCCGAACACCTCAAGCCTGACGGCTTGCTCGTGCTCAACGCCGACAATGCGGGAAGCTCCGCGATCGCGAGACGAGTTGATCTCAGTGATCGCATCGTGACCTTCGGCATCGACCACGAGGCAGACGTGACCGCAACGATCGTCAAGGAATCCACCGCCGGAACACAATTTGTCCTCGGCTGCGGCGGGGGAGCCGAGTCCGTTCTGATTCCGATGATCGGCCGGCACAACGTCGCAAACGCTCTCGCCGCAACGGCTGCCGCGTATCATTTCGGAGTGCCGCTGAAGACGATCGCACTCGGTATCGAATTGCTGCCGGCCGTGCCAGGACGACTCGAACGAGTCAATGCCGGCCAGCCGTTCGACGTGTTCGTAGACTTCGCTCACACGGAAGACGCGCTGTGCCGCTGCGTCTCGAATCTGAGGCAGCTTTGCTCGAAGCGAGTCATCGTGGTCTTCGGAGCGGGCGGCGACCGCGATCGGTCCAAACGCCCGAAGATGGCGCAAGCGGTGCTCGGCGCGGACTTGATCGTCGTCACCAGCGACAACCCGCGCACCGAAGACCCGCAGCGTATCATCGAAGACATCCTGGCCGGATTCGTTCCCAGCTTTCCGCTGCTGTACGTCGAACCGAATCGCAAAGCCGCGATTGAATGGACGCTCGCCGAAGCTCACTCTGGCGATTGCGTGCTGATCGCGGGCAAGGGGCACGAGACCGAACAGATCATTGGCACTCAACGCTTCCCGTTCGACGACCGCGAGGTCGTGCGAACAGCTTGGCGTGACGTTGGTAGTCCCGCCTTCGGGCGGACAGGAGTCGCGCCGCCCGCCTGACGGCGGAACGACCATCATCTCATGAACTCTGTCTCCCTTCACTCTCTGGCAACTGCGACTCACGGGCAGATTGTTGGCAGCGCGTGCGGAGAGGCGGTTTTCACGCGAGTTGAAATCGACTCGCGCGGCATACGGCCTAGCGACATTTTCTGGGCGTTGCGTGGCGAGCATCACGACGGACATTCGTTTCTGGTCGAATCGCGTCATCATGGAGCCGGTCTCGCGGTCGTGCGGCGTGACCAACTGTCTCAAGCTCAGGAGGCCTGGAAGGTCGGATCGGGACACAGTCCAGTTCCACCGCTGATCGTGGTGGAAGACACCCTTACCGCGCTGGTGAAGTTCGCAAGTTGGTATCGCTTGCAGCAGGAAGGATTGGTCATTGGTGTCACGGGTAGCTTCGGCAAGACGACGACTCGCGAGATGATTCACGCGGTGCTTTCGGCGGCGCATCCCGGAGTTCGCAGCCTGAAGAACTTCAACAATCACATCGGCTTGCCGCTGAGTTTGCTGGAACTGGATCAAAGCCACGAGTTCGCGGTGCTCGAACTGGGCGCGTCGGCGGTTGGCGAGATCGCGATGCTGGCGGAGATCGCTCGGCCGGAAGTCGGCGTCATCACTGGCATCGGTCTGGCGCATGTGGAAGGTTTCGGATCGGCGGAGAAAATTGTGTTCGGCAAAGGCGAGCTGCTGGACGCGTTGCCGGCCACCGGCTTCGCGATTTTGCCGGGAGACGATCCTGTGACGCGCGGCATGGCGGATCGATCGAGCTGTCCGGTGCTCTTCGTCGGCGAGTCGGAAAACAATCATGTCCGTGCGTCGAACGTTCGCGTCGCCAATCAACGTTTGACGTTCGAGGTCGATCACGTCGAATACGAAGTTCCCGTCACCGGCCGGCACTTCCTACGAGCCGCCTTGACCGCGGTGGCGATTGCACGCGAGATCGGTCTGTCGCCGAGGCATATTGCCGCTGGATTCGCGAATTTCCAAGCTGTTCAGGGCCGTTGCCAAGTTCATCAGATTGGCTACTGGACCGTGATCGACGACACGTACAACGCCAATCCCGCCTCGATGCGCGCCGCCTGCGAAACGCTCCGCGACTGGCAGGGAGCCAACAAGCGACTGCTCATCACCGGCGACATGCTGGAACTGGGCACGCACGCCGAACAGGCCCACATGGAACTCGGCCGTGCGGCGGCCGAAGCTCGCGTTGACGGCTTGCTCGTCTTCGGCGAACAAGCCGAGCACGTCGTCCGCGGAGCACTCGACGGTGGCCTGCGTCCCAGTCGACTCGCCCAATGTGATCACTTGGAAGTTTTGCTGACCGTCCTCGATTGCGTACTCGAACCGGAAGACGTCCTGCTCGTGAAAGGCTCACGCGGAATGCACATGGAACGTGTCGTCAAATGGCTGCGTGAGAAAGCTGAGGGGCTAGGAGTGCCTCAGGCCTCGGTCTCAATTCTCCAGCCCCTAGCCCCTAGCCCCTAGCCCATCCTCCCCCACCATGTTCGTCTGGCTCCAACATTTTGCTCCGTTGCTGGAACGTTTCGAGCAGCTCTTCTCCGGCGACTCGCGCGTGTTCCTGACCGCACGCACGGCGTTGGCGGGAGGAACTTCGTTTCTGCTGTGCATATTCTTTGGCCCGCTGGCGATTCGGTGGTTGCAGCGCCGGTTTTGCGAACGGATCGGCAGCGACTCGAAAAAGCTCAACGAACTGCACGCAGCGAAGAGCAACACACCGACGATGGGCGGCCTGTTCGTCATGGGAGCCGTCGCGCTCGCCACGCTGATGTGGGGCGATCTGTCGAATGTCTACGTGATGCTCGGCTTGGCCACGACGATCGGCTTCGGAGCGTTGGGTGCCGCCGATGATTGGATCAAGCTGCGAACTTCACGCAACGGGCTGAAGGCCGGCACCAAGATGGCCTATCAGATCGTGATGTCGCTGTTCATCGCAGTCGCCTTGTACTACCAGCAGAAAGTCCTTCCGCAACAGTGGGAAGTCATCTGGCCGATTGGCAACATCGGCGTGTCACTCGGAACGCTGTGGATCTTCTGGGGGATTCTGGTGATGGCCGGCAGTTCGAACGGAGTGAACTTGACCGATGGCTTGGATGGTCTCGCCAGCGGTTGCACGATTTTCTCCGGTTCAGCCTTCACGGTGCTGGTGTACCTCGCCGGTCACAAGACGCTGTCGGGATACCTCAGCATTCCGCACATCCCCGGCGCAGGCGAACTGGCGATCGTGATCGGAGCGTTGGTCGGCGCAATGCTCGGCTTTCTGTGGTTCAATTGTCATCCGGCCCAAGTCTTTCTGGGAGACACTGGCTCGCTGCCAATCGGTGCGTTGCTGGGCTTAGCCGCGCTCGTGACCAAACAAGAGTTCCTGCTGGTCATCGTCGGCGGCGTGTTCGTGGTCGAAACGCTGAGCGTCATCGTTCAAGTGGGCTGGTTCAAACTGACCGGTCAGCGAATGCTGCGATGCAGCCCGCTCCACAATCACTACCTCTTCGCCGGCCACCACGAGATGAAAGTCGTGGTCCGCTTCTGGATCATCGCTGCCCTGCTCGCCTTGCTCGCCTTGGCGAGCCTAAAAATTCGATGACGTTTTCTGCCTGCCGATTTTTTCGCCTCACCGTCTCTTCACGTGATTGAGGATCCCATGTCCAAAAAACTGTCTGGCGTGTCCTCGGGTTGCTTCTCTCGATCTGTCCAACCGGATGTTGCTTGGTCAACCTTGGGGGGGGGCAGACTACACCCTCGATATTTCCAAACTTGGAACAGGTCAACAGGCCATCATCCAGGAGGATGACCCCGCGTACTGGAACGGCCAGTCGATGGATAACAACGCCCACCGCCGATGACCGACCGTGCCGAACAATTCGGTGAACGACATGCGTTAGAACTCACCGACCGTTTTGCGTTCCGCGCGAGTCGTGAACGATGAAGACTTTCTCGTTGATGTTGAGGGAAGACAGGCAGTGCTGTCGCCGATCAGCGAGCTTCTGATTCCAACTGGTAGTCGCTGATTTTCTTGTGCAACGTGTTGCGGTTGATGCCCAGTCGTTCGGCAGTCTTTGTCTGTGTGCCTTGGCAGGAGCGGAGGACTTGCAGAATGACCTCGCGTTCGACGAGTGCGACGGCTCGCTCGTGGAGGTCGGCAGCGTCGGGGCCGGCTTGCAGGATGCTGGTCGAGACCAATTCGGTCGCCATCTTGTGCAGGTCGGTGGCTTGCGGGCGGCCCATGCGCATCGGGGCAAGGCCGCGCACGTGCGGCGGCAGCAAATCGGCGGTTAACGTGTCGCCGTTGGCGAGCACGATGCCGCGCTCGATGTAGTTTTGTAGCTCGCGGACGTTTCCGGGCCAGGCGTAGCGTTGCAAGTAGCCGACGAACTCGGCCGCGACTTTCGGTGCCGGGCGATTATTGTCGTCGGCATATTCCTCGACGAAGTAGTTAACCAGCAGCGGGATGTCTTCGATCCGCTCGCGCAAAGCCGGGAGATAGATGGAGACGACATTCATCCGGTAATAGAGGTCTTCGCGGAACTTCTCGCGGTCGATTTCTTGCAGCAGGTCGCGGTTGGTGGCGGCGACGATGCGGCAATCTACATGAATCGTGCGACTGTCGCCGACCCGCTCGAATTCGTGCTCTTGCAGCACGCGCAGCAGTTTGACCTGCAACGTCTGGGTCATCGAGTTGACTTCGTCGAGAAAGATCGTACCGCCGTGCGCCGCCTCGAAGCGGCCGGTCCGGTTTTCGAAGGCGTTGGTGAACGCGCCTTTGACGTGTCCGAAGAGTTCGCTTTCCAGCAGCGATTCACTCAGCGCGCCACAGTTCACGCGGACGAACGGACCGCTGGCTCGTGGGCTGAGTTCGTGGACCGCGCGGGCGACTAACTCCTTACCGGTGCCTGTTTCACCGGTCAGAAGCACGGTGGCCGAGGACGCGGCGACTCGGCGAGTCAGTGCGTAGACCTCGCGCATGGCGGGACTTTCGCCAATCATGCCGCGCGGTCGGTCCTGCGGTTTTTCTCCCGAAGCCACCAGTCACTCCTTGCCCAAAAACCAACGAAAGACAGTCCCTCGTCGGAAAACTTGTCGAGGACGACGCGGAAAACGAGGTCCGAAGCCGGACATCGTCTGTGTTGAGCGCAACGGCATTGTTGAAGCCCCCGGGTGAAACCTCAAGGACGGAACCGCGGAGGTGCCGACGAGTCGATCGCTTCTCGACAAATGGGGTTGTAATTTGCCAGCCTCTTGACGACGAAGCATAATACCCACTCGCCATACGGCGGTTCGTCGCGGGTTTGTCCGGGGTGTGTTATTGGCAGTCCTTTCTCACCGTCACCCCGCTGAGATCATTTTTGCGAATTCGAGTGCGAGGAGGTCACACAGTGTCTGACGAAGATGATCCGGATGAACTCGGCGCGACGATGATCAATTTGCCAAGCGCCGATGCACCGAAGAAGGAGAAAAGAGTCTTCGGTGATTTCGAGTTGGACAAGAAGCTCGGCCAAGGTGGCATGGGTGAGGTGTTCCTCGCGCGGCAGATGAGCTTGGATCGCCACGTCGCGCTCAAGCTGCTCTCCAAAGAGATGGCCAAGAAAAAGGGCTTCGTCGAACGATTTGAGCGAGAAGCCAAGTCGATGGGTAAATTCATTCATCCCAACGCCGTGCAGGTGTTTGCCTACGGCGTGACCAACAACCAGCATTATCTGGCAATCGAATTCATCGACGGCCAGAGCATGCAAAAGTGGATGGATCAGCTCGGCAAGTTGACCATCGGCGATGCGATCCACGTTGTCTTGCGCTGTGCCGATGCATTGCGGGTGGCTCATCAAGACCACAACGTCATCCATCGTGACATCAAGCCGGACAACATCCTGGTCACCAAAAAAGGAGTCGTGAAGGTCGCTGACTTCGGGTTGGCCAAAGTGATCGGCGCGGGTGACGAAGACGACATGTCGTTGACGCAGTGCAACACGGGATTGGGAACGCCGTTCTACATGTCCCCGGAGCAGGCTTGCGATGCGAAGAGCGCGGACAAGCGAACAGACATCTATGCCCTGGGCATCACGCTGTATTACTTCGTCACCGGCAAGTTGCCGTTCGGTGGCAACACGGTCGTGAAGCTCCTCATGGCCAAGGAAACCGGTAAGTACGACAACGCTCGCAAGCTGAACCGGGAAGTGCCGGAGAAGCTGGACATGGTCATCGACAAGATGATCCAGAAGGACAAACAACACCGCTACGCCAGCTGCGATGAACTAATTCACGATCTCGATGCTCTGGGGTTAGAGAATGCCTCGTTGAGTTTTCTGGGTGGTGACGCAACGACGGCTCGACGAACCGTGGCCCATGGAACTGGCCAACAGACCAAGGTCAACATGACCGGCGTCGCCATGACGTCTACCGACATCGCTGTGCAAAAGACCGAGCATGCGGCTGCTAAGGACACGGCGACCTGGTACGTCAAACATCAGAATCAAAAAGGCCAAACCGTCGTCACCAAAATGCAGGCGGCTCAGATTCAACAGATGGTCAAAGCCGAACTGCTCGACCTGAGAGCCAAGGCAAAACGTAGTGAAAAAGGAGAATTCCTACCGCTGGCGCAATATGACGAGTTTCAACACTTCATGAAGAAACGGATCGCCAAGCAGTCGGCTCAGGCGCGGGGCGTCAACATGAAGGAGATGTACGCCAAGATCGAAAAGGAGCAGAAGCGTCGGAAAATCTTCCGTTGGATTCGCGATAAAGTGGAAGGCACGTTGGGGGGCATCGGATTCATCCTGTATTTGGCCGTGATTGCCGCCGTGCTGTACAGCCTCTACTGGGTCTTTCCATACGCTTGGGACTTTGCCGGCAGCAAGATTGGTCTGGATGCACCGAAACCGCCCGCCGTGAAAGAGGCCGGATCAAACGATGCAGTCCCGGCGTCAAAGTAGATACGCTTGGAACACGACGTCCGGATATGCGTTGGCGATCAGACGGCTTGAAACCCCATCCCTCGAATGGTCGATCCTTGCAGAGTCCGTCAGCCGCGGAGGAAGCGCTGAGTGGCAGAATCCGCCGCACCGACGTTGACGCGGCAACCGGATCGGAGAAGGTCATGTACACGCGAAGCTTCTGGCGGCCACAGGCGATCGCTTCGCTGAGCGTACTGACGGCGATGGTGTCATGGCTCGTCCCTTGCCGAATGGACGCGGGTGGGCTGACGCTCAAATCGGGTCTGAAACTTCAACCCGGACAGGTGGAGAATCTTTCCACGATCTCGCTGAACTCTCCGCCACAATCCGGAGACATCGTTTCATTTCCCTTTTGGATGCTCGACGACGGCATGCGCCGGTACTTCGTGTACCACCGGCAAATTCTCGAGAAGAACCTCGATGTCGAACTGACGGAATTTGTCCGTTTTGAAATACCGCCGAAAAAAGAGGGAGGCGGCGAACCCTTTCAGCATGTGGGGCCATACTTGAGCGTCGATTCGTTCAACGACAAAGGACACCGCAAGGTCACGCTGCTAGATCCGAACAAGAAGCCCAAGAACTACTTTCAAGGCATCACGCAACTGCGACCACAGTCCTGTACGGTGACGGGGTTGGATCACACCTGGAAATTCAGCATCGCGACGACTTCGTTGCGGCGCGAGGAACTAGTTCCGCTGGTGCGGCGGTGCATAAACCTCGAAAAGCCAGAGGATCGTTTCAAGGTCGTGAAGTTCTATTTGCAGGCCGGGCTGTACGAACTGGCGATTGAAGAATTGGATACGATCACGCGCGACCTGCCCGACCAGAAGGCGAAGTGTGAAGAAGATGCGTTGGAAGCTCGGCAATTGTACGCCCGACGTTTGCTTGGCGAGCTGAAACATCGTCGCGAGGCGGGTCAGCATCGGCTCATCGGGAATGCATTTGGGAAATTTCCAACGCAGAATATCGGGGCCGACATTCTCCGCGACGTCCGCCAACTCCAAACGGAAGTCGCTGAAGCCCAGGAAAATATCGAACGTGTCAAAGAGTTGCTCGGCGACTTGCAAGACGGCTTGAACGAAGAGCAGATGAAACAAGTTGCTCCGCTTCGTGACGAAGTGTTAGAGCAACTCGACGAAGAAACGCTGCCGAGATTGGAGTCGTTCCTCAAGCTGGAAAAAGACGAGAAGTTGTCCAAGCCAGAGAAGCTTGCGTTGGCGTATTCTGGCTGGGTGGTCGGTGCCGCGAACGCGACGACCGATCTGGCAAATGCGATTCGCTGGTGGCAGGCGCGGTTTCACGTCTTGCAGTATTTGCGAGCGACGCATCCGTCGTTGCGAGGACCGGCGCTCTCCGATCTCACGGCGACCGAAGGAGTCGGTACCAAGACGGTCGAGCAAATCCTCCAATTGTTGCCGCCGGTGCTCGACACGCCCAGCCTGAAATCTAGCCGAGTGGCTGAGATCACAGTCCACGATCCAGGTCGCACGCGCGAGGACGAAGACCGCCCGAAAGCGATTCGCTATTCGGTGCTCTTGCCTCCGGAATTCAATCCGCATCACACGTACCCGATGATCGTCGCGCTGCACGAATGGGGTTGGACGCCGGAGCGTGTGTTGAAATGGTGGGGCGGGGACGACGCTTCGCCACTGCAATCACAACGGCACGGCTACATCGTGATCGCGCCGGAATATTTGCCTCCCAAATTTGGCGATCCGTTGCCAGCTCCGACCGAAACGATTGTCTGGGAATGCTTGCGCGATGCTCGCCGCCGGTTCCTGATCGACTCGGATCGAGTGTTCCTCAGTGGTCACGGTCGCGGAGGAGATGCGGCGTTCGACGTCGCGCTGGCTCGGCCGGATTTGTTCGCGGGGGTCATGCCGATCTCCGGCGGATTCATCACTCCCAAGGGTGCGGCGGTTCGAGACAGCCTGGGGCTTCAGGAGAATGCGAAACTGCAAGCATGGTACGCCGTCTTGGGAGAGTTCGACTTCGGCCTGTTTGACCGGCACGCTCACTGGTTCGAAACAATGATGCGCAACGGCACCGATTTATTGGTGTCGCAGTACAAAGCTCGCGGGCACGAGACATTTTACAGCGAGATTCATCGGGTCTTCGAATGGATGGAACTGCATCGCCGACCCGCCGAGCCAAAAGAGTTCGAATTCAGCAGCCTGCGCACAACGGACGTCCGCCTGCATTGGGTCCGCTGGGCCGATTCAACTCCGACTCCCAAAGGAAAACGTTCCGCGAAGCCGACTCCGATCAACCTGACCGCACGAATTCAGCCTGGGGAGACTGAAAGAAAAAACATCGTCCTGGGTGGTCGCGGTTCCGTGACGGTGTGGCTCAACGCGAACCTCATCGACCTCGACAAACGGCTGAGCATCACGATCGGCGGCCAACAGAAGTTCAATGGTTTCCTCAAGCCGGAGATCGAAGCGGTCCTCGAAGACTTTCGTCAGCGCGGCGACCGCCAACGACTGCATTCAGTCCGCATACAGATCGACTGAACGTAGCCGAGTCACTCTGTGACTCGAATGTTCCGGTCACGGAGTGACCGGTCTACTTTTTCAGCCAGTACTCCAAGAACGCGAGTTCCAATTCCAACGCTTCGGCCGTCGTGATGTGCCCGCTGCGAGCGGTCATTGCGACCCGCGGCTTGTGTCCCAGCAGTTCGTTCACCGCGACCAGATGATTCAGCGCCTGCCAGTTACGCGGTGGATCTTCGGTGCCGCCCGAAACCAGCACCGGGCGTGGAGCCATCAGCGCGTGGAAATCAACCAGGTCGGCGTGATGAGCATGTTGCTACCGGCCGGCGAACTCTTGCCGAAACATGTGCCGTCTTTCTGCCGCATCTGGCACGGCCAACTTGACGATCAAATCGACCTGGCCACCGGCATTGAAACCGCCCGCGCGGTCCTCGAACGCCGCAAGCAAGAATTCACGCCGGCTCAAGAGCGGCTGCTGCGTCACGTCTTCAAGCTCACGCAATCCGAACGCGAGACGGCACTGCATCGATCCCGCGAGAAGCGTCGCTCGGTCCCGGTGACTTGAATCTGACGGCTACTTCTCCTGAATCGCCGACAGCAGTGCTTCGCGATTCTCCCGCCATGCGACAGTCCCCGCCGCGTCGGATGGCAGTTCCAGTGTGATCGTCGGAAGCTGGCGATCGATGCCGGCCCACGACCCGAAGCTGCCGGGAGTCGGATAGCCGATCGACTTGAGCACCGAGTACTCGTTGTGGCGGCTCATCGTTTTGGCCAGCTCTTCCGCAGGTCCGTCGAAGTTGTTGCCGTGCTTGCCGCGCGTGATCGCGTGCATCGAGATGATGCGGTTGGGCTGCCAATCGTCGATCAATTCGATCAACAATTGGGACTCCGGCTCGGAAGCCGGTAGCTCGCCACCGAAGTAGCGTCCCTTTTTGCCGACCGCGAAATTCTTGGCGGGGAAGTTGCGGTTCAGGTCGATCTCGCGGGCGTTGATCCGCGTGCCGCGAGCGAGCCCGTCCGGATTCGCCACCGGCACGATGACCACTCGCCGCGCGTAGTACGCTTCCGGGTTTTTGGTGAGATGCTCGACGAGTTGATTCGCCACGAACGCGGTGTTCGGTTCGTCGCCGTGAATCGCCGCGAAGATCAGCGTCTTGGGGCCAGTCACTCCGAAGTAGTGTGCCACGATTGGAAGTCCCAGCACCGACTTGCCCAACTGCCGCGTTTGTAGACGGAGGGTCGGCAACAGTTCCGCAGTCCGCTGCTTGCCGAGGCGAACTCTGGGGAGCGGACGATTCCAAATTCGACCGGTCGCCACGGAACCAGGCGATAAGATGCCGCCTCGGCGCGAATATTCACCGGGATCGGCTGGATCGAAATTGAACGGCGTGATCAGCGGCAGAGCTTCGGCCGCCGCTGAGGATGACACCACTTCGTCGGCAAACAAGCTGGTCGAAAACAGCGAGAGAAGGCCGCTCAGCACGCACACTCGCGCGACAGTAGTGGCGATGCACGATGCGACTCGGCAAGACGACAAAATCAAATCGAAGGAGTTCATGACCAGCTCACGCCTACGACGAACGCGGAGTGTCCGTGCGAAACTCGACCTGCAAAGCGCCGAGCATCTTGGTGATCTGTGCTTCCTTTCGATTGATGTTGATGATGTTTTCGAGCACGAACGCGCGCGGCTCGCTGGTCGGGTGTAGAATCAACCGGCCGGATCGCAGCAGTATGTACTCGAAGACGTCGTTGATCTCTTTGCTGATCCGCAAATTCGGGGCAGAGAAGCGTTCGAGGTCGCTCATGAATCCGTGATGGTGCAGCAGTTCGTTCGGCCGGACCTCCCAATAGTCGAACCGCACCAGCAGCCAGACGACCATGTACAGCAAGCTCAGCAGCAGCGAGAACAAGAGGTAGAATTGCGCATTGGCTCTCGGTTTTAACATTTTGATGAACGATAAGAAGTCGGGGACCAAATCGGGGCGATTGGTCAACAACAGCACCAGCCCCATCACGGCCGCCGAGAAGCCAAAGAAGAGTGTCAGCGAAGTCGTGCGCGGGAAGTCGAACGACAGCACGACCAAGTTCACGGCCGTGAGCATCAGAAACACCAGCGTGACAACTTCCTCAATGCGTCCCGCCTTGCCCCCCGCATCGGCACCCAAGGCCCACATCAGCAGCCCGCTCAGGAATGAGAAGACCAGCGTCGGATAAAGAAAGACGATCTTCGGGTACGACACAAGATAGATCGAACTGGGTGCCGTTTCGGTGTTGCTATTGGGAGGTGCCGTCGCGATCACAGGCGGGACAAGGGGCGTGGCTGGGGCGTTTGCGGGGGTGTCGGTGCTCATGAAGTCGGTCTTCCAGAAATGAATTGGTGGTCGGGACGAGTCTTCACGGCGAGCGATTCGCGGCGAATCGTGAAACCTTGAGCCGTCGGCGACTGCGGCAATCTATCGAGGCCGTCCAGCAACGTGTAGCGAGTTCCCGATCGACGCGAGAATTACTCCGCGTCTCGGTGCGGTCGAAGCAGCATCCAGAACTCGTCAAGCCGCAGAACTGCGGCCAGCACTGCGTAACTGACGACCGCTGCCAGGATCGTGACGCCGAGTTGCAGCAAACGGCCCGATGAATTCACTGCTCCCGCCGCCAACTGTTGCAAGACCCAGGAGGCCACCGCCGTCATTCCGAGTGCAGCCAGAACCGCTCGCCCTGCATTGCTCGTCAGCGACCACCACGGCAGCCGGCCGACGCGGCCTTGGATGAACAGCAAGCACAACCCGAACTGCAAAATGCCGCACAGCGACGTGCTCAATGCCAGCCCGCGACCACCGATGGCAAAGATCAGGCTGAAGTTCAAAATGACGTCCACCAGCACTACGAACAGGCCAATCTTCAGCGGCGTGATGCGATCGCCGATCGCATAGTAGCCGCGCTGTACGATCAACAGACCGCAGAAGGCCCACACACTCAGTCCGTAGGTGGCAATCATCTCGGCGATTTGTTGAGCGTTCGCGTTCGTGACGTTGCCACGCTGAAACAGCACAACCGCCAGCGGTTCGGCCAGCAGCCACAAACCTGCACTCGCCGGTAGCCCAATCACGAAGACCAGTCGCAGACCGAGCGAGAGATCATCCCGCAGTCTTTGCCAATCGCCACGCTCCGCATGACGAGTCAGCACGGGAAAGATCACCGTCCCCAACGCCACGCCCAGGATGCCCAGCGGAAACTGAAACAACCGCTGACCGAGGTTCAACGCGGACACGGTGCCAAACTCCAACGGTCTCCACACGGACGATACGGCGTCCTGTGGACGAGACATTACAAACGCGATCATCGTGTCACAGAACGTGTTGACCTGCGTGATCGACAGGCCGACCACGACCGGAGCCATCATTCCCAGCAGTTCGTGAATCCGATCCCGCATCGCGAGCCAATGTCCGTGAGGCCGAAAGCCCAGTCGCCACAACTGCGGCCACGGTGCGGCTAATTGTAAAAAACCTGTCAGTACCACGAATCCCGCCAGCCAATGCGCCTGAGCTTCCGCCGTCAGGTTGAATCGCTGCAGAATCCAGATCGCTGCCAAAGAACTGACGTTGAACAACACCGGCAGCAGCGCGGGCCAAACGAAGCGGCCCAGCGCGTTCAGCACGGCTCCCATCTGAGCGGTCAAGCAGATCAACGGCAGATACGGCAGCATCAACGCCGTCAGCCACAGCCACAGCCGCCACTCGGCACTCAGCGGCGCGAGCCAGATCGTTCCGGCGAGTACCAACTCGGCGACAGCGACCAGCGCCGTCAGCCACAGCCCCAGCCAGACGAAGACAGAACTGGCTAACTGCATGGCCGCATCTCGGCCGTGTTGTTCTTGCTCGCGCACAAACAGCGGAGTGAATGCCGCGCTCAACGCCCCTTCGCCGAACAACGCCCGCGCGAGATTTGGGATTTTGAACGCACCCACGAACGCATCCGACACCGGGCTGAGTCCCCACAGTCCCGCAATCGCGGTCTCGCGAATGAAGCCGAGTACTCGGCTGAGCAGCGTGCAAAGACTGACGATGCGAAGGCCAGTGAAGAGGCCGCCGGCTGGCTGGTTCTGTTCTTCGTCGGCTGACTCCTCACGATCCGTCATGCTGGAGCACCCCGCTCATTTCACGAGCGGACTCAGCCGGGCCTCGTTGATGCCGAGTGTCGAGAGTACTACTCGCACCCGCTCGATGGGCCAGCCGCATCCGTGCGCGGATAAAAAAATCTCCAAATTCTCTTGGCCGTCCCAGAAGCAATGGATGACTTGCCGTTCGACTTCATCGTGCGGGCCGATCACCGAGTTGAATTGCGACCCTGGAAACTCGTGAAACCATTGCCGGCCGGTGAGGTGCAGCCAATGGCACCAGCGGTAAAAGTGTTTGAAATGCCGACGGCTCCAATCTTTGATCGCCGCGTGCTCCAGGTCGCGACCCTGCCGCTCGCTTTCGATCCACTTGTGCCGATAGGCCTCATCACACGCTTGGTCGTACGCGCTTGCCGGAATCAATGAATACTCACGGCACATGCCCCGCATCCTCCAACCAGGACGTGCCGCATCGCGCCAGTCGTCCGACCGTCTGCGAAGAGCACTTTCGCAATTGTCAGCCTCGAAGCTCAGAACGTGGGACTTATACCGGCAGCGCGAAGCGCTCTCAAGCGGCGATTGGGGCGATCGTTCTCCGCGAACATCACGTCGTGCGCTGCAAGATATCCGGCCTCAGAATTGGTGCGCCTCGGACATCGACCTTGGACATCGGCCATTGCTCGGTGGGGGTCAGCACTTCGAGTCCGTTGGGTCCAATCAGCATGGTGTCTCCGATGTTGGCAGGGCCAACCGACGGATGCCAGAACATTGCCATGCCGGCTTGCAGCACGAAATCGCTGTTTGGAGTCACGCAAACTTCGCACGATTCGTAGCCGATGACTTCCGCCTGGTCGGCGAATTCCCATTCCTCCGCGTGGCCGAACTTCTCGTAGATGCGAGCCACGCGCTTCCACGTTTCGCGAATCGCCCAGTTGGCTTGCGAGAAGTACATCCCTGTCGCCTGCGTCACCAGCGCAATGAGATACGACTCACGCAACACGTCCGGAACTTCTCCGAAACAGACGGTGCGAGTCACTCCCACACACAAGCCGTCGCGACGACCGATCGCGGTCAAGGAGCAGAAGCGTTCGACCGCTGCGCTGCTGGGAGTCCAATGCCGGAACCGATTCGAGATTCCATCGGAGCAGACCTGGATGCGCTCCGGCACGACATTGCGTTTGAGCAGTCGATGCGCCAACTGAGCCGCGATCTCCACCTCGGAAATGCCGTGTTCAAAATTGCGAGCGGTCGCCTCGACCGCGTGTGCGACGTGCAGGCCCAGTTCGCGCAGTCGCTCGCACTCCAGCGAATTCAATGGCAACCGCAGATCGAGCAGCTTCGCCGAGACATCGGTCGTGTGGCGGACACCTGTGTCGCTGCCGACGTGTCGGCCGAGACAAACATCCGCTACCAAAACCGAGGGCGGCTCATGCCAAGGTCGCTCTTTGAGCTGAAATCCGAGACCAGCTAACGTGCCCTCGAAGAGCTGGACCGAATCGACGTTGCTCGTCAAAACGACGCGAGCCTCCGGCAGCAAGAACAGCGAAGCGATCGTGTCCGACGAACCGCTTCGCGTGAAGTCTGCTCCACTGGTGAACCAGGCCAAATTGGCCGGCCGCTGCAACAGCAGAGCGGCGAGTCGGTTTTCCTTCAGGAACTGAGTGACCCGCTCGTGCTTCTGGTCGATGTCATTGGCCCGCTCGGGGCTGATGACTGGCAGCTCGCCTGACGACTGAAAGGGAGGGGGTTCGACCAAACTCGTCATGACGACTGCCCGCGCGGGACGCTTCGGGACGATGGAACACGACCGTGAAGATAGCCTTGAAATCCTGAAGCCGAAAGGATTTTCGCCCGCGATGGGAATTGCTCCGCAGCAAGTCTGCCGATTTTGCCGGAAGCCGTTGGCGAACTCGAAATTCGGAGGAGAAAGTCGGAAAGGGGAACGAAGACCTCATTCCGACCTCCGCCTTCCACTTCCCTCCGGCACAACCCGGACAATCCGTAAAGTTTGCCAAGCCACAAGGCCGATGGAAGGAGCTAGCCGCCGAAGATGTTGTCCGGCGGAGCCTCCGTGAATGTTCTGCGAGTCCATGTTGGACCACTCGGAACCGTCCACTCCCTCACCTTGAGGAACGCCATGAAGACCGCTTTGCGATTCTGCCTGGGACTGCTGCTGACCATCAGCGCCGTCGGCTGTCACACTTGTCAGACAAGTTGCCAATCAGGCGGTGACACTGGTTGTGACTCCGGCTGCGGGCAGCGATCGCGCCTGCATAAAATTACCAACAAATTTCGCGGTGGCAACCGCGGATGCCAATCGGAATGCGGCGGATGCGAACATGAAGCCGCTTGCGCTTGTGGGCATCATCACGGCCACAAGAAGTCCAAGAACAAATACCAACTGCCGGCCGAGGCCGCGATGTATGGCTACGACAATTCCGTGGTCTACACCGGCAATGATTGGCAAGGGATTCCACAACCGGTCATGGGGATGATGCCGATGTCCGGCGGATGCGCTGGCTGTGCCGGCGGTGCCCCGATGATGTCCATGCCCTCGACTGGCTGTGCTGGATGTGGCGGCAGTGGCATCGCTCCGACTCCCAGTGGAGGCGGTTGTGCTTCGTGCGGAGGAACCGGCAGCGTTCCACAATCGGTTCCGGGAACCTGTGCTAGTTGTGGCGGAAATCATCCGACACCTGCGACAGCTCCGTCGGCTCCTCCAGCCGGTGGCGGTTGTGCGAGCTGCGGTGCGGGCGCGACGACCGAATCGTTCTACAACCCAATGGGGCCAAACCATCAGAGCCCAGCCCCGGCTCCGCCGGCAGAATCCGTTCCGACTCCGACGCCCGAAGTGGTCCCTGGCAACAACCCGGCAGGCTCTGGCGAGCAAATCCAAAAGATTCACTGGGTGCCTCGGCAACTGTGAGCATGTGGCGTCGACGATCTTCGACGCCGAACCGAGCACCGCGAACAGCACCCGAAAGTTACGACACACCGGCCACTCACCGGTGTGTTTTCTTCTGCGAGGTTCGATGTGCAGTTACGTTTGTCCGCCGACTGCGGTTCAAAAAAATAGGCGGCTGGCGAAAAATGAAGGTCGGAAAATCGTGATGCCAGCTCTTGTCCGTCGCGTTCATTTTTCGCCCTTGATTTTCCGCCGGCTCAAAAACTATGAATTCACTCCCCGTCATTGATCGTCTCGCTCCTCGAATTCGTCCCGTAGGTTCGATCGCCGGCTACCAGACTTGGAAGAACCTGCTGTTTGTGAATTGGCGAGTTCCTGCCGCCGAGCTTCGCCCGCTGCTGCCTGCGGAAGTCGAAATCGACGAGTTCGACGGTTCAGCCTGGGTCGGTTTGGTGCTGTTTCACATGTCGGGCGTGCGACCGTGGTGGTTCCCCGCGGTGCCCGGCGTCTCGGAATTTCACGAGACGAACGTCCGCACTCACGTCACCTGCCGTGGCGAGCCAGGCGTGTGGTTCTTCAGCTTGGATGCGGCGAACTCTCTGGCCGTGCGAGTCGCTCGCTGGCGCTGGCGGCTCAGATATTTCTTCGCGGAGATGTCGCTGGCGCGCCGCGACTCGTTGATCGAGTACCGCAGCCGGCGCTTGTGGCCGCAACCGCTGCCGGGACACACCGATGTCGCAGCCGAGATCGGCGACTGGTGGCCGGATGGCGGGCCGCAGGGCGAAGCTCGGCCAGACACTTTGGAATTCTTCCTGGCCGAACGGTATCTGCTGTTCACCGAATTGGCACCGGGACGGATCGCTCGCGGGCAGGTGCATCATCAGCCGTACTCGTTGCAGACCGCGACGCTGCAGCGCTGTGAGCAATCATTGCTCTTGGCCGCCGGTATCAACGTCGTGCCGCCACCGGCTCATGTCCTCTTCAGTCCCGGCGTGACCGTGGACATCTTCCCGCTCCGCGAGCTCACGACGTAGGGTGGGACCAGCGCCTGTCGTTTATACACAACTCTGACAATTCCAACGGCGATGGACCGACCCACGGCATGAGATTTGCGCCAGAGCTTGAGGCAGAGATTGATCTGCCAAACAAGCATGGAGCGAGCTGATGTGCGAAGGGATTGTCGAGGAGTTGCGGG
>CAMDRI010000086.1 GCA_945906725.1 Candidatus Kuenenia stuttgartensis | reverse complement strand
CCCGCAGCTCCTCGACAATCCCTTCGCACATCAGCTCGCTCCATGCTTGTTTGGCAGATCAATCTCTGCCTCAAGCTCTGGCGCAAATCTCATGCCGTGGGTCGGCCCATCGCCGTTGGAATTGTCAGAGTTGTGTATAAACGACAGCCCGGTCGCCTACGTCCGGGATCGGCTCGGACGTAGGCGTCCGGGCTACGCTCGTGCTAGCATGACGCCCGCCAATCCGCCCCGACAGCCCACCCCACGAGTGAATCCATGAGCCGAATGCCCCGAACCGAATTGGAACGCCGCGAGTTCTTGCGTATCGGATTGACCGGCTTCAGCAGCCTGACGCTCGGCCAACTGCTGCAACTGCGGAGCGGTGCGGCCGAAGCCCCGACGAATCCAGCCCCCGAACGGACGGCAATCATCTTGGTCTGGCTGCGCGGCGGCGCGAGTCATCTCGAAACGTTCGACTGCAAGCCGCTGGCGTCGTCGGACTTTCGCGGGCCGTATCAGCCGATCGACACGAACGTCCCCGGCATCCAAATTTGCGAGCTGCTGCCGCGACTGGCGAAGATCGCCGACAAGTACGCGCTGCTGAGGTCGATGGCTCATACCGGCGGCGGGCATCCGGGCGGCTCGTTGCAGGTGCTCGCCGGTGATCCCGATCCGCAGGACAAGCTCAAGCCGGAGTTGCCCGACTGGATGTCGATCGCCAGTCACCTGCGACGCGACTCGCGGCGGAGTATTCCGAATTACGTCGCGGTCAATCCGATCGACAACTATGACAATTTCACGATCGCCGGCTCGACGTATCTGGGACCGTCGGTTGAGCCGTTCAAGATTTTCGGCGATCCGAGTTCGCCCACGTTTGCCGTTCCGAACGTCGGACTCAAGGATGAGCGGCAGTTGCAGGTGCTCAACGCCCGCAGTGTTTTGAAGGCGAGCCTCGACCGCCTGCCTCGCGTTGCCGATCAATCGGGAGTGATGACTGCCGTGGATCGGATCGACCAGCAAGCGCTCGACTTGCTGACGAACCCGACCGCTCGCCGAGCGTTCGATCTGTCGCAGGAAGCGGACGCCATCCGTGATCGCTACGGCCGCAATCAGTGGGGCCAGCAATGCCTGATGGCTCGGCGATTGGTCGAGGCGGGCGTGGACATCGTCGCCACCGAATTCGACGGCCCGATGTGTGGCCGAGTTCAGAACTGGGACGATCACGCCGTCAATCAACATGTCTTCGACGCGCTCAAGTTCCGACTGCCGACGCTCGATCAAGCAGTCTCGGCACTGATCGAAGACATCTACGCTCGCGGCCTCGATCAGCGAGTGCTGGTCGTTGTCACGGGTGAATTTGGTCGCACTCCGCGCATCAGCTACGTCGCCAGCAGCGGCGAGGGAGTCGCGAGTGCTCCGGCCGGCACTGTTCAGCCGGGGCGAGATCACTGGCCGCAAGCCAACTCGATGCTCTTCTCAGGCGGAGGCATTCGCACGGGACAAGTCATTGGCGCGACCGACAAGCGTGGCGAAGGTCCGGTCGAACGCCGCGTCGGCCCCGGCGATTTTCTCGCGACGATCTATCGGCATCTCGGCATCGACTACAAAAGCGCCGCCGTGACCAACTTCGCCGGCCGCCCCGTCCCGATCGTCGATCACGGCGATGCGATTCCGGAATTGGCCGGATAGGCCGATTGTGGTCGACACGTTCCGCGTCAGTCGGATGCGAGACGCATCCACCACGAAACTCAGGAGTTCGCATCTTGTTCGTTTCACATCTCGAAAGTGCGATTGACGGCACTCAGTTGCCGGCGAATCAACTTCAAACGATGCACGCCGATCGGCCGTTGTGGGTGAAGTACAACCTCAACGCCGTCGGTCGGTGGTTCGAAAAAGACAAACTGCGAGATCGCGAGCAGTCTATGTGGCGATACCGCGAACTGCTCCCGTTGCCGAACGGTGTGCGGCCGGTGTCACTGGGTGAGGGGATGACTCCGATCCTCGAATGCGAACGGCTCGGCGAAGAGTTCGGCTTGCGGGATGTCTGGATCAAAGACGAGTCTCACTTGCCGACCGGCAGCTTCAAGAGCCGCGGTCTCGCGATGGCGATCACGATGGCGAAGCACTTTCGCGTGAAGCGCGTCGCTCTGCCATCGGCCGGCAATGCGGGCGGGGCCGCTGCCGCGTACGCCGCGCGAGCCGGGATGGAATGCTTCGTCTTCATGCCCGAAGACACGCCGGTCATCAACCAGTACGAGTGCCAGCTCGCCGGCGCGAAGACGTTTCTCGTCAACGGGCTGATCAACGACTGCGGCAAGATCGTGCGGCAAGGCAAAGAGGCGATGGGCTGGTTCGACCTCTCGACACTCAAGGAGCCGTATCGCATCGAAGGCAAGAAGACGATGGGCCTGGAACTCGCCGAGCAGTTCGATTGGAAGTTGCCCGACGTGATTCTGTACCCAACCGGCGGCGGCACGGGCTTAATCGGCATGTGGAAAGCGTTCGAGGAACTCCGCGAACTCGGATTGCTCGAAAGCAAGAAGATGCCACGCATGGTCTCGGTGCAATCGACCGGCTGTGCTCCGATCGCGACGGCATTCGATCGTGGCGAGCGGTTTGCCGAACCGTTCCCGAACGCGGCGACGATCGCCAGCGGCATTCGCGTTCCGGTGGCCGTCGGCGACTTCATGATTCTCGACGCCGTCCGAGCCAGCAAAGGCCTGTCGATCGCCGTTGAGGAAGCACGCATTCGCGAGTGGCTCGAACTGACTTGTCGCCTGGAAGGGATCGCCATCTGCCCTGAGACGGCGGCGTGCGTTGGAGCCTTGGAATCGCTGACTGCTCGCGGCTGGATTCGTCCCAACGAGCGGGTTGTGATCTTCAACACTGGAGCCGCTCAGAAGTACGTCGAAGCGATCCGCTCCGACCTGCCGCGACTGGACGTGAACTCGTCCATCGACTGGGAGCGGCTCGCGCGAGGCGAAGCGGAGACGACGGCATCCCGTCGCCCAGTCCCTTGTGTCCTGGAGGATTCGGCCGAGGAAAATCACCCGACCCACGAGGGGTTGGGCTACGTTGAGGATTCGACATCCGAGCAGTCCGTGATCACGGAGCCACTTCCGGCGGAGGTTCCGGCAAGTTGGCAGGCTTGATGGGGGGCGTCCAACACTTTCCTGCACCGGAGATGTACTCGTCTGGCAGCGAACCAGGACGAGCTTCTTGACTCACGAGTAATTTGCCGACCAGCGTGGTGCTCGGAAAGTTGGCGAGCACATACGCGTTACTGCCATCGACGATTCGTAGTTCAGTTTGGTGCGTGCCTCCCAGCGGCTGTCCTGTCGCGCTGGCCGGTTGCAATGTGAGTTGATGTGTGCCGGCTGGCAGTTCGATGCGGCGGACTTGGATTTTGTTGGGCAGCAGTCCCCAGCAGCGAGTGTCGGCATTCTCGGTCGCTTCCCAAGCGACTCCGACCGCGTCGATGGCGAGTTCGCCGAGCGGGTTTTCGACCTGGCCGAATTCTTTCGCGGCGTACAGCGATCCCTTCTTGATGCTGCGACGCACGACCGTCCGTGCGAGGACGTGCGGGAAGATCGCGGCGTATTGCTGCGTCGCTAGCTCACCGACGTCGGTGATCGTTTCGGTCAGGCCAGCCGGTTTGCCGTCGACTGAGACGGCGACTGATTGCACTCGATTCGGTGGCACAACGACGACTGGGACTTTCACCGGTGCGAAGGTTGGCGTGACGGAGTGCTTACCGATCGCCGACAAGATGTGATCGACAATCAGCATCGCGGCTTGAGTCGGCTCTTCGTAACGCTCCTCCTTGTACGGGCCACGTCCGACGAGAGTGAAGACGTAGAGCACTCCGTTGCCTGGAGCGGAATGCCGCCCATTAGTGACTCGTTCAAGGTCTTGCTTGGCGGAGGCAAACTCCGGCTCCCAGTTGGCGACGAGTTGGATCGACCGCTTCGCGTCCTCGTAGTCGCGATGCGTCGCCTCGCGCAGCATTCCGCTGACGTACGCTCCCAGCGCGACTTGCTTGTAGCCGAGTTTCGGATTCTTGTCGGCGTCGTGGCCGGCGGCTTCGATGATCTGCCGTTGCTTGTCGTTGACTTGCAGAGCGTAGGCGTTCGCATCTCCGCCATCGTGCATCAAGTTGCTCAGCGCGAGGAAGGCTCGGATCAGGAGCTTTTCGTAGTCCTCCCCAGCATACGCGCGGTGCGTGTCGTCGGTGAGGTACGACGCGGCTCCTTCGGCCATGTCTTTCTGTTCGAGGAAGTCGAAGCGGTCGCGGACCTCGCGCAGCGTCCGTTCGGCGGTGGCCGGTTCGCCGGAGGACAGCTCGATCATTGCCCGTTCGAGCTTGAGGACGTCTGCCTCTTTGGCTCGACGTTTCTTGGGCAATTCTTTGTCGACGAACTTCTCGGCGGCAACAAGATTTCCGGAATGAAACTCGGTGCGGACATCGCGCAGACGATCGGCGTAGCTCGAACAACCCACCGCCGCCGTTAGAGCCAAGAGTGCGATGAGCGTCAAAACGCGGCGGTGGAAATCCGAAACCCGAAACCCGAAATCCGAAGGACGACGGCGAATCGGTCTTTCGTGATTCATTCGAGTTTCAGGTTTCGAATTTCGAGTTTCCGCGCAGCGGCCTAGTACTTGAATATCTTGCCGAACCACGACTGGTGGTAGCCCTTGCGGAGCTTGGCGGACTCTTTCAGGAAGTCGCCATTGTGGATGTTGACCAGCTCCAGTGTCAGCGAGTAGTCGCGCTGATAGTCTTTGTTCTGCTGAGTCGTTCCGGAGGTCAGCTTGGCGTACAGCAGAAAGTCGAACGGCTGTCCCATCTCTTCCATGACTGCTTGGAAGTTGCGCTGGTTCTCTTTGATGAAGAGCTGATCGGGAGGCAAGCGGAGTTGCTTTAGACCGGCATCGACGTAGCGGCGACTGATCTCGTGGTACTGCTGCGACTCGTTGATCGCCGAGTCGATCAGCTCGTAGATCTGTTCTTTGAAGTCACCGATCTCTTCGGCGGTACAGTTCTCGACACCGATGAAGCAGATTTTTTTCTTTTCGCCGATGACCATGCCGGCCGGTTGAACCTCGGCCGGTTCGCATCCGCGACCCAGCAACTTGGCGACCGACTCGTCGATCAACCGTTGATACGTTTCGGCTCCGGCAGCGTGACTGCCGACTAGGTCTTTTTCGTTGTCCTTCAGCACATGCGCGTGCTGATAGCCGCGACACCCCGCCAAGCCGGCCGCGCCGCTGGCGAACATCGCGAATCCCAGACTCAAAAAATTCCGGCGGTCCATGTGGGAATCCCTTCCCCGAGTTTGTTGCGGCCAATTTGAGCGCAGCCATCGCAGCGGCGAATCCTTTCGCCGTTGAGTTATTCCATCGTCTTGCGAGTTACGAAACTCCAACCGGAGTACGAGTCGCGGGGGATCTTAAGAGTCTTGAGCAAGTGCGCGGAGAGGAGTTTTTCAAACCCAACGGTGCAGCGTGTGAAGACGGCGAGGAGTGTGAATCTGGGCAAGCCGAGTGCGCATCTGAGTTACGCTGGGTGGCTGGCCAAGTACCTCGCGAGCGCATCGTGCCAATCCGGCAACGGGCCATCGATGACCGGCGCGAGTTTGCTGCAATCGAGCACGCTGTACGCGGGCCGCTTTGCCTTCGCGCCGAACTCCACCGTCGAGATCGGGATGACTTCGACATCCAACTTCGCCAGCCGAAAAATCTCCCGCGCGAATTCGCACCAGGTCATGCTGTCGGAGTTCGTCGCGTGATACAGCCCGAAAGCATCGGTCGCGATCAACTTCACGAGGGCATCAGCGAGATCCGCAGTCGAAGTCGGCGTGCAGCGTTGATCGTCGACGACCCGCAGTTGTTGGCGTTCACGGCCGAGCCGCAGCATCGTTTCCACGAAGTTTCCTTTGCCCCCATCGCGCAAAGCCGCGAGTCCGTACAGCCCGCAGGTGCGGACGACGAAGCTTCGCGGACATTCCTTTTGGACGAATTGTTCGCCGGTCCATTTGGAGAGTCCATAACGTCCGGTCGGAATGGCGACATCAAGTTCGGTCCATGGCCGGGAAGTCGGCCCGGCAGCCTCGCCGAAAACGTAGTCCGTGCTGATGTGCATCAGTCGCCATTTCTCAGTCGCACACAATCGGGCGAGGTTTTGCGGGCCAGACGCGTTGACCGACATCGCGACATCCGGCTCGTCTTCGGCTTTGTCGACCAAGTTGTACGCGGCGGTGTTGAGGATCAAGTCCGGCTGCACTGATCCGAGGACCGCAAACACGTTGGCCGCGTCGGTGATTTCAATGTCTGCATGCCGCAGTGGGACGACGTCATGGCCGGTGGTCTGCAAACGTGGGAGCAAATCGCTGCCGAGCTGTCCATTCGATCCAATCAACGCGATGCGCATCAGGCTGCTTCCCAGAGAGATGAGGCGACGCGCGGCATCACTTGGTGGCGTCGAGCGGTTTGGCTTGTTGGATCACGAACTCGATAATCGCGACGCCGTCTTCGTAGTTCGTCTGATGGCCAGTCGAGTCGCGGCGGATCAGCAAGACTTGGCGATTGAGTTGTTTGAGCACTCCGGCCAGTCGCTCGACACTGTGCGGCGGGACGAGTGTGTCCTGCCCGCCGGTAGTGATGCCGACGGGCATTGTGAACTTCTCTGGCCAGTATTCGGCACTCCGTTTTTTGAATTCGTCTGGGATCGCGGTCTTCGCACCTCCGAACGAGGCAGAGATTGCGTCTTGGAAGTTGGCGTACTCCAACAGATTCGCGGTGCCGTTCATCGAGGCCACTCCGGCGATCAAGTCGGGATGCAAAGCGGAAAACGTCAGCGCGGCGGTGCCGCCCATCGAGCCTCCGGTCACGAAGACTCGGCCGATGCGATGACGTTTCTTGAGGTCACAAATGATTTGAACGACGTCGGCCTCCGCCTTCGGTCCCATCCAGGAGGTCTTGGCTCGGTAGTCGGGCGAGACGTAAATCATGCGATGCTTGGCGGCGATGTCTCGCGCGGCTCGGCATTCATCACGTGTGTCTCGCACAAACTGCCAACGATCGGAGCCGTGGCCGTGCAGTGCGATCAGCAGGTCGTGAGTTTGGTCAGCCTGAAAGTCGGCCGGCAGGAGTTGCACGAAGCGTTGCTCCGTTTGGTCGCATTTAGCTTGAAAGGCGACGTCTTCGGGCTGCGGCGGATCACCAAGTGAAACAGCGGCGATGGTCAAACAGGTCAGGAATGTCGTTGCAGATCGCAACCGAGTGCGGGACATTGCAGTTCCCAAAAGAGTCGCAGGCTGGAAAGGCTCATCGTTGCGGGCCAACATGCCACCATGAAGATTGAACTGCGAAACGTTAGCAAGTCGTATGGCCGAGTCCACGCGCTGGACGACGTGACGCTCGACATCGAGCCGGGGCAGATTATCTCGCTACTGGGCGTGAACGGAGCGGGAAAGACGACGTTGCTTCGTTGTCTGAGTGGCATCTCGGTGCCTGACGGTGGCGAGGTGCTATTCGACGGTGAAGGTTTTCGGCGGAGCCGCACGGATCTCCGCAAGCGGCTGCACTTCCTGCCCGACTTGCCGTTTTTTTATCCGCGCATGTCGGTGTTGCAGCACATCGGGTTGGTCGCAAAAGCCTACGAGAAGACAGATCCTGGCACCGAGCAGCGCGTGGTCGAATTGCTAGAAGACTTTGACTTGCTGCCGCTGATCAAGTCGTCGGTGGCGAGATTATCGCGCGGGCAGCAGTACAAGGTCGCGTTGATCGCGATGATCCTTGCCGATCCAGATCTGTGGCTGTTCGACGAACCGTTTGCATCGGGCATGGACCCGTTGGGCTTGTCGACATTCCGGCGTTTGGCACGCGATGCGGCGCGTCGCGGACGCATCGTGGTTTACTCGACACAGTTGCTAGAGCTAGCGGAGTCGTTCTCCGACCGCGTCTGTGTCATCAACGGCGGCAAGCTGCACGCCTTCGACACGATGTTCAATCTCAGCGAATCGAGCGACGCCGCGCCCGGCGCTGTGTTGGAAGACTTGTTTGCTCAACTTCGAGAGCCTACCGAACCATGAGTCTCCGGGCGACGGAATTCGAGGCCCGCGTGTGGCGAGTCGCTCGCGAGCGGCTGGCCAAACGGCCGAAGTTGTTCGCCGAATACTATCGCCGCCGCTGGGGGCGTTGGCTGGAGATGTTCGGATTGCTGCTGGCGGGATTCGTACTGCCCGTGCCCGTCTTTTCGGTCGGCGCGCAGATTGCGAATGCCGCGCGGTTTCCTGGTGGCTTGATCTCTGACGGCATGGCTCTCGTCTCCGCCGGGATTCTGCTCACGGGCTATTTGTTCGCTGGAGTTTGGCGCGTGGCGGGACGAACCGACGGGCTCTGGACGATCTTGCAGTCTCAACCATTCGGGGACCAACTGCTGGCTCGGCATTGGATGCTGTGGCGAGTCTGGTTTGCGATGGTGTTCTCCGCGCCGCTGGCGGTGTGTCATGCCATCGTGCTGAACAAGGTGGGCATCGGCTGGGGGCCGGCGATGACATGGGGAGCCGTGCTCGGTGTGGCCAACCTAGCGACGTTGCTGGCGACGACGCTGCTGTTCGCGGCGATGTTGGGGCGTTGGTTTTACAGTCCGCTGCGAGTGGTCCTGATCGCGAAGGGGTTGGTCGTGCTGACGCTGGTGTGGATCACGCCGATTCAGTTTCTGCCCGGTGGTGGCTTCGCGTTCGTCGGCCGTCGCTTGTTGTGGTGGCCGACCGGTTGGCCGTTGGCGGCGTTCGAGTCGGTGATGCAAGCCGACACCGCGCGCGCGGTCTGGTGGTTGGCGGCGAGTGGCGTCTGGGCGGTCGCGGGATTGGCGGCGGCGATCGTCCTGATTCGAGGCTGTGGGATTCGCGAATTCGGCACGTGGGGTGGCGGTTCGACGTTGCTGCCGTTGTTCGAGCATGAATCCATTTGGGGGCCGACGAAACTTCCGAAACCGCGTGTGCTGTCGAAGTGGGAGGCGGCTCTCAGCGGCCAGAATCAGGGCCAGTTTGCGGACTTGGTGAAGCTGGAAACCAGCGATGAACCGCTATCGGCGGACGAGGCTCGACGTGAAGTGCTGCGCGCGGAATTTCTGCAACCGCTCGGTGACGAGCAGCTCGGCTGGGTGGAGAGAATTTTGAGGCTGAGTTTTTTCGACCGAGAACGGACGCTGACACATTGGCTGTTGTTCGATGGTCGGTATTGGACGCGGGCGGTGACGGCGTGGTGGGTCTGTTCGTGGTTCGCCGCGATCTGGTTTGGTTGTGGCGGTTTGCTGCGAGGCGGTCCGAATCCGCCACTTTGGGTCATGGTTCCTCTGGGGTTGGTGAGCGCCGGTTTGGTGATCATGACCGCGGTGACGACGTTTTGGACGATCTTCGTTGGCTGGCCGGGGTTGATCTGGTTGAACTCGGCGAACAAAGCTTTGCCGCTGTTCGCGCATCTGCCGGTCAGCCCGCGCGAACTGTCGGCTCTACGACAGCGAGTGATCCTGCTGAAACTAATTGTCATGCTGGTCGTGAGTGCTCCGATCTTCATTGGGATCGCGTGGGCGACGGGAGTCGCGCTGTGGCCGATGTTCAAAGTGCTGGGCAAGATTGCGTTCGCGTTGTTCGTGGTGCAGTCGTGGTGGTTCATCGGCTGGCAACTGTCAGGCTCGTTTTTCCGAACGGTCGGTTTTTATGCCACCACGATCGTTCTGTTTCTGGGGTTTTCCGTGCTGACGGTTTTCTTCCTGATGGGCGATGACCACCTCGAATGGACGGTCACGTCGATGGCTTTGTGCGCGAAGCTGATGTCGTGGCTGCTGAATCGAGCACTCGACCGGCCGGTCTTCGACCTGACGGGAGCGAAGATCGCTCAGCAGCAGCGCAGCTTTTCGCTGCAATCGCAGACACCGAAGACTTGACGGTTCGGGAGTCGGATGGCGATCACGGCTTGAGTTTTATCGGTTGCAGCGACTTCACGACCATGTAGTCGGACTTCAGGTCTTGGCGGAAATAGCGTTCCCCTTCGAGGCCCATCGACTCGCCGAGATACTTGTCGAGATCGACTCCTTCGCCTTGCAGGTACGCCAATCGTTGGCCATTCGGATGCACAAGGATATGCTTGGGCAGACCGGGCTGATTCGCTCCCGAACGTTGAATGATTCCGGCTCCGCCGAAGCGGCCTTTCGACGGGGTGGGACGAGTTTGAATCGCTGGTGCCGAGCGGTTCTGACTGTTCGGATTGGTGAGCGGTGCTTGCTTGACGTTGCTGGATGACGCTGACGTTTTTGATCGGGACGTCGGGGCGATCGTTCCCGGAGCCGGCCGCGCTCGCTGAGCCGCTGCGAGTTCAGCGTCGCGGCGATTCGTCTCCTCCATCAGGCGTGCAAACTCGTCGGAGTCCGTTTTGACTTGTTTGTATCTGTTGAGGGACGCGAGCCGCCGAGCTGCCGCCGTCGAGATGTCAGAGTTCGTTTGCAAGTCTTGCAGTTCCGCTTCGATGGCCGAGAAGTCCCAATCGCGAGTCTCGCGCTTGAGCATCTCTTGCAACTGCTGATCGACGGCTGCAAGTCGCTGTTGTGCGTCGCCGCCGTTCGACGAGGCCAACGGTGCGGTCGGCCGCGCGGATGGCGATTCGTCGTCGAGGTCTTTCGGAGTCGGAGTCGGAGCCGGCCGACGTCCTGGATCTCGTGGAGTTGGGACGCTCTTTTCGTTCGTCGCAATGGAACCGCCTTCGCTCGGTTCGTGACTGGCCATGTCGATCGGAGCGGCCTTGGACTCGCTGACGAACGGATCTCCACCGCGAGCACGCGCGTTCGCTGCCGTCAATTGCTTTTCGGACGTGACGACCTTCGCTCCCGGAATCCAGCGGAAATGACCTTTGGGAGAGGCGATGCGGAAGTAGGCCACATCACCTCGCTCGTCGCGCAGCTCTTTTTCACCCAAAACTTGGACCTCTTCACCACTCTGCAGATCGCGTTGCTTGACGATGTGATCGGGACCGAGCGTTGATCCGACCCACGCCGCTACCGGAGTGTCGCTGGTGATGATGCCGCGATCTCCGCGGCGTTCCACAAACTCTTGACGTACCCACGCAAAGCTGGCGGGAGGAGGGGCGATCATGAACCAGCCGCCAGGATCATGTCGAATGACCGTGACACGATCTCCCTGCCGCAGACGATTCGTCGGGTAGAACTGCTTTCCCGGTCCGCTACGCGCATAGACCTCGTCGTCTGCGACGATCGCGTCGTACGGAAACTTTTCGGTTCGAGACTGAGCGGTCGCTTGAACGGTGAGAGCCGCAAGCGACGTGACCAACATCAGTGCGATGACGATCGTTCGCATGACAAGTCTCCGAGGGGATTTTCGATTTGAGATTTGAAGTTTTCGATTTGAGATTCGCCAAGGGGTCGGGTTGATATCGAAATCACGAAACAACCCTCAAGGTCAGTCCGGCTCACGGACCTCGACTTCCTCGCCGTCCGGGCCGAGCAGGTACGCGATGCGACCGGCACCCGGAACGGGGGGCGTGAACGGTTCGGGGTGCGACGGATGCAGTTGTGCTCCCAAGGACTTGGCTCGATTCAGGAAGACTTCGAGGTCGGCGACCTCGAACGCTAAATGCACCGGGCCAGGGATGAAATCGTTCCAATCATTCAGCCGCTCGCCCTTGCGAGCGCTGAATAGTTCGAGTCGCATGTCTCCGAGTTTCAGCCACGTCATTTCACGCCGCTTGAACGGTCGCCGCGAGAGGAGTTCGGCACCGAACAGCTCGGTGTAAAACTTCACGGCTTGGTCCAAATGCTCCGTTTGCAGCGCGACGTGGTGCACGCTGCAGACGCTCGCCGCTCCAGACATTTCTTGAATCCTCGTCCCCAAATATGGCACACGCGAATCAACACGCACCGGTCATTCGGAATTGTCGAGCTATGCCAGTGGTTCAACACACCGCTTGAACGCATTGGGAAATCTAGGAAGCCTGAGCAGGTGTGGCACACGCGGTTCGCGTGCCAGCGGTCGCACGCGAACTGCGTGCGCCACATTGTCTGTGGTGACTTGTCGAGAAGCTTGCTCTCACTCACCATCCGACATCGTGAAGGGATTGACGGACTCGGCAACTCATCTAGCCGAACAGAGTCGTCGCCATCGGGAGGAAGAGCGGGCATGAGAGTCTGGCCGGAAAAACCGTCGCCGTTGGGAGCGACGTGGGATGGTGCGGGAGTCAATTTTGCTCTGTTCTCGCAGCATGCGAAGAGCGTTGATTTGTGTCTGTTCGACTCTCCCGACGCGATGCAAGAGTCGCACCGTATCGTGTTGCCGGAGCAGACCGATCAAGTCTGGCATGGCTATTTGCCCGACGTACAGTCGGGGTAGCTTTATGGGTATCGCGTGGCGGCGACGTCCGTGACATTACTTGGCTGACGTCCCAGGGCCTGCCGATGACCGATGCCGATTGGCACTCGGAACACGCTCGCTGTTTGGGAATGCTCCTGTCTGGCGATCAGATTGACGAATCTGATGAGCAAGGCCAACCGATCACTGACGACACGATGTTGGTCTTGTTCAATTCCTCTCCGGGCGACGTCTCGTTTGTGCTGCCCGATGCAGCAACAGCGGGAGTTTGGAATGTCGTTCTCGACACCGCGAATGCCAAAGGCCGTTCGTCTCGTAAAGCGGCCGGAGCCACGTTGAAGCTCACCGTACGGTCGATGATGGTCTTGCAGCTTCGCGAGACGCTGATTCGGCGCGTGCAACAAGCCGTTACTCGCGTGGTGCGGCGGAAGGCAACTGGACGCTGATTCAAGATCGGCGCCACGTTCGTCAGAACGTGGCGACGGTTTGGAAAGCGTCTCGCCAGCGTTACCGAATCCCCAGCAGATTGCTGAGCTGCGTGCTTTGCGAGTTGAACGCTCCGATGCGCGGCTCGACGGAGATCGCGAGTCCGGCGTTGTTCTTGCTGGCGTCGAAGTTCGCGCCGAAGTGGAACAAGAAGTCGGCCCCGACGCGTGTCAGCGTGAACGACTGGCCGCGATTGCGTTTCTCGGCAAGATCGTAGGCCGTGCCGGCGGTGCCGATCCATTTGTCGCTCATCGCGTAACTGGCCGAGGCTGTCAGAATCTGACTGTCCAAGCCGGAGCCTTTCACTTGTCGGATGCCGGCGTAGAGACTGCCGCGCGTGCTGCGCTGATTCAACACCCCAAGGTTCCACAGTTCCATACCACCGCTGAAGACATCGACGAGTCCGTTGGCTAACAGCGATGTCCGTTCGCCAACGTGCCAAGCGTATCGACCACCGAGCAGTCCGGCCGTTTGGCCGAAGTTGTCGCTGGTCGAGTTCGGGAACAGCGACATCTCCAAGTCGAGGGTCATCCAGTCCTTCACATGCTGACGCTCCAACGGGCCAAGTTTGGTTTGCCAGCGATTTCTCCAGCCGAGCCGAATGACGTGCAGATCATCGACCAGTTCGTGCCACGGAGCAGTGACGCTGCTGCCGGCTCCCGAACGAACCGCGAACGAACGGGGATCGAACGGCGAAGTCGAGAAACCCGGGACCAGCGGCAAAGCGCCGCCAAAGGTGTTGATCAACAGCCGTTGGCGGAATCGTTCCTGCGAGTTGTCATCGAATTCGTTCCACTGCGGGATGTCCGACAGCGAGCGATTTGATTCGGTCAGCGACCAATCGAGATCGAAGACCATTTTGTGAGCCAAACCATTGAGGCCGAAGATGCTGCTTTGTACCCAGGGCATGTACTTCGCGAATTGAATGCTGCCGCGCACTCCGACGCTGCCGACGATCCGGTCGATGCCGTCGCCCGTGAAACTGTTGCTCCACCCGGCGGCCTCGCCCCAGGCGTACGGGACTAGGTTGAACGGCCCGAAGTTGAGCGGTGCCGACAGCTCGTGCCGTGTCATCGCGAGACCACCGCTCATGTCGCCGTAGTAGGGCAGGGGACTGAAAAGATCGCCGACGATGTTCGGCGAGCTCGCTTGATTGAGCTGCGCGTAGCCGGCCATCGAGTGACTCGACCACGACAGCCAGCCCCCCAGCAGCGGCTCGCCGAGGAACGTGAAGTCGCCGCGCGGCAGCCATTGAGTATTGTTCTCGAAGTTGAAGAGCTGCGGTCGGACGAGCAAGCTCCACTGCCAGTTGTCGAGCTGCTGCTGCAATCCGGCGAGCGTTTCGATGTCCTTGCCGGTATCGAATTCGTTCTCGTAGTACTGCTCCAGATAATTGCGATCCGAGAGGTAGCCGAATTCGCCGCGCAGCAAAAAACCATCGGGCAGATCCTGCATGTGTTGCCAAGTCAGCCGCCCGCGATTGTTGTGGGGAACATCGAGCGCGCGTCGGTCCAAGCCGAGGTTGTCCTTGCCGGAATCGTAAATGTAATTCAGCAGCCCCTCGCCAAACGCACGTCCCGGCAATCCGAAGAGGTCGTTGGCCACATAGTTGCCGCTCAGGCCGGCGCTAGGGCCACGTTGGGAGAAGTAATTGAGGTCCAAGTTCAACTTCGTTCCCGGAGGTTCTTCCGAGCCCATCAGCGAGAATAAATCCCAAGACGTACGAAGCTGAACGCCGAACACGCGATCCGAATCGAGTTCCAAGCGACGGATCGGAATGCTCGGAACATCAGCGGGACCGGCCACGAACGGCACGTATCCAATCGGTACGTCGTTGGCGAACGGCGTATCGACCAGGAAGGTGTTGTTGAGCGAGGTGATGTACGGCACTTCGCGATAAATCGGTGCTCCCGTTGCAGGGTCGAAGCGGCTTGAATCAAATCCTTTGCCGATCCGCGGCAGATCGAGCGGCTGAGCGAAGTACGGCTCGACGAAGATGTCGCTGCTTTGGATGCGATAACCAGGCCGCCCAAATGAGCTGCCAGAGGTCCAGGCATTCGACGCGTGGAACTCGCTGCGCGAGCTTTGCCGAATCTTTTCCGCACGCACGCGAATCCGCTGCCCACCCAACTCCGGCGGCTTGAAGGACAGCTCGGCATCCAGCAGTAATCCGCGCTCTTCCCGAGCGTCGTAGTACGCCCGCTCGGCTTTCAACACGCTGACTCCCTGCCGAACCAGGATGTTGCCTTCGAGATAAACTTGACACTTCGCGTCCTTCGATTGCAGAGTTTCAAAATTGAATTCGTCGGAAGCGGTCGTGTCGGTCCAAATGACGACTTGGTCGGCCGAGAGATCGATGATGTCGAACCGCTCGTCCCCTTCGATCACCAAATTCACCCCGCCTGTTAGGATTGTGACTTGTTCCGGAGGGACGGTGTTGTCGGATTTCTTGGTGTCAAGCTGAAAGTTTTTCGAGGTCCGTGGCGAAACGCGAATGTGTCGCATCCCTTCGCGAGCGGCAGGCGTGCGCAAGCTCGGCAGTGTTGGTTCTACCGAGGGGACGACGAATTGCGTTTGGGTCAGCGCGGATCGTTGCACGGCCCGCCGACGCGTGGCCGCTCGTTTGAACACCGCGTCTTCGTCGATCTTTATGCTGGCGGACGAGAAGCGGAACTGCGTTGTGACACCTCTCTCGCGGGTGCTCAATTGCACGAAGGCGTTTGGCTGTTGATCCGACTGTCCAACTTGTTCGACGCGCACATCGTCTTCCAAGTACAGCGCCAATGTTTCTGTTCCCGATTGGCTCGTCTGCCAGACGACCATTTGTCTCGCGGTCATCACCGTGCTGGCCTGTTGCAAGCGACAGTGACCTCGCAGGATGAGCACTCGTTGGCCGTCATCGGTCTTGCCCGCGGTCGCATAGTCGGCCGAGATCGAAATCGGATCATCGGCAACCACTTCGGCGAGGTCGTTATCCGCGCTCAGTTCTGAGCGCAGCAACACGCCGAGCACGCACAAACCCAGTGCGCACCACACGGCGAACCATCGCAGGCGGTCAGAGGAACGCTGGCCCGACACGGGGACTCCCGATGGGCAAAGACATCAAAGGTGGGAACAAATCACGAGTGGAAAATCGACAGGCACACCTGCGGCAAAGTCTGCCGCCGGAGGGGGGCGGGGTTATAGGAGCGCGTGGCGGAAAGGGTCCAGAGGAAACGGTGACAAGGTGAGGGAGTGACACGGTGACAAGGTAAGTGACTGCACTCGGCGTGGGTCTCCTGGACCCGCCGCGGGATGGACCGAAGGTCTCCTGGAATGCGCAGATTGCCTCGCTCGCACCAAGTTACTCGGTTGTAGACCGCTCGTGATTGCGGTCCTGATGCCTGGAGTGCTGAAAAGTGACCTCATACTCTTTGCGACGCGACGCAATCACATTTTCACCGTGTCACCCCCTCTCACCTTGTCATCCCCATTGCGAGACATGCTCCCAAGAATCCGTCATCTCCTGGAACTGATCCGCTTCAGCCACACGGTCTTCGCGTTGCCGTTCGCGTTGCTGGCGGCGATCCTAGCTTGGCATGGACGAGCAGAACCGTTCGCAGGCCGGGAACTGGCAGGCATTTTGCTGTGCATGGTCTTCGCACGTTCGGCCGCGATGGCGTTCAATCGGTTGGTCGATTGGAAGTTCGACGCCGCCAATCCGCGCACGGCGACTCGGCATCTTCCCGCCGGATTGCTCAGCGGCACGACGGTCGTGCTGTTCACGGTCACATGCAGCGCGGGGTTCATCGCCTCGACGCTGATGTTCCTGCCGAACCTTTGGCCGATCCGGCTGGCGGTCCCGGTGCTATTGTTTCTGTTGGGCTACTCGTACGCCAAACGGTTCACGAATTGGTGTCACTATTGGCTCTCGGCCGCGTTGATGCTCTCGCCGATCGCGGCCTGGATTGCGATTCGTGGCGAGGTCGCGTGGATTCCGGTGAGCCTCGCTGCGGTTGTGTTCTTCTGGGTGGGTGGCTTCGACATCTTGTACGCCTGCCAGGATGCGGACTTCGACAAGTCGAATCAGCTTCGCAGCATTCCCGCTCGCTGGGGCATCCCGCGAGCATTAAAGCTCGCGGCGATTAGTCACCTTTTGACCGCGATCAGCCTGTTCGCGTTTTGGCACGTCGCTGGTTTTGGGACAATCTTCTTAGTGGGGATCGTCGGCGTGACGCTGCTGCTGGTTTACGAGCATTGGCTCGTGCGCCCCGACGATCTCAGCCGAGTCGGTGTCGCGTTCTTCAATGTCAACGCAGTGATCGGCGTCGGTCTGCTGCTGCTGAGCGTGGCGGATCTTTGGTGGCAAACTGCGTCGACGACTTTCACTTCCCGATGACGGCTGCTTGCGCGGGATTATTCTTCCATTTGGATTTGGCAACGAAGTCCGAGATCGACAATGTCTCTTGCGACTTGTCGGTTTGAGCGACGTAGAACAGTTCCGCTTCGATGCCGGGTTCGGCTTTGAAGTGTCCGTCGGCGGAGATGGCGGCGACTTGGTTTTCTTCCGCGATCAAGTGGCCGACGAGTTCTCCCTTGGCGACATTCCAAAAGCGAACCGTGCGGTCTTGACAACCTGCACTCACCGTCTGTCCGCTTGGAGTCCAGGTTGCCGAGATCACTGGAGCCATCGCGACCAGCGATTGAACTGCTTTGTCCGTTTGAACGTCCCACAACTGCAACGAGTGGCCGCTACGCCCCACCGCGATCAGAGAACCGTTGGGAGACCACGCCAACGCCGTGATGGTCGAATGCGTGTTCGTTTTGACGGTGGACTTGAGGAGCTTGCCAGTGCCAGGGTTCCAGAAGTTCAATCCTTCGTCGGCGCCGCTGGAGCAGAGGACTTTGCCATCGGGTGAAAACGCCGCCGCGAGCACCGGATACGCGATGTCGATGTTGGCCGCGGGCTTGTTGGACGTCAGACTCCAAATTCGGAGCGACTTGTCGGAACTGCCCGATGCCAGCAACTTCGCCGCCGACGGTGCGGCCAGCACTGTGACCGGTCCCGTGTGGCCTTTGAACTCCTGGATCAGCGGATCGTTGGGATCTTTTGCGTCCTTCTTGCCGAACGACTTCTTGACCGTTTCCTTCTTGCCGGACTCACTCGTTGGTTTGGTTTCGGCGGACGTCGCGGCAGCGCCGGACGCTTCGGAAGTTTTGTCTTCGTCAGCCTTCTTCCCGGCGGAGGGCTTTTTGTCGGGAGCTTTCCAAACTCGAACGGTCTTGTCGTACGACGCAGAGGCCAGCGATTTTCCATCGGGCATCCAAGTCACGGCTTGTACCAACGCCGTGTGACCTTTGTAGGTCGCCAATGGTGCGCCAGATGCCGAGTCCCACAGTCGCACGGTCGCATCCGCCGATCCGGTCGCCAACATCTTGCCGTCGCGCGACCAGCCGAACGCGTAGACCGGGGCCGTGTGTCCTTCGAGTTTCGTCAGCAGCTTTCCCGAAGCTGGATCGCAAATCGATGGAGAGTTCGTGTAGATGCCGTTGATGAAGGGCTTGCCAGGCGACCAGATCGGTGGGTACAGGCCGCAGGCGTCGAATGTGGTCTTGGCCGTGCCGGACTCGACGTCCCACACGACCGCCGTCGTGATCGTGGTCGTTGCCAGCAGCTTGCTGTCGTCGGACCACGAGAGGGACGAGGTCGCGCTGCCAGTCAACGTCTTGACCTCTTTGCCTGTCGCGGACTCCCAAAGTTTCACGATACCGTTCAACGGAGCCGACGCGAGCAGCTTGCCATCGGGTGAGTAGGCCACCGAGTACGCGGGGGACTCGATCGTGCGAGTCAAGATCTCGGTCTCGAAGTTGTAAATGCGGATGCCCTTCGCGCCGGCAACTGCCACTTCTTTGCCATCGCGAGAAAACGCCAAGCCGTGAGATATGTCTCCCTCGGTCAACAGAAACTTGTTCTGTCTCACGGCCGACATTTGCCACAAGCTGACCGGCGTGTTGGTACTGACGAATGCCACGACTTGGCTGTCGGGAGACCAATCCAAACTCACGATGCCGACCCCGATCGCGACCTCGCGTTCTTTATCGTTGTTGATGAACTCGCCGCGCACCGCGTCGTACACCAGCATGTGTCCGCTGTTGCCGGTGGAGAACGCGATCTGTCGACCGTTCGGTGCCCACGCGACGTACGTGACGACTCCATGCGGACTGCGAATTGCGCGTCGCAAGATGCCTGTCTTCACGTCCCACAGCCCGCAACTTCCGTCGTGAGCGCCCGCCGAAGCGAGCGTGTTTCCATCGGGGGACCACGCCAATCGGTAAACGTAGCTGTTGTGTCCCAGCAGACACTTGATGAACTTGCCGGTCTCGACGTCCCACAGCCGAATCGTGCCATCGAGTCCGCCCGTCGCCAGCGTCTTGCCATCGGGGCTGATGGCGACGTGATACATCGCACCGCGATGACGTCGCGTCTCCAGCGTCCAGCTCATCACGCCATTGATTCGCCCTGGCTTCTGGACCAGAGCACGTCCGCTCAAAGGATCGCCCGGCTTGATCTTGATTGGCTCGCCGGGGATTTCGACCGTCTCCGCCGCGACGGTTCGCACCGCCGACAGCTCGGACGTGACCAGAATGACGCTGGCCGTCAGCAGAATACGCACCAACCTCGAACTTTGAACCAGCACATTTCGTTGGCGAGTCATCACTCACCTCCTGCTGTCATCCCGGTTTTGAAATCGAGCAATTGATTGCGGCACGCAGAATGTGGCTCATCGAATGCGGCTGGGACACGATAATCACTCAACTGCCGTCGCCGACAGTCTCAGGCGGTCACTTCGAACGAGCTCGCGTCATCCCAGCCACCAGCGTGTCAGCCACGAGACCGGCAAGTCCGGTTGAAGCAAGCTCACTTCGCGGCCCAATACTCTCACGATGTTTTCCGCCGCGAGAAATCCGCTGCGCACGGCCCCTTCCATCGTGGCTGGCCAGCCAGTCTGAGTCCAATCGCCGGCCAGCTGCAAGTTGGCCATCGGCGATTGCTGAACAGGTCGCAGTTCGTCCGACCCAGGCAACGGCGAAAAAACCGCTTTGTGCTCGACGATCATCCGCGAGTGCAGCAACACGGCCGAGGCCGCTTCGGGCCAGACCGCTTTCAATTCGGATACGACTTCCGCAATGACCTCCAACTGCGAACGCTCCGCCACTTCACGTGCATTGCTGATGATCACTTGGAAATAGTTCGGCTGTGCTCGCTCGCTCCTCGCTTCTTTCCCCTCAGCCCTCGACCGATTGAACATCCATTGGCTCAGCCGCCCGACGAGCACCGCGTGCGGCAACTCCGTGATGGGCCGGTCGAACCACAAATGCACGCTGGCAATCGGGGCCGTTTGCAGTTGGTCAAGCCGGTTGAACGGAGGCTTGTCATGCCAAGCGTCTGGCAAGAACGAGCAAACGCGGTGTTGAGGAACTGCCAACACGAACTGCTGGGCCGAGAGACGTTCGCCGCTGCGAAGCTCGACCGCAGCGACGCGATCGTTTTCCAAGGCCAGCCGTTCGACACCCGACTTCAATCGCACTTCAACGCCGTGCGACGTCAACCATCGAGTCAGTTGTCCGGAGTACAACTCGTCAAGCGGCACGGTCGGCAAGCGAACCTCCCAGCCGTGTCGGTTCGCGAGAAATCCATCAACGAAAACCTTCTTCGCCGCGTCGACTGAAACGCGATTGAGCGATTCGCTCAGGGCACTCACCAGTACGACCAGCCAAAAACGTTCGATGACGTTGGCTGGTTGTCGTTGCTCGGCCAGCCAGTCGCCGAAGTTTTTGTGCCGCGCGGCTTTTGGCTGCTCGCGCGCGAGAGCCTTGAGTCCGCGTGCCAACGTCAGTTTCTCTCGCCATGACAGATAACTCAGCCGCAAAAACGCCGCCGCCAAATGCAAGGGCGCTGGCAGCGGCATCGCGGAAAAGCGACAAACGTGCGGACGATCGCCTGTCGTGACTGTTGGCGGCGCGACAAAAAACAATTCGCGCTCTTGGCGAAACGCAGCCTCAAGGCCGGTCACTCGGCAAAAGTGTCGGAAGTTGGTACAGCAACCCATCGCGACGTGCTGGCAATTGTCGATCAACTCGCCGGTCGCCGAGTCTTCGAGCGAACTCGCTCGCCCGCCGAGTCGCGGTCGTGACTCCAACAAGGTGACCGTCACCCCCGCCTGAGCCAGCGCGACGCTCGACGCCAGTCCAGCCAATCCGCCACCAATCACGATCACGTCGCTCATGCGGAGACTTTAGGAGGAAGGAGGCAGGAGGCAAAAGGCAGTGAAAAGAAAAAGGCCCCGACTGGTTAGCCAGTCGAGGCCTGCTTTCTGTTTTCTGCCTTCTCGACTACGGCGCGTCTGGACCGGAGCAGCGGATCAGGTGATCGTGGTCGATGTACATGACCTCGATTGACTCGTCATCGTGAGTGAACGGGATCGGCCAAGTCGAGCGAATCGTCTTGTCGTAGTAGACCGTGCACTTGTAATGGCAATGGTGCAGCCGAGCCGGGCCGACCAGCGGATAGAAGCGGCATTCATCGACACGGTCAACGATTGACTCGACAACGATGCGGACGTTGTTGCGGAAGGTCTCGGCGACGAAGGCCAAACCACCCGCCGCGGTATCCGGCAGCGATCGCATGATCTCGTCAGACGACGGCGGATCGAGGCAGAACAACGGAGCATTTTCGCCTTCGACCGGATCAAGGACCGGCACTTTCGTGTACCGCTCTTCTTCCCAGTAGGTGTCTTCAATCTGTTGGCTGAAGTACGCCGGGATCGGTATGGGGGGCGTCGTTACCCAGAACTTGCAGAAGGTCACGGTGGTGCCTATGGCACTGGTAAAGATGTGGCAACCGCTGCACGCGGTCGTCATCGCTCCCAGCAAAACCAGCAACGCCAGATGTCGAATCAGTTTCATGGGCACACCTTTTCCCGGATGGAATCGGAAGGGACGTGTGGCTCTCATCGGCTGTTAAACCCTGCCGACTTGGAAGAATTTGGCAATTTTGACGGTTGTGCATGCTTCTGAAACTCTTCCAATGAAAAATCTCCGAGCGCCTGCACGCTCGGAGATTTGAGGAAAGGAGAATCAGACCGCATCGAGTTGGCTTGTTACCAGTTCTTCGGGCTGATGAACCACCACCACTTTTCAGTGCGTGACCGGAAGTTGAGGTTCCAGTGGCCGTCATCCCAATCCAACTGAGCTGATCGCCAGCCGAGGGGGACTTGCGGATACGGATAAAACGGACCGATGTAGGGCCACGCGCTGGCGCTGTACTCTTTCGGGTACGAGACTGCCGCCGAGTTCGGATACTGGGCGTAAGTCGGCCAGGCATGGTTCGGAAGATTGGGTGAGTCGTAGACCTGGCCTGCATTCGACCGACCCATTGGGATCGGCGGCATTGGCATTTCGGCACCCATCGGGCCACCTTCTTGTTGGAACGCAGCCGGATGAATCGGAGCACGCATCGGGCCGGGACCGTACGCAGCCTGAGTCGCGTACGGCGGCGGACCTGCGGGACGACGAGCCGCTTGTGGCGACACCACCACTTTATTGTCCACGGTTTCAATTCCGTTCAGATTTGAGACCACTTGCGTGATCTTCGCTCGCTGAGCGGGGTTCGCGACCGCACCGCCAATTAAGGCGTTGCCGTCTTCAAAGCGAACTTCCAGATCGAAGCCGCTCATCCCGGCTTTGCCAAGCGCGGCGGCGATTCGTTCCGCCATCTCTTGATTTGTGGGCGGAACGTCGCTGGAAGTCTGCTGAATTTCTTGTTGAGCCTTCTCCGCTTGCCTCGCCGCAACCACTGTTGGTGGTGAGACGATCAGCCGATTGTCGACTCTTTTCACGCCCTTCGCTCTCGAAGCGACTTGCGTGGCCTTGTCCTTTTGAGCCGGATCGGTCACTTCACCGGTCAGGATGGCGGTGCCCTCCTTGACCTCGATGCCGATGTCATAGCC
>CAMDRI010000085.1 GCA_945906725.1 Candidatus Kuenenia stuttgartensis | reverse complement strand
CTATGACAAAATTGAGTCGACTGCGCGCGGCGGAAAATGCCCCCCGCCGCCAACCCCCAGGCCTGCGGCCTGATTCTCAGGAACTTGTTCCGTGTCAAACCATCAGTCCCACTCTTAACCCAGCGCACGCAATCCTTGGGCAGGTCCAGTCTTCAGGCAGTCCCACTGCATTGCCCGCATGACGAAGCAACATTTCCCCGAACGTTGGTGAGGACTGGGGCTGTTCCTCGATCATCTCTGCTCAGTCGTCGAGTTCCAAAAGACGATTCAGAATTCGTCGTCGCTCACGAGACGAGAGCTTCGGCAGATCCGCGATGCTTTCTGTCGTGCTCATTGTTCGACCTTGCGTCGTTTGATCTTCACATCGCATTCTCGCCATCGGCAGGATTCTAACGAGCCGAAGTCAGCCGATAAGCCGCGGCATTCTGATCCCGAGTGTTGGAATGCGCTTTCGCCCCAAAGGGGCAGCCATAAGCCAGCCTCGGGCAAGCGACCAACGGGAGCGACGCCCTGGGTTCGCGAATCCCAAAATGTGTGAAGCCCTGAAAGGGCGACACTCTCAAAACGAATTCTTTGTGTCGCCCTTTCAGGGCTTTGTCCGTTCCATGAAATCGGTCCCCAGGGCGTTGCCCTGGGCTGGCTTATGGCTGCCCCTTTGGCGCGGAACTGCAAATGCCACCACGGCAACACAGGCGATTCGGTTTTTATTTCTCCGCTGGGCGCGATCGGACGTACGCATCCGGTCTACGAAGCAGGTCACTCGATCATCCCAGCCTTCCTGATGCCGGAACCAGTTTGTTTCGTCGCCGAGTCGCCCAGGTCCGCGCGGGCTTTGTCGGCGAGAGTGGTCAGTCGCGCCACGACGTCGGCATGTTGATCGGCAACGTTGGTGGTTTCGTTGCGGTCGGCTTCGAGATCGAACAGCGCGAGGTCGAGTTTCTTCTGAGCCGGTTTTCCGGGGCGTGATTCTCCGCCGACGTTCTCAGAAGTCGTTGAGATGTAGTCGTGCGGGAAGTGCAGTTTCCAGTTTCCGCTGCGGACGGCTTGCAGGTGTTGGCCCCAGTAGAAGTAGAACGCTTCGTGCGGCGACTTCGCGTTGGGTTGGCCGGAGATCAGCGGCCAGATGTCGAGGCCGTCGATCGGACGCTTCGGCAACTCCGCGCCGCTCAGCTTCGCGAGTGTCGGCAGGATGTCGATCGTCATGGCCGGTTCGCAGCAGACAGAGCCAGCCGGAATTTTGGCTGGCCAGCGCATGACGCACGGAACGCGGACTCCACCGTCCCAGGAGGTTCCTTTGCCTTCGCGCAGGCCGCCGGACGAGCCGGCGTGATTGCCGTAGGTCAGCCACGGGCCGTTGTCGCTCGCGAAGATCACCAGCGTGTCGTCCGTCAGGCTCAACCGGTCGAGCGTCGCGGCGATCTGGCCGACGGACCAGTCGATCTCTTGGATCACGTCGCCGTACAAACCTTGCTCCGACTTGCCTCGCTGCTTGTCCGAAACGAACAGCGGCACATGCGGCATTGAGTGCGGGACATAAACGAAGAACGGTTCCTTCCTGTGCGATTCGATGAAACTCACCGCTCGCTCGGTGTACCACGTCGTGAGGTTCGGTTGATCCTCGGCCGTGACCTGCGGGTTGATGATCTTGTCCCCTTCGATCAGCGGCAGATGCGGCCAGCGCTTGAGTCGCTCCTCCAGCGGCAAGTTCGCGACGCCGGGATGGTATGGCCACATGTCGTTCGAGTACGGCAAACCAAAGTACTCATCGAACCCGTGTCGCACCGGCAGGAAGCGCGGATGATGTCCGAGGTGCCACTTGCCATAGATCGCGGTCGCGTAACCGCGTGGCTTGAGCACTTCGGCGATCGTCGTCTCGTCGTCGTGAATCCCGTTCTTGCTCTGCGGGCCCAGCGCGCCGAGGATGCCGACTCGATTCGGATAGCACCCCGTCAGCAACGCCGTGCGCGATGCCGAACAGACCGCCTGAGCGACGTAGAAATCGGTGAACCGCACGCCGTCCGCCGCCAGCTTGTCGAGATGCGGCGTCTTCCAGCCTTTCGCTCCGTAGCAGCCGAGATCGCCGTAGCCGAGATCATCGGCGTAGATCAGCACAACGTTCGGTGGACGGTCGGCGGCTTGCGACGCTGACGACACCACAGGCAACAACCACCCCAAGAACAGTCCGGCAATCATCAGTCGGTGAAACATCAGAAGCCTCTCGTATGAACTAAGCATCAAGAAAAGAATGAGACCTCAGTCACGCGATATCCCGAACCACTCCGAGCTTGCCTCGGTGGTTTTTAGGCTTCTGCACTACGACCTCTTTCACTTGAACCGCTTCGCGTAGTGCAAAGGCCCGCGAGCCACCAAGGCAAGCTCGATGGGGGCGCTGCGTCTGTTATTTCGTTTCGATCTTTCGTGGAGCCACCAGCTCCTTCAACTGCGGGACGTCAAAGTGTTCGAGCAGCCCGAAGCAGAAAAGTTCCGGTGCCTCGTTGACTCCCCGACTGGCTTCGATGACGTGCTGCTTCAGGCTGGTCATCGCGTCCCGTTGGGCGACTTGCCCAATGGCTTGCGGTTCGAGCGCGGCGGCGACGAGCGTAAACAGTCCTGATCGCGGGCCGATCGAGTGCAGCGACACGGTGCGGCCAGAGCGGTCAGTGTCATGAGCGTGCCGAGCGATCGCGGCGAGTTGGCTGGCGAGGACTCCCAGCGGGCGATCACCGACTGTGTCGAGCATCAAGCCCCACAGCCAGTCGCGGGCAACGATTTTGGATTCGCCAAAGAACAGCGGATCGACCGCGAGCACTCGCTGACCGGCGGCCAACAGCGTTTCGATGTCGTCGGCGACGGCCCCTCGGCCGGCATCGGCGACGACCACCGTCGTCCCTTGCGATTCGCCACGAGTCAGTTCCACAACGGGGACCGTCCAAGTGTTGCTCAGGTGCAATCGCCAGCGCTGAATCTGCGTGCGGCCCTCCTTCGCATCCGTTGTCTCTGACAACGGCACCTCCTCGGCATCCACCTCGAAGTGCCTCGCGGCCACAAGTTCCGCGAGCAACTTGCGTCGTTTGAATTGCCAATCCTGCTTCGCCGACTTGTTCGCCGGCGCTTTGTCGGAACGCGGTAATGTCTCGGCCAACGATTTCGCCAACGACGTGAAGGTCACGTTGTCGTCGGGAACGCTGACGAGCAACTCATCGAGCTTCTTGACCTCGCCTGCCGCGCACTCAATTTCTTTCGCGTCGAAGTCTTTCGATCCGTCGTAGAAGAATGTTCCAATCGCGCGGTAAAACGCTTCGCGGTTGTCCTGGCCGAAGTTGTGATCGCCGGGGACGTGATTGACGTGGGTGACCAGCCGGTCCGTCTCGCCGAACAGCGAGTAGATCGGCCGGCAACCGGCAAGCAGCGGCGGCAGTGCGTGACCAGCAGCGAAGCAGCAGTTGTCGTGCGCGTTGAACGTCAACAGAGTCGCTCGCGGAGCTCGCATCGCCGTCAGGTGCATGTAATCGACGTACTTGCCCAGGTCGCACGGCGTCTGCTCGGAGTCGCCGAGGTCCGTGTTGCTGCGGACTCGCGTGAGATAGCTCGAATAACCGGCCACCGGATTCGCAAACGTCACGCGCGGGTCGAGCCCACTGATGAAGATCGTCTGCCATCCGCCTCCCGACAGGCCGGAGACGGCAACTCGGTACGAGTCGGCATTCGGAAGCTTCAGCAGCAGGTCGAGTCCCTTCGACATTGTCAAATAAAACGGAGCGATGCCGCTGCTGCCACACAAGTCGAGCTGATTCATCTTGTTGTGATTGAAGCCGTCCTGCTTGAATTGCCCCATGCCGAACCACTCCGGGTTGAGCACCATCATGCCACGCTTCACGAGATTGATGCAGCGAATCTGCTTGTATTCCGCTGCCTTGCCGTCTTTGTCATGCCCGTTGACGTTGAGTACGACCGGAACTTTCGCGGCCTTGTCGTCGGCTAGTTTGTCCGGGATGTACAACAGCGCCGGAATCCACATTCCCGGCAAGCACTCGTACCGCAGTTTCTTCACGACGTACCCCGGCCCGCGCAACGGTTCGCCTACATACTCGACCGCCAGGGGATGATCTCGCCACTTCGCCGCCTCGCCGCGAAAGACGACTTTGTCGAGCACTTCCTGCCGCCACTTCGCGGCCAGGGCGTCCCAGTCCTTGGTCGTCTTCACTTCTGGAAGTTGCGGGATGCGACGTTCGAGAAACACCTGAATCTCTTCCAATGACGTCTGCGGAGTAATGATCGGCTTTGCCAATTCTGCCTTGAGGTCGAGGCTCTCGAAGGAGATTACAGGACGTTGCGCCGCAAGCATGATCGAACAAGCGACGCAGAACAGGCAGAGTCGATTCATGGCGGTCGTCCCCATTGAGGATGGTTGGCTCACTGATTGTGGCGGAGGAGCATTGAATTCGTCCGACGCGAGACGCGTCGGCCACGCTTACGGCTTGCTCAGTTCGTCGATCAGCATCTGCCTCACGACTTTCGCGTCGGCTCCTTTGAGATCCTTCATGATCTGGCCAATCAGCGAACCAGCGGCGGCTTGTTTGCCCGACTTGAAATCAGCAACTGGCTTCGGGTTGCGAGCAATCACGTCAGCGATGACTTTCGAAATGGCACTCGTATCAGTCACAACGGCGAGACCACGCTCGGCGATAATCTGCTCGGCGCGAGCGGTGCCGAGGTCGGCCCCCCTGCCCTCTTCGTGAGCAGCGTCGTGGTCGGCCAGCAACGCTTCGAAGACCTCGCGGGCACTTTTCACCGTGAGCTGATTCGCGGTGACTCGCTGCAACAGATCACCCAGCACTTCGGGGCGAACCGGAAAGGCGTCGATACTGAGCGATCTGCCGTTGAGTTCGCGTTGCACATCCTGTGTGAGCCAGTTGGCCGCTTGCTTGCCGTCGCCGCAGAGCTTCGCGACTTGCTCGAAATAGCCGGTGAAGTGATCGCCTTGCGAGACAATGACATCCGCGTCGTAGTGGGACAAACCAAGATCCACTCGATAGCGGCGACGACGCGAGGCCGGAAGTTCGCACAACTCGGCTTTGACCTCGGCGAAGAACTCGTCGCTGACGGTCACGGGAGTCAGATCGGGATCGGGGAAGTAGCGATAGTCGCTGGCTTCTTCCTTGCCGCGCTGGGCGAACGTCTCGCCTCGATTTGCATCCCAGCCGCGCGTCTGTTTGGCAACGTCGCCGAGCTTCGCGTGAGTCCGCTCCCATTCTGTGATCTGCCGAGCGACCTCGAATCCAATCGCCTGCTCGACGCCGCGGAAGCTGTTGAGATTTTTGATCTCGACGATCGGCGTCGGGATCTTCTGGCCGTCGTCGCCGTGAACCCACAGATTGACGTTCGCATCGCAGCGCAGCGAACCCTCCTGCATGTTGCAGTCGGAGACGCCGATGTACGTCAGCAACAGCTTCAACTCTTCGAGGTATCTCTTCGCCTCAGCCGCCGACCGCAGGTCCGGTTCGCTGACGATTTCCAAGAGCGGTGTCCCCGCGCGGTTCAGATCGACGTGGCTGTCCTGTCCTCGGCCAGATTCGTCGTGCATATTCTTGCCGGCGTCCTCTTCCAGATGAGCACGAATCAGACGAACTTTCTTCGTTTCGCCTTTCTCGATGTCGGTGTCGATTTCGACGAAGCCGTGGCTGCTGAACGGCAAGTCGTACTGGCTGATCTGATAGCCCTTCGGCAGGTCGGGGTAGTAGTATTGCTTGCGGTCCCATTTCGTGAATCGGGCGATGTCGCAGTTCAGGGCCAATGCGGTCTTCAAGGAGAGCCGGAACGCAGTCCGGTTCATCACCGGCAGTGACCCGGGCAGACCAAGACACACGGGACAGGTCTGTGTATTCGGGTTGTCTGGATTGAACGCCGACGAGCAGCCGCAAAAGATTTTCGTCTGCGTCTGCAATTGGACGTGGACTTCCAGACCGATGATGGTTTCGTAGTGCATGAGGATCTTTATTGAGGTTGTGGCGGCAAATTGTGCCGGCGGGATTGCAGCAAAGGCGTCCCTCGGTTGCAATCACAGACGCGGGCCGTCGAGGAAAGGTCGTGAAGCATGCCAGTTCCAAGAATGAGTTGCCGACATTGGCTGCGAATCGCGGCGGTGCTCGTCACGTTCGCAGCCACGGCAGACGCGGCGGATCGGACGGTAGGCGACCACGTCACGTTACGGAACGGTTCCAAATTGCGCGGCGTTCTGCTCGAGAATTCCGATAAGTCGGTCACGCTGCTGGTTTCGGCGAAGTGGTTGTCGGTGACGAACACGAAATTGCATCAAACGTCTCGAGTTCAGACCGTCGCCAACAACAAGACGGGACTTGAGCAAGCCGTACGGCGGCTGAAAGCCGAACTGCCACCAGCCGGCGATGCGGCGGTCTCGGCTTTTCTCAAACAGCAGTTGGAAGACGTGCAGGCCGAGTTGGCGAATGTCGACAAGTTTGATCCAGACTTTTTGTGGTTGACCCTGCCGATGAAGGACGTCGCACGAGTGGATGCCGCCACGCTGGAGCATCGGCAATTGCTGACGTGGGCATGGGCGGAGGGTCTCGACCGCGCGGAAGCTCGTTCGGGGGAGGAGCTGTCTCGCGATTTGAAATCGCGCAACGTGTCTCCGGTCGGCTGGCCACTGGCGTTCATCGAACGATTGCCCGCTCGCGAACAGACCGACAATGAGTGGGCTGCTCGACGAGCGTTGGTGGATTACGCGTTGGGGCTGCGGCTCGATTTTCAGGGGACCGGCGACGTGCTGGCTCGTGTGGGAAAAGAAGCCCCGGCGGACGTCGGCCAACTGCTTGTCGAGTTGCTGCGACAGCAACTGCAATCGCAATTCGGCGATTTGCTCGGCGAGCGTCCCGCGAAGAACGGTCAGGACAACGCCACGAAATCCGAGTCGCTGACGAAGGCGATTCAGACGGCCGAATCGGAAAAACGAAACGGCTTCCGCGTGACACGACTGGACTTGGCGATTGAGCGACAGGAATCGACCGTCACCACGCAATTCGTCGCTCGTCTGGCAGACGGTTCCTGGCGGTCGGTCTTTCAACACACCGAGCGTGCGGATGCGAAACAGGCGCGGCCGGATATCGAGAAGCGGATTCAGGATGATCCGCAGGTGAAGAAGGTGCTTGATCTGATTCGGCAGTTCGGAGTCGCAGGCGACGCACAAATTCAGCAAGCCATTCGTTTCGGTGCGGCGACAATGACCGCTCAGCAGATCTGCGACCGCGAGTTCGCCGCGTTTCGTGATGTCCACCTGCCGTCGTTGGTGAGACCAACTCTGTCAGTCTCGCGTGGGAACTAAACCACGCGTGAGACAGGCGAGCGGGCCGGCGTCTGCCCCGGTAGAGAGTTGTACGCCCGGGCTGACAAAGCCCCGTTTGCCAGAATATGGCAGCGCAAAAAAAGAGCCGGACGAAATCTCGTCCGGCTCTGAAGTGAAACCAACGCAGGCGACGGCTACTTCTTTTCTTCGCTTTCCGGTTTGACTGGACCGGGGACGTAGGCCGGATCGATGACTGATGCCGACGATTCGCGAGTCTCCGCCGTCGGCTGTAACAGCAGGAAGAATCCGTCACCACCGCCAGCGCTGATCGAGTTCACGTTATAAATGTACTCGGCGCTGAGGGCCTTGATGATTTGCGTCTGCACCTTCTGCAGGTGAGCCGACGTGTACGGGTCCAGGTTGCCGGGAGCTTCCTTGAGAATCCGTTCGACGTTCGCCTGAACTTTTTTCACTTCCACTAGTGCCAGGTTGGCGATGGGCTTGCTGGCCTCGGTGTCGATGAATTTCGGCGGCAGAGTCAGTTCGATCAGACGGTCGAGATGCTCTTGCTGCAAGTTGCGGCGCAGGCTGCTGACCATCGGGACTCTCGGCGTATGCGGCTTGTCCGGGTTCTTGTCGGTTTCTCGCCAGACATTGGCCGTGATCGCCGACAGGACTTCTGGCAGCGTGACGGCGTCTTGATCGGGTGGGATGGTCAATTCGTTGTCGTAGATGCGACGCAGCGTCGACGGCCGCAACAGCGACGACATGATCGAAGTTTGGAAGCCGGCGATCTTGTCGTTGATCGGCCAAGTCACGTCAGAACTGTCAAAGCTGTCGCCGTCGATCCACTTGTCCTTCGTCATGCGAGCCAGCAGGGCCGGAGTCAGGCCGAACGCGCTGTCCTCGAACGTGTTCTCGATCGTGAACTTCAGAGCCTCACGCTGCATCGCGGCCGGGACTGGTTCGATCGGAGCACGACCGTTCTTGTCCCCCTTCTTGTCGCGATTGACGAAGGCACCGCCCAACCAGTTGGCCATCATGCCGACCGTTGACATCTGCATGGTGAAAGTCAGCTCGTAGCCTTGCCGCGCCTTGGCCCAAGACTGCCCGTCTTTGACGAACTTGTCGAGAATCTTTTCGCGGTTCTTCTTGATCAAGCGACCCTGATTTTGAGCGTAGTCGAGCGGGTTCTTGCTGAAGTCGTACCGGCGAGCGAGCGGGTCCGGCCCCATCGTGTCCTCGTCGGTCGCGTAGGCCAACTCCGGCTCGGCGACCCGGTCGAGGATCGGCTTGAGGTCGGTCGCGAGCGTGTAGCCGTACTCGATCGCCCACATGTCGTACGGGCCCACGCCCGTCATCGACCAGTCTCCCTGAGCCTTGTTATTCGGATCGGCTGGGACGTGCATGTTGATCGGCAAATAATCCATGACCGAGCCGGCCAGTGGCTTCTTGCCCTTGATCTCGTCACTGTTGATTTGGGCGAGCGTGTAGGCGCTCGACGCTTTGAAGTTGTGCCGCAGGCCGAGCGTGTGTCCGACTTCGTGAGCCACCAATTCCGCCAACAGCGGCCCGATAAACGATTCCGGCATTCCGTCGAGCTTCGGCTCTTCGGGAGCAGCCGGAGCACCCGGCGCGGCCGGTTGCTGATCGTTGATGCCACCGAGTTCGGCCATCTCAAAAGTCATGCGAGCCATCGCGAGGTCCAACATCTTGCCTTGACCGGCCATGCACATGCCGTTGACTTGGCTGGTGCGGCCGAGCAGTCCATCAAATGGATCGTCACCGAAGAGTGCCGTGCGGTTCGAGGTCAGTGGATGCCCCGCGAACGGTGTCGCGGCATCGCGTTGAATTTGCTGCGCCATTTGAATCCGCTGTGACGGCGGAGCCAGTCGAACTCGCGGATCCCAATTCGGATGTTTCGCGAGCCAGGCGAACGTGTCGGGATCGAAGCCCTCCATCGCCAGAGCCGGCAGCACGTCATTGAACTGTCGGTTGAAATGCCGAATCCAGCCATCGGTGAGCACGATGTCGGCATCAAGAATTTCGCCCGTCCACGGATTGACGCGGCTGGGTCCGATCGCGGTGCCGACGTTGTTGTTCAGCCAACGGATGAAATTCCAACGCACGTCTTCCGGGTCTTTGTCCATGTACGCGCCAGTCTGAGCATCCTGCTGCAAGACCTCGATCGCGCCGACAATGCCGACCTTCTCGTAAGCCTTGTTCCAATACAACGTCCCTTCTCGGACCCAGCGGCGATAACGCACCGGGGTCGTGTGCTCGATGACGAACGTGATCGGACGCACCGGCGGGCTGAGCTTCAGCGACGGATCGCGTTTTTCCAGATGCCAGCGGTTGATGTAGCGGACGCGCGTGTCGTCGGTGACGTACTTGCCATAGTCGCTGTAGCCGGTTGTGAAGTAGCCGATCCGTTCGTCGGCCTTGCGCGGCTGATACTTCGAGTTCGGCGTGATCTCACTGATCGAATAATGAAGCGTCTGCAATTGACCACTTCCGCCGGGAACCTCAAACGCGATCTCCACGTTTTTGGAGAAGACCTTGGCCTTCTTGACCGTGACGATGTTCGGATTGCGAATGCCGGAGGCTCCGCTGCGTCCGCCGCCGAAGAACAGGCTCGACTGACCGATCAGCAGTTGATTGAGGTCGATGATCGGCAATCCTTCAGGACTCATCGTGACGATCGGAACTTCGGTCAGCAGCTTGTCGGTGAAGAGCCGGTTGACGGAGCTTTGCGATTCCGGATCACCGCCCGATCGAATGTCGATGTTCGGGTCCATCAACGCGAGTCGCTTGTCGTAGCGCCGCCAGTAGACGACGCGGTCGCCAGCCTGAAGGCCGGCGAATTGAGCACCGCTGGCGACGGTCATCGCCATGAAATACTTCTGCTGCAAATAGTCGCGCGGCATTTCGGCCAGCACACGACCGTCTTTCGCGCGGACGTACAAGCCGTACAGAGCCGACTCGCCTTCGGGTGGCGCAACTTTTCTGAAGTCCTTCAGCACATCAGCCGCCGGAGGAAAATCCGGAGGAGCCGGCGCGACCATCGGGACACCGTCGGAGTTGGTTTTTGCAGGTGGTGCCTGCGCTCGCACATCACCTGCCGTGACGATCATCGCCAGCAGCAAGCCAGCGAGACCCAACCAACCACGTCGCCAATCAGAGGATTTCATAAGCTCACCTTCTCGCTCAGACTTAGGAAGCTTTGCGAAGCACTTCTTCGGGGACATCCCGGATCGTGCCGTTTCTGCGATGATCGGGGCGGAACGGACGACTGACCTTCAATTTGCCCGATCCTCACAATCGCCATATGTTGCCAAGTGTAGCTGCGGATTGGCCGATGGAAACTCACGACGCAAAATTCGTGAAGATTTTTCCGTGACGGGTGGACCACTTAGTGGTGCTGCGACTGCGGCGTTGCCGGAATGCAACATGGCGTCTGCGGTCCAGCGAAATGGTGGACGCTGGAGAAAAACACAAACTGCGGCGACAGCTGACGGGGTTCGATGACTCGTCCCAGCCGAGTTTTTCCCGATTTGGACTTTGCTACGCCAGCCAAAAGCTTCCGTGTCGTGGCAACGGTCAAACCGGTAAGACCGTCCGAGCCGTGGATCAACGCCAAGCACCCTCGCCGTCGAGCGGAGCGATGGCTCAAACGCAATGCACCAACACACAAGTGATGTTGTCTTTGCTGCCTCCATCCTCTGCCGCTTTGACAATTGCAGCAGCGGCGGCATTCAGGTCGTCTTGTTGCATCAACGGAATGATCAGACTGAGACTGTTCTTGATACCGTCGGTCACGCCGTCCGAACACAGCATGAACCGATCACCTGCCTGAACATCGAGCACTTTCGCTTCGGTACCGATGCCACCCTCTTTTGTACCCAGGTAGCGGTACAGTACATTTTTGTAACGGTGCGTTTTCGCCTCTTCCGCCGTGATCGTTCCCGCATCCAGCAGCGCTTGTGTCAGCGAATGGTCTTTGGTGATTTGTTCGAGTTGCATGCCTCGCAGGCGGTACACGCGGCTGTCTCCGACTCCGCCGACGTACAACTTGCCGCCAACGACCAGCATGAACGCCAGCGTCGTCCCCATGTTGAGGCATTCGGAATCGAGACTGGACAGCGCCATGATCTCGCCGTTGGCGAACGCAACCGCTTCGTCAAGACGCTTAAGGACTTCGGTCGGCGTGGCTTCGTCGAAGTCGATGGTCTGTTCCAACCGATCAGGGATGATGTCGACCGCCAGCGCGCTGGCTTTCTCACCGGCATTCTGTCCTCCCATGCCGTCGGCGACGATGAAGAATCTGCCGCGAGGATCGACAACGAATGAGTCTTCGTTGTTCTCGCGGAAGTTCCCTTTGATGCTCAGGCTTCCCCAACGCACTTGAACCATCGCCGTGACCAGTCGAAAAGTAACCTGCCTTCGCAAAGGGCGAAGGCTATCCCAACACCGTCTTCACCAAATCTTGAACACCCAATGTCGAGGCACTGACAAAGTACTCACCTGCTTCGAAGCCAGCACTTTCACCAAACAACCGATTCTGGCTTTCCACCACCCGAAAGACATTCTCCTTGGCCGGCGGAAACTGAGATTTATAGGCACGGATCGCCGCGAGTTTAAGCTCCAACGTCTCGGAAATATCGACCACGAATCCGCTGCCGCCATGTTCGCTCCGCGTCAACTGCCTTAATCCCAGAGGATACCACACTTGTTTGCGGATGCCGTGCGGCGGCCAGCCGGAAAAGTGCTCGTCCCACTTTGATAATCGCGAATAGAACACGGCGGCATCCGTGATCTGCATTGCTTGCCAATGATCTGGCGAAGCCAAGGGAGTCTTGTCGAGTATGCCGAGCACGACGCTTGGCCGATATTTGCGGAACAGAGTTGCCAACATCACGCGCGACTCGAACGAATCGAACAGCCTCCGGTTGGGCAGCGTCAAAGTCTCTCGCATCGTCACGCCCAAGATCTTCGCCGCCTCGGCCGCTTCGGCAAGTCGAACTTCCGGACCGGGACTGCCGGGAGTCGGCTCGCCATCGGTCAAATCGACAATCCCGACGCGATATCTTTGACGTGCGAGTTTGGCCAATGTCCCACCACACGCGATCTCCACATCGTCAGGGTGCGCACCGACTGCGATGACATCGAGTGCTTCGGGAAACATCACAGACATTTCTAGCCTCAACTCGACATTGTGGGTATCGGACACACAAACTCTCGAATCAATTTCGCCAACCGATGCGGGTGAGTAAGAAAAGCCAACAAACCGGTCGAGTGCAGGAACTCAGTTCGAACATTCGGCAACAACGCAGCCAGCTCGTCGCGACAACGAGCCTGCGTCTCCCCCTCACCCTCGACCTGCAACAACAACGTCGGTGTCGCCAGTTGCGTCAGTCGCGATCGCGCATCGAAGCGGCGGAGCATTCCGAATCGCCGAGCCAACTCAGCCACCGGCGACTGACCCGCATTGTCGCGATAGAACAACCACCGCGTCGAATCGATTGCCGGAAACCACAGCCGATGTCCGCGCTCTTGCAACCCTCGCCACATTGGCATTGATTGCACTTGCCCCGGCATCCAGCGCAGGACGCTTGCGGCAGCGCGTTCAAATACCGTCAACGGCAAGTGTGCGAACGCCGCGTGCAACGTCAAGCTGCGGACTTGCGAACCGAGCCGGAGTGCCGTCTCCAGCGCAAGCGCGGAACCGAACGACGTCCCAAACAAGTGACAGCCTTCTGAGCCAGCGAACTCTTGGACGACTTCCGCGATCGCTTCGCTCAATCGCGGCCACGATGCACGCCGGCCAGTCGGATAGTCGAGCAGCACGCAACGGCAATTCGCCTTCAGCAGATAGACGCACAACGCGAACAACTCATGCGAGCCGCCCAGCCCATTGAACATCACCAAAGTCGGCCCCTCACCCCAAACACGGCCGGCGAGCCGCCCGGCGCTCGTGTCCGTGTGCCACGCAGAGCTCTGTTCTCGAAACGCAGCGAGCACCTGTTGCCACTGCAACGGCGGCGGACAACCCTCGCGCGGCAGCATCCCGGACAGCAGATTCGATCCTGGAAATTCACCCGCACAATGCGACTCGCCACCACAACATTCGACCTCGGCTGGGGCGCCGTCGAGAACTTCGGAGGACTCCGGAACGCTGCTCATGGCGGGCAATAATTCCCAAACGGACCCAGCGGATGTGACAGCGTCATGCTAGATGTAATCTCAACAAATGGAAAGCACCGCACAACACATCGCTAATACTCGAATTCTTTGCCAATTCGTGCACGAGCACCACTCGCTGTGGTTTTGCGCCTTCGCGATTCTGCCGATCGTCTTGTGGGATCTGCTGAAGTTCAGCCACCGAGTCGTCGGACCACTCGTCCGTTTTCAACGCACGTTGGAAAGCCTCACTGCGGGAGAGGCCATCCCGGAAGTTCGGCGCCGCAACAAAGACCTGCTGTATGATCTGCAAACCACCTTCAACCAGTACCTCACGTCGCTTCGCACACTGCAATCCGAAAGCGAACTCGCGGCTCAAAAGGGCGGCATGAATGAACCCCACTCGGACCACGAATTGATCGAGTCGCAACTCTCCGAGGAATTGCAGCAGTTGCACATCGAAATTCAAGCGGCTTGCGCCTCGACCAACTCGGCGATTTAGCGCGCCGCTCGCTGATCATTCAACACCTTTCTACGAGGAGCTCAGCGTTTCGTCCGCCGAGCATACAATTTCGTAGGCCGTCAGTGCATCATCCGCAGATCGTAGTTCGTCCAGGAATCCAGGGAGTTGAATAATCCTCCCCAGCCGCGAGAGCACATGCAGATGCGTGCGCGAATCGCGACACAGCACCAAGAAAAACAAATCGCTCAACTGCCGCTTCGGTGCGCCGAACGGGATGCCGGAAAAAGTCCGGCCAAACGCGATGACCGATTGACCGTATGCCTCCGGCAAAGGATTGCGCGGATGCGGGATCGCGACGCCCGACTCGAAGCCGGTGGACATCACCTCCTCGCGCTGCTGCACCGCTTGCAAGACTTCAGCGGGTTGCCAAATTTGCCAGGTGCGTCCGGCAACTTCGATCAAGCACTCCAGAACCGACCGTTTTGTGCGTGCCTCCAGCGGCACTTGCACAGTGTCTGAATGCAACAAACTCCGTACGGGACAGCGAATGTCTGCTTCGGAATCTTGATGCGCGCGCTCGAGGCCGTGCAATTCGTCGCCGGAATACTCACGCATTTCCTGCTCGAGCCAATACGTGACTTCGGCGGGATGAAACTGCCACTCCGCTTGCAACTTCCGGCCCGGAATGCGGCCACGCTGCACGAGCTTTTCGATCTCGCGACGATCCCGCCCCAGAAACTGCGCGAGTTCTTCCAGCGACATCCAATCATGCATGTCCCAGCCCTCAACTCCAAAACCGGAGGGGGCATGCTATCGCGACAGCACAGGAGATTCACGCGGCTATTCGGCCGATCGCCAGGACCAATTCAACGGCTCACAGGGCACATGTCGGCGAAATTCTGTCGGCAATGCTGCAACCAATCTTGGTTCACAGACTGCCAGAGCGGCTCGGACCAGATTTGATAATCCACGCAACCGCGATACCCAACGTCGATCAGTCCCTTCAGAATTCCGGCCACCGGCAGAATCCCCTCACCCGGCAAAACGCGGTCATACTCGCTCGTTCCCGCAGGAGAAGCATCGCTGACCTGCACGACACCGATTCGAGATACCAATTCCGGCAGCCGTTGCAGCAGTCCCTTCTCCGGCCAAATGTGGTAAACGTCGAACGCCAACTGCACTGCTGGATGGTTCACTCGGTCGAGGATCGCCAGCGTTTCATCCAGACCGTGCAAAAACGTCCAATCTCGGCAAAACACTTTCCGCATCGGCATCAATGACAGCGTCACATCGTTGTCCGCTGCTTCGTCCGCCAGTTGTTTCAGTGAGTCGACCACCAACCGCGTCGCATGTTTCGTGATGTGATTGTTGATCGGCCCGGTCACAACCACCAAAGATCTCGCCCGCAACATCCCCGCCAGATGAATCAAATCCAGCGTTTCCTCCAGGACGTCATCCAGCTCGTGCCCGAACGCACCCGTGAATCCACCTGCGTATGACAATGTCGAGACTGACATCCCGTTTTCGCACAACCACTCCAGCCCGCGGTCTTCGCCGTATTCCAATAGCTTCGGTAGCCAGACCCCCATCGTGTCGATCCCGGCCAACCGATACCGCAACACGTCCTCTTCAAACGACCAGCGCAAGGTCGACGCTTGATTGAGTGAAAGTGTTGGACCGTGATTCAGTAGCTCCGAATTCCTCTGCACAACCTTGGGCTGACGAACTTGTTTTCTCTGACGAGCGGCGGGAAATGAACGACTCAAGATAAGCCTCGCTAATTAAAAACAATGGGACTAACCAAAAATGCAGCCGCAGATTCCGAGACACAATCACAACGAATTGCCAACAGAAACGATTTGCTGAAACGATCCGACGAACGAGGTGACTGTCGAACAGACACTTTTCAAGAGATGACAGAACGAATCAATTCACAGAGAAGAAAGGCTCAGGATGCACGACCAACGGCAGACGCACTAGCCGCGAGCATTCGTCAGGACTGACGGATCGTCAGCCACATTGACCCAAACATGCACATGAGGTGTCCCACGGAAATGCCACACGAACGACGGACCTTCCAAACGCCAGTTGTCCCAGACTCCATCGTTCCCCAAGTCGCCTTCACGATAGAACGCCAAGCGACATTGCTCCAAACCGCCTTGTGCCGTCAAGCACTTCGTCACTTCCTGCTGATCCGGCAACCGGTACGGATCGACCAGCAAGTTCAACACGCTCTGCAAATGCTCGCGCTGATCCTTGCTCAACTCCGAAGCAGGCAATCCGGGGATCTTTCCCTTCTCCTGAAACGCAACCGCACTTTCGTTGGGCATCTTCTCGATCAAGGCGGCCTCGCGCTGCTTGCCATCGAGAATCTTGAACAGTTCGTTCGCCTTGAGAGCTTGCGGCCAAAAGACGTTGCCTGGATGGTTGACTTGTTCCGTGAACCCCGAGGCTGCGTGTCCGTAGAAAATCGGCCCGCCAAACGCAACGTGCTCGGTCGTATTGCCATCGCAACGAATCGTCAGATGTCGTCCGGTCATCACGAGTTCAAACTTCTCGCTGCCGGGCTTACCGAAGATGGCAATGGTCTGCTGCTTGCCGTAGCCACCGGCATCGTCCTGCAATTGCTTGCGGATACGGTCGTGCCAGTCCTTGTTGTAGAGGCTCCAGAACAGGGCTTCGATCATATCTTTCTGATCACGCGTGTAAAAATTTGTGCCGATGCCGAGCGTTTTCACGTCGGTGATGAACCAGTTGTTCGAGACATGCGTCCGCAGCACTTTGCGATCGTCGGTGTAGTCCCAAGTAAAGCAGATTTCTTCTTTCTGCTTGTCGCTCAGCGAGTCATACAGCTTTTTGACAAGCGACTCGGGAGCTTTCGCATCCGCGACGGATTCTTCCGCTCGCAGGACTCGCGGCAGAGCCATCGCCGCAGCACTCGTACTCGCCGCTTGAACAAAGTGACGGCGAGTCACCTTTCCGAACCAATCCGCTTCCGGACACTCACACTCGGGACAGCGTTCGCGATCAGGCATGAGAGTCTCCTTGATCGATTCGCAGCAGGCATCAATCACGACCCAGTTCTGGCAATGGGGCGAGACTGTAACAGCGCCCTTTCAAAACGCAAATGGTTTTTCATCGGTTCGACAACTTCGCGCGACGATGATAAATCACACGCAGCATGCGTTGACAAACAAGCCTGAGAATCACTCGCGCAGCGAGTCGCGTCCTGTGTGATCCAATGAGGATTAGACCAGTCCGCGGCGTTTCAATTCGGCGACAACCGTCTGCACAATAGCGCTCACTTCTTGCGTCTTGAGATCGCCTCCCGACGTCAGACAGCCGCCGATCGGTTCGTCCGTGAAACCATGCTGCGACAACAGACATTGCAACGTCTTGCTCAGAGCGACGAGATCCGTCACTTGTTGATCCGACTGCGGCTGGCGACCGATTCCCATGTTGAATCCGCGCAGATCGACGGCTGCTCGGAACCCGTTGGGAAACTCCGCCGAATAGATCATCGTGTCGAACAGCGTCACGAGATCGAACTGCACCTGCCTCGCCTCATCGAGTCGGCCGCCGAGGGTCAGGTCGTAGAGCAATCGCGTGACTTCCGGCACGACTCCCGACGAGGCGTTCGTGCCGCCGTCGCAGCCGATCAGCAGCATCGGCATCAAGGCCGCATCCCAGCCGGTCATGAAGGCGAACTCAGGACGGTTGGGACGAACCGCTTGAATCATGCGGATCATGTGGACGATGTCGCCGGAACTGTCCTTGATCGCGACGACCTTCTCACATTCGTCGGCGAGTCGTCGCACCGTCGGCACGTCGATGGGACTGGCGAACATCGGGATGTTGTAGAGCGTCACGTCAATCGGCGTATTTTTGGCGATCTCTTTGAAGTACGCATACACCGACGCGGGACTGAGCTTGTAGTAGAAGGGAGCCACGATCGCGACCGCTCGGCAGCCGAGTTCGTGGTAGTACTCACAGGCTCTGATCGTCTCTTTGACATTGGCTTCAGCCGCTCCGGCCAGGATGGGAACTCGGCCGCGAGTTTGATCAGCAACGATCTCGATGATCCGCCGCCGTTCCTCGACCGTAAACCGTGTGAACTCGCCGGTCGAGCCGTTCGGGTACAGCCCATGCACGCCCTTGGCGATCAGCCAGTCAATGTACCGCCGCAGTTCCGGTTCGTTGATCTCGCCTCGGCAATCAAGCGGAACCAGATTCGGTGTGAAGATGCCTTGCAGTCGAGAAGTCATGAATCAGTCCTCATCCTGGTTTGTCATCGCCCCTCCGGGCTTACCCCGGTGGTTCAAACTTGGCCCCATCAGCCGGAACGCGCTAACGTCCGATTGTTTTTGATCCTGGCAAACCGGTCGCTTGCGAGATCCGGTTTGTTTTGCATTACTCGAATGATTGATCGGCAGCGGCGTAGTGCAAAGGCCAACGTGCCACTGGCACTAGGCCTGTGAGGCGTGTGAGAACGCAGCGATCTCGCATGACACTCACACACGGTGAGCTTTGCCTAAGCGGAATCATCGACACGACCCGACAACTCAGCTAGCCGCCGGCCAAGTCACTCGGAAAGTCGTGCCGTTTTCCATCGACGATTCGCAGTCGATTTGCCCGCCGTGCTGTTCGACGATCCGCCAACACTTGCAGAGGCCGAACCCCAAACCGCGACCAGCTTTCCGACCGGAAAAGAATGGATCGAAAAGGTGTTCTCGTTCGACGGACGACAGACCAATGCCACGATCCTGCACGACGAAGACCGCCGAATGCTGCGATTCAGAATCGTGGCTGGAACATTCGACAGTGATTGAACCGCCTGCCGCCGATGCGTTCAGGCTATTGAGCAAGAGATTGCTGATGACCACTCGCAACTGCACCGGATCCGCGAGAATCGTCACTGATGACTCTCCTTCCCGAGCAACGGCCAGTGACTTTGCCCGCAGGGATTCGCCCAACTTGTGAATCACGTCGTCGACAACTTCCACCAGATTCAGCGATTTCAGCTCCGACTTGGGCGGCCGAGCAAACAGCATCAGGTCGCCAATCATGTCACGGATACGGAGTGCCTGTGCTCCGATGGTTAGCAGAGCTTGGCGGCGCTCCGGATTGCTCTCCGCTTTGAGTAGCAACTCCGCTCGGCCAACAATCGTAGCGACGGGATTGTTGATCTCGTGTCCCGCTCCGGCGGCGAACTCGGCAAGGGCTTCGAGCTTCGCTCGCAGAAAAACGTCCTTTGTCGAAATGTCGGGGGACTCGGACACGGTTTGCGCCTTGGAAGGATCCAAAGCGGGGCTAACACCCCGCACTCCAAAAAAGAAAACCCGGCCTCGAAACCCAGGCCGGGTTTGTAATCTCAAATTCCATCCGCCGCAGCGGATCAAATCGCTATTTCACTGCAACCGGCTCGACATCCAGAAGCATACAGATCCGTTCGATCAGGTTTTCCACCTCAAATGGCTTCTGCATGAACTCGTTCGCGCCATTGGCTTTTAGGTCTTCAATCTTATCCTGCTCGACCATGCCGCTGATGCAGATGATTTTCACGTCATCCAGTGTGTTGTCGCTGCGGACTCGCTGGCAGACTTCCTTGCCGTTGATGTCCGGCAACATGACGTCGAGCACAATCACGTCCGGGTGATACTCGCGGACCATCATGCCGGCGTCGAAGCCGTTGTTGGCCGCGCGAATCTCAAAGCGGCCATCCGCTTCGAGGGCGTCACGAATCAGTTCCACCAGTTCCTCGTCATCATCGACGATCAGAGCCTTGCGGCGTCCGCTTTCGAGGGCATCGGTCGGGATACCGTTCTCTTTCATGAAACGATACAGAATATCGCGCGGGATGCGGCGGAACCGCGAACCGGGGACGCGAAATCCTCGCAACTGACCGGAGTCGAAACAGCGAATGATCGTCTGCTGACTCACCTTGCAAATCTTGGCGGCTTCGCCGGTGGTAAAAACGGTCTTCATCAGGCATTCATCCTTTGAACTGGCCGATCCGCCTGATGTCTCAGTCCTCTGAGAGCCGGTCGGATGCGGTGAGACTTCCTTGTCCTTCGCAGTGCTGACGATGACTAAGCTTGCTGGTAAACTTTCGTGAGCTTAACTGTCTTATCGGTTATCTGGGGTGTTCGCATTGAGCCAAGCTACCAGCTTTAGCACGTCAGCGATTGTTGACTATTCTTTGAAATCGTGTCAACAGGCGTTTTCCGACTCAGAACCCCCGGTGTGAGGAAGCCACGAAGTCGCTCAACCCAACGCACTTTGTCGAGTCCAGCAATCTTTGCCACAGTAGCAATCGCCCTCCAAACTCTCGCAGCGACCGCCACACGTGAGAATTATGCGAACCGCCGGGCAAATGATCGTTGACCGTTCGAGCAAGAAAGACCGAGAAAGAGAAGCGGTCACTTCTGCAAGATAAGCTTCATATTTCGAGTGAGTTTGAGCCGGTAGAGTTCATCACCATGCCGAATGAGCAGTTCGTTCTCTCCGAGCAACAGCTCGCTGGAGGCAACCTCGCGGACAGTTCGCTTGGCCGATGCCACGAGAGTCTGACCGTCACGAACCGGATCGATCATTGGCTCACCATCCATCATTGACTCCTTCTGTCGAAGGTCAACCACGACCTAAAACTCACCGAGTAGCTCGCGGCCGTTGCGGGTGCTCAGCCCACGCCAGATCGACAAATCAATATTGCTACTGATTGATCGAGCCGCGCCGTCCATCATTACGGCGTTGACCATCCCAAGGTGGAAACTGCGTGAGGTGGTCGCTGAATAGGTAACTTGCGTGGTCGACCCACCTTCACGACGGGAAATGAAGTCGATGTCGTAAGTGGTCCCACCGGACATGTAATTCACAACAGAATTCGGACCGCACGCCGTTGTGAATCCGATGTGATTTGTCCGGCCACATACCCATTCGGTATGCCCCGTGGCGGCTAGGCTGCCCCCGTAGGCCACCACTGCCGCGACGGTCGAAGGAATAGGGACCCCCGCCGCTGCGGGGTTGCCGCCATCTCGCAGGTGAGGCGTGTAGGCTTTTACTTCGGCGAACGCCAGCGTGGAACTGGTCCCATCACGAAATGCTGCCGTCGACAAACTACTATTGGGATAAAAGGCTCCGCCACCACCTTGTTTGGTGTTGGGATCCCAGACCATCCAAGTACCGACGTTGGCGGCGTAGTTCAGTGGATAGTGCGCGAAATTTGGGTCGCCTGATTGTGGGTCTGAACGCGCGCGGTCGTTGATCTCACTGGGACAAAGGTAAATTGCGATTCGCTTACGGGCCACATTGCCCTGTAGCGAGTACGGTTGATCCCAGTTGATCAACTTTTGCAGGTCAGCCTGTTCCAAGAATGGCAGAAGATAGGCCTGCGCCGACCAAAACACGCTGGTTGTCGTTGCGGTTCCGATGCAAGCGGATGGGGGAAAGTACTTTTTGACATCGAGGTAGTTGTGAAGCGCCAGCCCCATTTGTTTCAAATTGTTTTTGCACTGACTTTTTCGAGCAGCCTCTCGAGCCTGCTGTACGGCGGGCAAAAGCAGGGCAATTAAGATCGCAATCACTGCGATTACCACGAGCAATTCGATGAGCGTAAATCCACGGCCTTGATTTCGCATCAAAGCACCTCCACGAGTAAGGGAATGGGCAATCGGGCGACGAATTTGGATCGCAGATGGCTGGCGTACCGTGGAGGCCTTGCTGGCGACTGACGAACCCTTCCAGAAATTGAGACTCAGTTTCATTTCCGGCGAGAGGGAGAATATCGGCTCGGAAAGAAACGTCAAGCGTATTGCCGTGGGAGTCACGCACCGATTGGCACAAGCCACGAAGATGATGTGGCTTGCAGCTTACGTCGCCATCCGGGCCGGCTCGGTGAGATACAGCATCAACACTGCGAGATCAGCTGGAGTGATTCCGCTGATCCGACTCGCTTGACCGACGTGTCGCGGCCGGACGCGAGTGAATTTCTCTTTGGCTTCAGCGCGGAGTTGTGGGCAGGCATAGAAGTCGAAGGTGTCTGGAATACGGACGGTGTCAACCTGCTCCTGACGTTCGATCGTCACCGTTTGTCGGCGGATGTAGCCGGCGTACTTGGCTTCGATCGAGAGTTGCTTTGCCGCCAGCGCCGGCAAATTCAACGACCGCGCTTCCTCGCTGAACTCGCAGACGTCAAGCCATTCGGTCTCCGGCCGGCGCAGCCATTCTTCGAGGCTGTGCCCTTGATGAAACTTCTTGACGGCCAACTCGGAGGCCGCCGCAATCGCCGCTTCGTGAGCTTCCCAACGGCGAACCCGCTCAGCCGACGCGAGTCCGACGCGAGCACCAATCGGAGTCAGGCGGCGATCGGCGTTGTCGTGACGCAGGAGCAAGCGGTATTCGGCCCGTGAAGTAAACATGCGGTATGGCTCATCGACCCCCTTCGTGACGAGGTCGTCGATCATCACGCCGAGATACGCCTGGCTGCGGTCGAGAATCAGAGGCGGCTGGTTGGCAATCTTCAACGCCGCGTTGGCCCCGGCGAGCAAACCCTGCCCGGCCGCCTCTTCATATCCGGTCGTCCCATTGATTTGACCGGCGAAGTACAGCCCCTCGACCTGCTTCGTTTCAAGCGTGGCGTGCAACTGCGTCGGCGGAGCGAAGTCGTACTCGACCGCGTAGCCGTACCGCATGATTTCTGCCCGTTCGAGGCCGGGGATCAGATGCACCAACTCTTCTTGCACGTCGCGAGGCAGGCTGGTCGAGATGCCGTTGCAGTAGTACTCGCAGGTGTGGCGGCCTTCCGGTTCAAGAAAGATGTGATGAGCCGTCTTGTCGGCGAACCGCACGACTTTGTCTTCGATGCTTGGACAGTATCGCGGTCCAGTCGATTGAATCTGCCCCGAATACATCGGTGCCCGATGCAAGTTGGCTCGGATGAGGTCGTGGACTCGCTCGTTCGTCTCCGTCAGATGACAAGACATCTGCGGCTGAATGATCGCATCGGTCAAGAACGAGAACGGCTGCGGCTCGTCGTCCCCCAGTTGCTCCTGGGTGGCTGAGAAATCAATCGTGCGTCCGTTGATCCGGCACGGCGTGCCAGTCTTGAAGCGGCGTAACTCAAAGCCAAGTTCCGTCAGAGTGTGTGACAACCCGGTTGTCGTCCCTTCACCCGCTCGGCCGCCGGAGGCTTTCGCCTCGCCGGTGTGCATGATCGCTTGCAGGAACGTGCCTGTCGTGATGACGACCGCCTTGGCGCGATAAACCGCTCCCCCATTCACACGGACGGCACTGACGTGAGCCAGTTTTTCAACCCGCCCCACGTCCAGCCCCTCGACCACTTCCTGCCGCAGCGTCAGATTCTCTTGCTGCTCTACGCGCCACTTCATGGCGAACTGATACGCCTTTTTGTCAGCCTGAGCTCGCGGGCTATGCATCGCCGGACCTTTGGTGCGATTGAGCATCCGAAATTGGATGCCGGTCTCATCGATGACCCGCCCCATTTCACCACCGAGCGCGTCGATCTCGCGGACGATTTGTCCTTTCGCGACGCCGCCGATGGCCGGATTGCAACTCATCGCGGCGACCATGTCACAGCTCATCGTCAGCAAGGCCGTCTTCGCACCCAGCCGAGCCGCCGCCAACGCTGCTTCGCAGCCGGCATGTCCGGCTCCGATCACCACCACATCAAAATCGTAGATCACGTCACTCATTGCATGCCTTCGACGGCACACAGAGTGTGCCTGCCACAATTCCAGCCGGGAATTCGAGGCGGGATCATATCGGCATGAGCGGTCTCAACCAGTTCGCGGCCTACTTGTTCTCCAACCGAGATGCGTTCTTCGTCGGAGCGGTGTTGATAGTTATGGGCCGAGCAACCACCTGGCACTTTCGGAGACATCGAGCCGCGAGGTGGTTGCGGCTGTTGACGATCTTCGGACTGATCTGCTTAGTTCGACTTTTGCATTTTAGGTGGCCAAGGCCACCGCGTTTTCTAGGAGTTGTTGGATTTTTCGAGACCCTGGTCCTGCGAGGGCCAAGGTCAAAACCTGTTGCCGGACGCTGAGCCGACGGAGCGTGCCGAGCATGTCGGCGAA
>CAMDRI010000084.1 GCA_945906725.1 Candidatus Kuenenia stuttgartensis | reverse complement strand
AAGAATGTCACCAGTGCCCCCTTGACGCGCCCGCGTCCTTCCGGGTCGATAATCGGCAGACCGTCGCGAAGTAGAAGGCTCCCCCTAATTGTCGCTGGATCAGAAACCTTGCTGACCAGTTCACGTAATTGGAAGAAGGCCAATTGCCCAGGCCTGAATAGGCCATAGGCGAAGAACGGCCGACCAATATCTGCTGGGTGCTCCATTGACTGCCTCAGTTCAGTAAGAGTGATCCCGTATACGCCTATGAAATATCAGAGACCATCAAACACGTAGAGGCGGAAGTACCGTACCACCGTCGTACCCCACGCTTCGGCCGAAGAGGTACGTGAGCCGCATGCAGCCTTGCACGAGAAAGTTCGCAACGACTCGGCTAAGTACGGTGACCCAATGTGCCGTTGATGCAGGGGGCTGTCAAGCAGAGTGAAATTGTCGTCTCACCATTGTGCAACTACAGAGATCGCGCGGCAGTATCCGAACGAAGTCGAATGCTGACTATCGCTGAATTAGACCACATTCTGCCGAACAAGTTCATAAGCAGAAAAAGTCACGAACCGCGCACGTCAATGCCGTAACTTTGGCGAAGCCGGGTGACCGTCGCGGCGACTTCGGCGTCGATCTGGTCGAAGGGGATCACTCCGGCGTCGGCCAAGAGCGTGGCCAATTCGCGCAGGCGTGGTGGGTCGAGACGTGAGTCGAAGATCAGCAGCCCACGGCGTTCGACGAGATCGCTCAGCGTGCGGACCCACTCGTGGCGGAGGATGTCGCGGATGACGTCCAGTCCGAGGTCGCCCTCGCGGACGCTGCGGGTGACATCGACGAGGCCGCGCGGTTCTGGAATTGGTCGCTCACGCGAACTCGCGACGCGCGGCAATCGCAGTCGGGACAACACGCGATCGGCGACCTCTTCGCCGAGTGCTCGGCAAGTGGTCAGCTTGCCGCCGATGAGCGTCAGGATCGGCAGCGGCCCGCGCGAGTTCTCCTCGATCCAATGACCGCGCGGAATGGAACTCGGCGAATCGGCGCGGCCGAAGGGGAGCGGGCGGACGCCGGAGTAGCTCATCACGACGTCTTCGCGAGTCAGCCGCGCGGAGGGGACGACCTCGTTGACCAAGTCGATCAGGTAGTCGATCTCGCGCGGCTCGGCGACGGCGGTTTCTGGCCGAGCGTCGAACGGTTCGTCGGTCGTACCGATCAGCGTTTGCTCGTCGCCGAGCGGCAGCACGAAGACCATGCGGCCGTCGCTGGCTTCGGCGTAGAGGCCGCCGTCATCGAGAGTCGCTCGCAGTTCGCGATTCGCGGTGACGAAGTGACTCCCCTTCGTGCCGCCGAAGAGTCTCGGAGAACTGATGCGCCAATCGGCCAGCGTCGCATCGCCCCAGGCTCCGGTGGCGTTGATGATGACGTCGGGCCGAACCGTGATCGGCGCGTTGCGGCCCAAGCGGTCGATCAGGCGAACGTCGTGGTCGTGGAACTCGGCGAGCGTGTGCGTGTGGACGTTGAAGGTCAGTGATCGTTCCTGAGCGAGTTGCCTCGCATCGTCGAGCAGCGCGAGGGTGAACCGTTCGGGAGAGAGAATTTGGGCGTCGAAGTATTCGCAGGAGAATTGGTAGCGGGAGTCAAACATTGATTGGCCCTCACCCGGCCTTCGGCCACCCTCTCCCGGAGGGAGAGGGGGTGAGTTCGCGAGTCGGTCGTACATCCAGAGGCCGAGGCGGATTAGCCAGAGGCCGCGCTCGCGGGCGTTCGGGAAACAGTGCAGCCAGAATCGGCCGAGACATGCGCGATCCCAGCCGAGGAATGTCAGCACGCTCCAGACGAGGCCACCGAAGCGGCGACGCACGGGAATTCGCAGCCGCAGCGGTCGGACAAATTGCGGAGCGGTCTTCAGCAGAATCGCTCGCTCGCGCAGCGATTCGCGGACGAGGGCGAAGTCGCCTCGTTCGAGGTATCGCAGCCCGCCGTGAATCAGCCGCGACGAACGCGATGTGGCTCCGAAGGCGATGTCGTTGGCATCGACCACGATCACGGAGATGCCGTTGAGCGTCAGTTCGCGCGCGACGGACGCGCCGTTGATTCCCGCTCCGACGACGAGTACCACAGGCCTATCGGCAATTTGTTCCGAGTCCGTTCGCATGGCGGCAGAGCATGACAAACGCGCGTCCGCTCGGTCTACTGCTCACCGAGACGAACCCGAAGCGTCAGCGAGGGTGGGCGCTCTAAGAATCTTCGTTTTTGTGTGTGCCTCTGAAGCGTTCGCCCTCACTGACGCTTCGGGTTGGTTTGCGGGTAACTCATGCGCTGGTCGATTCAGCGACAACTGCTCGTTCCGATGTTGCTGGTGATTGTGCTGGTCAGCACACTCTCCAGCGGCGTGAGTGCTTGGGTCGGCAGCCGCTGGGCGCGGCGCGAGGAATCCGATCGGCTGTCTCGCGTCGTGGCGACGTTGTCGGATGCGAACTTTCCGTTGCAGGAGTCCGTGTTGCAGAAGCTCGCGGGATTGTCGGGAGCCGAGTTCGTGGTCTGGGATGCTCAGCAGCAAGCTCAGGCGGCGACATTGCCGTTGGATGTGGACGTGCGAGACCGGCTCAAAGCGGTTCCTGAAACCGGGCCGTTGTCCGATTTGTCGAGCAACCCGCTCGTCGAGATTCAGGGACGCAGCTTTCTGACCGCGAAGGTGCCCCTGCGTCGGACGGCCGCACGGCCGCTCTCGCTGTTGGTGCTGTACCCGGAAGATCGCTGGTGGACTGCAACTCGTGGAGCAGTCCTGCCGCCACTGATCGCCGGCGGCGCGACCGCGTTGGTGGCGCTCGTGCTGACGGCCTGGTGGTCGCAAAGATTCACTCGGCCGATTGCGCGGCTGAGCCAGCAAAGTGAGAGCATCGCGAGCGGTGATTTCCAACCGATGCCGCTGCCGACTCGCGACGACGAGCTGCGCGACCTGACGCTGTCGATCAACCGCATGGTCGAGCAACTCAGGCGCTACGAACAGCAAGTCCGCCGCAACGAACGGCTCAAGACGCTCGGCCAACTCGGAGCGGGCTTGGCTCATCAGCTTCGCAACTGGCTGACGGGAGCGGGCATGGCGTTGCAAGTTCACGCGCGTGAGTGTCCGCTCGGTGAGCACGCCGAATCGACCGAGATGGCGTTGCGACAACTCGGACTGATGGAGTCGTACTTGCAGCGCTTCCTGACGCTCGGAGCTGGGCGAGACGAAGCCATGCGTCCGGTAGAACGGTGTGAACTGTCGCTTACACAACTGGTCGAAGACGTCCTGTCGCTGCTTCGTCCACGCAGCCGACATATCGGAATCGAATTGCAGTGGACGCCACCGCCATCGCCGATGACCATGCTCGGCGATCACGATGAACTGCAAGAGTTGCTTATGAACTTGCTGTTCAATGGGTTCGATGCGGCGACACCGTGCGAGGGAACGTCACTCGCTGCGTGGGTTCGGGTGGAAGCCAGCGACTTGCCGCCAAACCGCATTCGGCTGCGAGTCCTCGATTCTGGCCCTGGCCCGTCTGCTGCGATCGTCAATCAACTGTTTGAGCCTTTCGTCACCGACAAGCCCGAAGGCACAGGCTTGGGCTTGGCCGTCGCCAAGCAGATCGCTGAATCACACAGTGGAACGGTGCGTTGGTCTCGCGTAGGACTCGCGACCTGTTTTGAAGTTGAGCTGCCTCGCGGGCTGTGCTCGACCTCGCCGGCACAACCCGAAATTTCGACCGGTACAGGCGAACCGCCCGCTCCACGAATTTACGGGCAGACTTAGCGCGGCGGGGAGTTCGGAAGTACATTGATATCGCCTACCTGAATGCGTTCCCGTAACTCGCCCGCCGAGGGAACTTTGATGCTGTTCAACCGACGTCTGATATCTACTTGGGTTCTCCGCGTTCAACAGTTGGCTCTGGCCTCAGTGTTGTTCGTGACGACGAGCTTCGCGGAGGGACCGCTGAAGGTCCTGCCCGATTTTGTGATGCTGTCCGACCCGTTTGCTCGGCGGCAGTTGTTGGTCGATTCGAGCGGGCAGGATGCGACTCGTTCGGCAAAGTTCGTCAGTTCGCAGCCGAGCGTCGCGACGGTCGATGAATCGGGCTACGTCCTGCCGGTCTCCGACGGGACCGCCGAGATCAGCATTACCTTCGAAGGACAAACCTCGAAGGTGCCGGTCGCGGTAAAGGGGATGTCGAATGCCCGCGCGGTGGATTTCTCGACCGAGATCGTCCCGCTTCTGAGCCGCTTCGGCTGCAACGCCGGCGGCTGCCACGGCAAGCAAGGAGGCCAAAACGGATTTCAACTTTCGCTGTTCGGCTTCGACACCGAGTTCGATTACTCGGCGCTTGTGAAGGAGGCGCGCGGGCGGCGCGTCAACGTGTCAAACGCGAGCGGCAGTCTGTTGATTCGCAAAGCGGTCGGAGCAGCACCGCATGGCGGCGGCCGCCGCATTGAAGTCGGCAGCGAACCGTATCAGCTGCTGCTGAGTTGGGTCGAATCGAGCGCCCCGGCCTCGTCGCCCGAAGTGCCGCGCGTCGTCAAGCTGCATGTGTCACCGAAGGAACGGGTATTGAAAGTAGGACGGGCACTCTTGCCCGTCTCTGCGAGCGCCGATTCTTCGGACAGGACGGGCAAGAGTGCCCATCCGACGAACTCGCAACAACAACTTGCAGTCGTTGCCGAGTACAGCGACGGATCGCAGCGCGACGTGACTCGACAAGCTGATTTCTCCAGCAACCTGGATGTCGTGGCGAGCGTCTCGCCGAATGGGCTTGTTAAGACCACCGGACAATCGGGCGAAGCGGCGATCATGACTCGGTACATGGGCCAGGTCGCGGTGTTCCTCGCGCTCGTACCACACGGCGAGCCGCTCAAGGAGATCACCAACTTCACACCCAAGAGCGAGATCGACCGGCTGGTGGTCGGGAAGTGGAAAAAGCTCGGCCTTAAGCCGTCCGCTTCGGTCGATGACGCGACGTTTCTACGGCGAGTGACTCTCGATCTGTGCGGACGCTTGCCGACGAGCGACGAGGTGCGAGCGTTTTTGAATGACGCAACTCCGAAGAAGCGCGAGGCGGCAGTCGATCGGTTGCTCGAATCGCCTGATTATCCGGCGTTCTTCGCGTTGCGCTGGGGATCGATCCTGCGGAACTCGAATCTCGCCGGAGCCGACCGGGCGTCGTATGCGTTCAACAATTGGATCAAGGACCAAGTCGCTCGCAACGTGCCGTACGACGAGTTCGCTCGAGGCGTGATCGCGGCTTCGGGCGAGTGGCAGGATGCTCCGCCGATCAATCGTTACTGGCAGATGCGCGACGATCTGCTACATCAATCGACAGCCGACACTGCTCAGGTGTTTCTCGGCCTGCGGCTGCAATGCGCGAAGTGTCACCACCACCCGTACGAACGATACTCGCAAGAGGATTACTACGGCCTATCCGGCTTCTTTACGCGGCTGGGACAAAAGTCCTTCGGCGAGCCGCCGCCGTATTTCAACGCTCCTACCGTGACTCGTGGCGACCAAAACCCGCTGACGAAGCAGTCGCCAAAGCCGAAATTCCTCGACGGTGACTACGCCGAGTTTTCCTCCGAGCAAGACCCGCGTCACGCGCTGGTCGATTGGATGGCCAAGCCGGAGAACCCGTACTTCGCTCGCACGTTGGTCAACCGGTTGTGGGGGCACTTCTTCGGCCGAGGCATCGTCCACGAAGTCGATGACCTGCGCGAGACAAACCCACCGTCAAATCCTGAACTGCTGAAGTTCCTTGCCGACGATTTCCTCGCTCACAAGTTCGACATCAAGCACGCGATTCGACAAATGGTCACGAGTCAGGTCTATCAGTTGTCCTCGCAGCCGACTCCCGACAACGAATACGATCGGCAGAACTACGCCCGCTTTTACGCTCGCCGCTTGATCGCGGAGGTGTTCCTCGATTCGGTCAACCAGGCGACCGGCGTCCGTGATCGCTTCAACGGCGTCGGAACTTCCGCGCGAGCAATCGACCTGCCGCATGAGAATTTCGGCTCGTATTTCCTCGACGCCTTCGACCGACCGAAGCGAGTCACCGCCTGCGAGTGCGAACGCTCGCCGGGCGCGACGCTCGCTCAAGTGCTGCTGCTGTCGAACTCTGACGAAGTCGAAAACAAGCTCTCCAGCGGTGACGGCAAGATCGACAAGTTCTTTGCGGTGGCAGAGAAAGAACGCCGCCCGCTGAAGGATCTGATTGAGGAGTTGTACCTCGGCTCGCTCTCGCGGCTGCCCAGCAGCGATGAACTCAACACAGCGACGAAGTATCTCCACGGCGAGTCGGACAAGCGGCCCGCCGCCGAAGACTTGCTCTGGACTCTGCTGAACTCGAAGGAGTTCATGTTCAACCACTGAGCCGTCGCTGACGGGTCTCGCGTCAGCTGGATGCGAGACTCATCCACCACGAATCAGTACACCCGCCGCTGCCGAGACGACGGGATATTGAGCTTCTTGCGGTATTTCGTGACCGTGCGGCGGGCGAGGTTGTAGCCGAGCTTTTTCATTTCCTCGACGAGGGCGTCGTCGCTGAGCGGGTCGTCTTTGTCTTCCTTGTCGATGACCTCTTGCAGCTTGATGCGGACGACGGCCCAAGCGACATCGTCTTCTCCGTCATCGGTCTTGGTGCCGCCTCCGAAGAATCGCTTCAGCGGGAACAGGCCGCGCGGCGTTTGAATCCACTTGTCATCGACGGCGCGAGAGACCGTCGTGACATGCACGCCAACCACGTCGGCAATCTGCTGCATTTTCAGCGGCGAGATGAACTCCGGTCCCTTGTCGAGAAAGTCCGTCTGCCGATCGACGATGGCTTGAGCGACTCGTTTGAGCGTGTTGTGACGCTGCTCGATGGATCCGATCAACCACTTCGCCGATTCGATTTTCCGTTTGACAAATTCTTTAGTCATCGCGTCGCAGCCGTTGCGGAGCATTTCGATGTATTTACGGCTGATTCGCAGTTGTGGCAGCGATTCTCGCGACAGCCGAACGGCATACTTGCCATGATCGTCTTGTTCGAGAAATACGTCGGGGGTGACGGTCTGAACGGGGACATGTTTGAAGCGGCGTCCGGGATGCGGGTCGAGCCGCTCTCGCATCTCTTCGCGAGCCATCTTGATCAGGTCGATCGAGTAGCCGGTCTTACGTTCGATGACCGGCAAGCGGTTTTCGGCCAAGTCCTCGAAGTGCGAGGTAATGATCGTGATCACGACATCGCGCAACGGCATGTCGTCGGTCACTTGCAACAGCAGACTCTCTTTGACATCGCGGGCTGCAACGCCGGGTGGATCGAGCTTTTGGATGAGCTGCAAAACCTTCAGCGCGTCATCGATGGTGATCTGATGGCCAAAGACTTGTGCCAGTTCCGGCAGTGAACTTTGCAGACGGCCATCCGCGTCGAGGTTGTAGATCAGGTAATCGCCGAATTCACGCCACTCCGGCGAGAGGTCGTAGAAATGAAATTGTTCGAGCAGGTGCTCGATCAGCGTCGGCTCGCCTTCCTGGATGCTGGCCATCTGATCGAGATGGCGTTCGCCGTCCTCGGAGATTCGGCCGGAGGACTGTCGCGACTCAGAATTGAAGCTGTCATCATTCCAGTTCTCGTGCATTTCGAGGAGACGTTCGAAGTCCGCTTCATTACTACCGTTCTCTTCAACCTTCAACTCACGAGCTTCAACCGGGGTCTCGGTCGCTTCTTCCTTTGCCTTGGCGATCTCGATGTTACGTTCGGTGTCGGATTCGCCATCCAAGTCGTGCTCAGCCAACAGCGTCGGGTTCTCGTCCATTTCCTGGTCGATGCGCTCCTGCAACTCCATGATCGGAAGCTGCAGAATCTCCATCGACTGGATCATCCGCGGTGCCAGCTTCATCTGCTGACTCATCCGCATCTGTTGTGAGAAGTTCATGTGCATGAGAAGGAATTCTCGGTTTTCGATTTTCGGCTTCCGATCGGAAATCAAAAATCAAAAATCTTCAATTCAGAAACTCTGCCGGCCGCGCATGGCATCGGCCAGCATTTCTTTGTTGGCGAACTCTAGCACGCTCCCGGTGGCGATCCCGCGGGCGAGTCGAGTGATCTTCACCGAATCGTTCGCCAGGACGTTGCTAATAAACAACGCGGTGCCATCACCCTCAAGAGTCGGATTTGTGGCCATGACCAACTCGGTCACGCCGTCGCGGCGGATGCGGCGGACCAGCGCGTCGATCGTGAGTTGTTCCGGTCCGATCCCCTCCAGGGGCGAGAGGCGGCCTTGCAGAACGTGATAGCAGCCGTCAAAGGCGTGGGAACCTTCAATGACCAACACGTCACGAGGTTGCTCGACAATGCAGAGCACCTGATGGTCGCGGCGAGTGTCTCGGCAGATGTTGCAAAGTTCGTTTTCGGTCAGATTGAAACACTCGCGACAAGGACGGACGCGCGTCTTGACGGCTCGGATCGAGTCCGCCAGCTCGAGCGCTTCGCTTTCGTCGGTCATCAACACATGTTGAGCAAGTCGCTCTGCCGACTTCCGTCCGATTCCAGGCAAGCGCGCGAACTGATCGACTAGCCGGCCAACCGCCGGGCCGAAGGGATGCTTTTCAGGATCGAAGAATTGCTTGGCCATCATCCACCCAATCCGCCGAGCATGTCTTTCATCGCGCCGAGGTCCATGCCTCCCGCCAATTGCGAGAACTCACCGGCCGCCGCATCCTTGACCTTCCGCAGCGCTTCGTTGGTCGCGGAGACCACCAAGTCTTCCAGCATCTCCCGGTCATCCGGCCGCAGCAGCGATTCGTCGATCCGACAGCCGAGCACCTCCTGGTGCCCGTTCATCTCGACTTTGACCAGCCCGCCGCCCGCCGCCCCTTCGACCGTCAGTCGGCCAAGCCGCTCTTTCAACTCACCCATGCGAGACTGAGCCTCTTGGGCCTGTTTCATGATTTGGGCGAGATTGGCGAGTCCTTTGAACATGGCTCAATCCGCCCTTGCGGGCGGCTCACGTTTCCTGGCCCGATGGTCGGACCAAGCATTCCTTTTTCATCACTTTGGCGTTGAACAGTTCAATCGCCTTCTCGACGTACGGGTCGCCGTCGGTCGAGGTGTCCATCCGCCGGGTCGGCTTCGGAATCTGAACGGGAACCCCGTTCTGAGCCGGTTCGTCCGAGAATCCAAAGACCACTTGAACTGGCCGACCGGCCAGCCGAGCGACCACTGAATCCAGTTTTTGGCGAGCGTCCGGTTGCTCGGCGAGCGACTTCGCAAAAAGGTAGCTCTTGGGAAACTCAACTTCCAGGAGGTTTGGCCCACGAATTGCGATGCGGCTGGCCTTCCGCAAAGCATTACCGACATCATCCCCAACTTCGGACAGGACTTGTGTCCAAAAGACGGATTCTGAGCCGGGCTGAAAGTCGCCGCTTGACGGAGGCGAGACTGCTTCCGAGGTAGGTGGGTTCGGGGACAAAGCCGGGTCCAGAACCGCCTCGGAGACCGGCTGATCCGGAGGATGGGCACCCTTGCCCGTCCACTCTGATGCCTCTGCCGCATGCGATTCCTGGGCCGCGTCTGAATCCTCGACCGGACGGGCAGGAGTGCCCATCCTCCGGCTTTCATCGGCTGGCTCAGGAGTCACTGGCTCAGGCTTTTTTTTTTCCGATTCAGCAGCCGGTGCGGAGGCCACCGAGAGTGTCCGCCCTGTCGGTGACGTCGCCAATTCGGTCAACAGCGCATCGAGCGATTGCAGTTGTTCAAGCAACGTCAGGCGGATCAGCGCGAGTTCGACCAGCGCACGGCCGAAAGTCGCCCGCTGCATCTTGAGTTTCGCTTCCGAGACGATCTGCAACGCGGCGACGACTGTGTTGAGTCCCCACGTCTGAGCCTGCTTCAGCAAAAGCGAGTGATTCGTTTCCGAAACGCTCAGCAGCGGCACGTTGGTCGCCTCGGCAGAAAGCACCATCAGATCGCGGAGGTAGTTCAAAATCTGGTCGGCAAGCTCGCCGAGCTGGGCACCTTCTGACAACGCCTGGCTGAACAGCGAAAGCGTTTGGCTTCGCTGACGACCGATGATCGCAACGAACAGTTCGATGAGCCGCTCGTCGCTAGCGGTGCCGAGCAAACGGTGCACTTCGGCCACAGTGATCCGTTTGTCGGCGCTGGCCAGCAGTTGATCGAACAACGACTGGCTGTCTCGCATCGAGCCGGCGGCTCGGCGTGCGACCAATTCCAGCGCGGCTGGTTCGACTTCCATGTTCTCCGCCTTCGCGATGTCGGCGAGCCGCTCGATGATTTGCGGCAACGCGATCGTGCCGAAATCGAAACGTTGGCAGCGAGACAAGATCGTGTCGGGAACTTTGTTCGGCTCGGTCGTGCAGAAGACGAATTTGACGTTCGGTGGTGGTTCCTCCAGCGTCTTGAGGAGTGCATTGAACGCCTCAGTCGTCAGCATGTGGACTTCGTCGATGATGTAGATTTTGAATCTTGAACGCATCGACGATACACCGACGTTTGCTCGAATCTGGCGGATGTCGTCAATGCGACGGTTTGAAGCACCGTCAATTTCCTGCACATCCACGTCCCGCCCGGCGGCGATGTTTTCGCAGATTTCACAGCGATTGCAGGGCGTTCCATCAACCGTGTTCGGACAGTTCAACGCCTTTGCCAGGATGCGGGCGGTCGAGGTCTTGCCGACTCCGCGAGCACCGGTGAATAGGTACGCGTGAGCGACTCGGTTGGAGAGGATCGCGTTCCGGAGCGAGGTCGCGACGTGCTCCTGCCCGATGACTTCGTCGAAGCCTTGTGGGCGGTAGCGTCTGGCAAGGACGGTGTAGTTGGCGGAGGAAGATTCCATCTTTCATCGCGTCCTCCTACTGCTACTCGTACTCGGATTCGTGAGGCAAAAAGCCGAGTAGGAGTACGAGTAGCAGTAGGATTGAAAAACGACAGGCGGGAAAAGCGACCTCCTTCCGCACCTGAGAGCACATTGCTTAGGGATGCTTCGGTTAGGATCTGACCCGGTTCACACGGCCTCACCGCAGTCAGAGGTCGCCTTCCCCGCCTGGCGAAGGTGAGCGGGCATTATCGGGGAAGCGATCCGCTCGTCAAGCAGGTGTGATTTCTGTGAACTTCGCGAGGTTGGTGGCAAGAGGATTCGCAGCCCCTTTAGGATGACACGGCAAGTCAGGTTTCATTTCTGAGTTGAGTGCCGCTTGATGACATCCCGCTCGACGACATTATTTACGACTGTGAAAGTTCTGCAATATGACGAAGAGGATGGTTTGTATCATTCTGGGTGGCGGCAAGGGGACACGCCTGTTTCCTCTGACCGAGTTCCGCTCGAAGCCGGCCGTGCCGCTCGGCGGTAAGTTTCGGCTGATCGACATTCCGATCTCGAATTGCATCAACAGCGGCATCAACCAAATCTATTTGCTGACGCAGTTCAATTCGGTCAGCTTGCATCGGCACATTCGGCAGACGTACGCCTTCGACCGGTTCGGCGGCGGGTTTGTCGAGATCCTGGCGGCTCAGCAAACCAATGACGGGGAGGCGTGGTATCAGGGGACCGCTGACGCCGTGCGAAAGCAGTTGCGGTATCTCGAACAACCGGGCATCGAGCATGTGCTGGTTGTGTCTGGCGACCAGATCTACCGGATGAACTATCAGCAGATGCTGCGGACTCACGTCGATTCGCGAGCGGATGCAACGATCGCCGCGCTGCCGGTGCATCGCGAGGCGGCTTCGGCCCTCGGCGTCATGCGGATCGACGGGACTGGGCGGGTGCAAGGTTTTTTGGAGAAACCGAAGACAGACGATGAGTTGGATCTGGTTCGCACCGAGCCGTCCTGGTTTGACGCACAGGGAATTCCCAGCAAGGGTCGCGAATATCTCGCGAGCATGGGCATATATCTTTTCAACCGGGACTGGCTGGTCGAAGTTCTGTCGAAGAACAACTACCAGGACTTCGGCAAGGAAGTTTTTCCGCTGTCGATTCGTGCTCGGCGAGTGCAGTGCCACCTGTTCGACGGTTACTGGGAGGACGTCGGCACGATTCGCAGCTTTTACCACGCGAATTTGGCAATCGCGTCGTCATCGCCGCCGTTCAACTTCGCGGACGAAGAGGCTCCGGTGTATTCGCGAGCACGGCATCTTCCTTCAACGCGCGTCAAAGGTGCGACGGTCACGAACAGCTTGATCTCCGATGGCTGTGTGATCGACAAAGGGGCGATCATCGAGAACAGCGTGATCGGCTTGCGTTGCCACATCGGGCAGAACGTGACGATTCGCAATTCGATTCTGATGGGAGCGGATTTGTACGACTCCGATGCGCAGCGAGTTGCAAATGCTCGCGCCGGGAGGCCGAATCTGGGAATTGGCGAGGACAGCGTTCTTGACGGGGTCATCGCCGACAAGAACTGCGCGATCGGCCGGGAAGTGCGGATTCAGAGTCACTCTGGACTCGAACCGAACTGCGACGTGAAGGGCGTTTACGTCCGCGACGGCATCATCGTTGTACCTAAGGATGGCGTGTTGCCCGACGGCTGGTCGCTGAAGTAGGTCAGCCTTTCCAGACTGACTCAATGGTCGCACGACGTCGTGGGAAGCGTTTGGATCAGGCAGGAAAGCCTGACCTACGGGCTATGCGGCGCTTGATTGCTGTTGCTGGATTTCACTTTCCAGTTGGGCGTTGATCAGGCAGCCGCGAGCGACTGAAAAGTCGTGCCGCGTCGAGAATCGGATCTCGCGGATCGCGAGCGGGAACCGAGCCAGCTCGAAAGTTTTCCGCATCAGATCTTCGAAGCCGGAAATGCGTGAGACGCCACCGACAATGATGACCGGCAACGGTTGTGGAATCGCGCTCGCTGTCGGATGACTTGCCAATTCGAATGTCGCGCTGCGGATCAGCGAGTACATCAAGTCTCGATGCAAGCCCGCGAGGAATCGGTCGGTGTCATCGTTCGCCGGGCTGAGTTGTCGCTCAGGCGAAAGTCGCCGAGCCGCCGACTTCGCAAGGTCGAGAATCGGCTCGCCCGCATCGTCGCGGAGCATGTCGCCGAACTCTTGGGCGAGCTGCTCGTCGAGCCAATCGCCTCCCTTGGGAATCGAGCACATCAACAGCTCAATGCCACGATGTGCGACGACCAACTCACTCGTGGCCGCTCCGAACGAGAGGCCCAGGCCGGTGAAGCAATGCCGAGAGAGTTCGGCCAACACCGCCGCCATGCCGGCGGACAACACTTGTGGAAAGAAACCCCGTAGCCGGATCAACCGAGAGAAAAATTCCAGTTCGCTGCTAGTGGCCAGCGACTGGAACGATTCGCCTCCCGGAAGAGTAACACCACACATCTCTCCCGGCTGATCTGGCTCGCCGAGCAATGCGTCGACCAAAGCGGCCAACGATTGTCGGGCTACGGGGTCGTCCGTCGGCAGTCGCCCCTGAGGTAAAAGGCTCTGCGGACGAACGTGAAACAGGTTGGAATACTCGGTGGCATTGTCACCCAAGATGGTCAATGCCCCATCACACACGGCAAATGGAATCTTTCCCGCTGACAGCAGCGCACGGTACTCCGGCGCGGAGGGCAACGCGGTGAATTGAGCCTTCGCCGAACGGCCCACCAACTGCGCATCGCGACGACGCAAACAGCGAATCTGAGAAGCGCCAATGTCCAACCCAACGCTCATGCGCCGCGCCCCTCTCGCTTTTGGACCACAGACAAGGCTCGGTCGAGCGGCCCGCTGGTGGTCGGTGGATGGGATGAAGCTTTCGACGTCGTGGGGGAAACAGTTTTGGGACCAGATGTTCCGGTTCGGTCGATGCGAATCTTCTGAGTAGCCGTCGTCGCCGTTCGAGAAGCGGTCGTGGTCTCTGGACGCAACGATTCCTGCGCTTGGTTTCTGTTCTCTGATCTCTGACCACTGACCTCTGGCGTGCTCGGCGAATGCGGCCTGGACAACGAATGCCTCTGGTCCATCCGGATCGTCTTCGGCGGTTGTGGCCGGCCATGAAACTGCATCGGTGAAGCGAACGGCACTCGCTCCTCGGTCAGCGGCAGTTGGTCGTTGATGATTTCGTCGAGCAACTCGCGACGCGGAAGAGACTGTGGATTGCGGATCGCGGATCGCACCGACTGAGTCGTCGCGACTGGTGAAATCTGAGCGGTCGATTGCGCGCGGCGACGCAGCGAGAGACTGAAACCGATCATTGCGAGCAGTCCGACTCCCGTTATCAGGATCGGAGGCCAGATCGACCAGCTTGAGTCGGCTTTGTCGCCGGCGGATTCGGCTTCGTCGAGGTCCGCGGCCGTCAAGGTTGCGTTGTTCGAGGCATTATCCTTCGCGAGGTGAATCGGTCGCTTCTTACCCTTGGCGTTGAGCAACGACGGTTCGGCGGCGCGGTTGTCGTCGTCGAGAGGCGTTGAATCGGTGAAATCCGGAATCGGAGCGTTGTCGTTGTCTTGTGCCACATCCGGCGGCGGCGCATCGTGCGGTGACGGCGTAGATCCCTCCGCTGGTTGCGCGTGGGGCAGACTGGAATCACGACCGGTTCGTTCCGAAACGGTTGTCGGCCGGCGCGGTGCTCCGCTGGCTCGCGTTGAGCTGGCGACTTCTTCTGCAGGCGGTGGCGGAACCTCCGAGGCATCCGGAGACGGTTCGACTCTTGGTCGAGAGATGGGTTGAGAGTTTTGCGGCAGTGGTGTGGAATCCGTCCAGACTCCAACCGACGGCCGAGAGCGTGGTGATTGAGTCGCATCTGGTGAAATGTTGCCATGCGGCGAGTATGGCTGCGCTGCTTCGTCTGACGGAATGTTCGTGTCGGACTCGCGTTTGAGTCTGAATGGCTCGGGCAGCATCGCGAGCCGTTCGGTCTTCACGGAAGATGGCGGGAAGATCAGCACCGTTTCGGAAGACAGGGTTGTGTCGAGTCGCGGTTGGCCTTGGCCACGTTGGCTTGAGGGAACAACGATCTTGATTTGCGCAGCCAAGTTTTGGTCTTGTCGCATGATCGACAGGATCTCGTAGACGGTCGCGTGTTCCCCTTTCAACTTCAACACGACTGGCCGATCGACCAAGTTCACAAAGCCGATTTGGACCGCGTCGGCGGACGCCTGCTTCGCGTTCATCGCACGTTGACCGAACAGTGAGGGTTGAGCATCGGCGACGATCATGTCCCCCGCCATCAACTCAAACTGAGCGGCACCGGAGTACGACGTCGTCTGTCCAAGACGACCATTGCGAATGATTCGGAATTGCCCGGAGGCATCCTTGGCCAATCCGCCCATGTTTTGCAGCAAGTCACCCAGCAAGGTGCCTCGTCGTTCGATTTCATAAACGCCGGGCCGAGCGACCTGTCCCAACAACCCCACGAAGGGCTGCTGGGCTGTGGCGACCGCCCACGACATCTTCGGCCCGACCCGAGTTGCGGCCGTCGTTTGCGGCGGTTGTCCGAAGGGACTCCCGGTTTGATTCCAGTCGGTAGCGTTCTGTCTCGCACTGTTTGGCCCCGACTGCATCGAGCCGTTTGGACCAAACTGATTCGGATCATTCGATCCGAACGGCGATTGTCCGTTGCCGCCGAACAGGGGATTGTTGGCGATCGAGGGGACTTCATTGACCGGTGGATGCATTCCGCTGCCGTAAAATCCGTCGGGACTGAGTCCGCCGGGCAAAGAACCTGCAGCCATCACAGGGAAGCTCTCGCCACTCGCCGGGTAACCGTCGAACGATCGCTGCCGCATTCCGTGAGCCGGTCCAAATTCCGCCGGCGATTGATTGATGCTGACGCTGGTTTGAAAGCCGCCGCCGACCCAGGCGTCCTGCCGATGGATTTGTCGCGTGTCGATGTCGCCGCTGAGCGGCGGGAATTGATACGCCGAGGACGCCGTGCCCCAGGAGGCACCTCCGATGCCGCACAAGACGGCCATCAAGCGTAACCAGCGATCGCTCGGCATGAGCACTCCTTCAGAGTCGTTGACGGTGCCCGCGCACCTTCAACACCCTTGATCGGACAAGTCCGATCGGATGCATCAGGTAAATTGGGTGAACATTGTCGGTTACACCGGGTCGATCGGTTGTTGAGATTCTGCTGGCAATGACGACCCTGTCCTGTCAACCGAAACCTCCCAGATTCACGCGATATCTCAGGTTGTGCCGATTGCTCGCTGCTTTGCCGCATGTTTCCGGATTGCCTCAAGACGTCCAACTCGTTGAGCCAAATCGGTGGTGTTCGTGGCCTAGCTCGTAGCGACGAGTGGCTTGCCGGTCGCCGCGCGTAGAGTCCGCGCGGGATCGCCCGTGAGCCGCTGGCGAGCCCAATCATCAAGCTCGTCAATTATCCGCTTCCCAATAAATAACCGCGGGCCACTTGTGGCACGGTTATTTATTGGGAAGCGGATTAGTCTCTGCCTCCGACTTGCTGTCGCTGCTGGGAAGCTACGTCTCGCCCGGTCGCGAATTGTTGGTGATCGGCAATCCGGACGAGAAGGAGATTCGAGTGCTCGTTTGGCAGGAGCAGTTCGAGGCGGCGGCGCTCGGCCTGGATCGCATCGTCTGCGTGCGGCTGATCGACGATGGCCTCGCGACGACCGGCTCGAACCGCGAGCGACAACTCGCTCGCCACATCCCGCGTTATGTGCCGGTGCGGGCGGGCCGATCGCGACCAAAGTTGCTTCGAACGGCTCGGCGACCCGCAATCGTGATTCGCAGGAACTCTTGGAACCGCACGCCGTCGGTTATGTATCACTCGGTCGCGCGGCCAGTCAATTGCTCGGCTCCGGCCAGCTTGCGATGGTTCGCATCCCGCACCGTTTCGACAACACGACGCAGAACCGTCTCAGATTGCGACGCAGCACGCACTGGATCGCGCGATTAAGTGATCTGCCATCGCAGGTCATTTCTTCCGAGCGATCGCTTCGACAAGCGCCTTGCCCATGTCGGCGGGGCTGCGGCTGACAACGACGCCGGCGGCTTCGAGGGCTGCAATCTTCTCCTCGGCGGTACCGCTGCCTCCGGAGATGATGGCTCCGGCGTGACCCATTCGCTTACCCGGGGGAGCGGTCTGGCCGGCGATGAAGGCGGCGACTGGCTTCTTGATGCTCGCCTTGATGAACTCGGCGGCTTTGATTTCGGCGTTGCCGCCGATCTCGCCGATCATCAGCATCGCTTCGGTTTGCGGGTCAGCTTCGAACAGCGTCAGTGCGTCGATGAAGTTCGTGCCGATGATCGGGTCGCCGCCGATGCCGATGGCGGTCGACTGGCCGAGTCCAACGTTGCCAAGCTGCCACGCCGCTTCGTAGGTCAGCGTGCCGCTTTTGCTGACGAGGCCGACCGGTCCGGGCTTGTGAATGTAGCCGGGCATGATGCCGATCTTGGCGATGCCGGGCGTGATGATGCCGGGACAGTTCGGGCCGATCAGGCGGCTCTTCGGAAACTTGGAGGCAAGCACGTCGGCAGTGCGAACCATGTCGAGCACCGGCACGCCCTCGGTGATCGCGACGATCAACGTGATCCCGGCCGCGGCCGCTTCGAGGATCGCGTCGCCGCAGCCTCCGGGCGGGACGAAGATCAGCGAGCAGTTCGCTCCCGTCTTGCGAACGGCCTCATCGACCGAATCGAAGACCGGGAAGCCATCGACTTCGGTGCCACCCTTGCCGGGCGTGACGCCGCCGAAGAACGGAGTGCCGTAGGCTCGGCACTGTTGCGAATGAAAGAGGCCGGTTTTTCCCGTGATGCCTTGGCAGATCACACGCGTGTTTTTGTCAACGAGAATAGACATGGTTGAATAGGGTTCAGGGGTTAGGGGTTAGGGGTTAGGGTCCGGTCCCCTCTCCCCCAGGGTGAGGGCTAGGGTGAGGGTCACATGTGTCGTATTAGGTCGTTTTTGGGATGCGTTTTGTTCGTGTTGATTTTCAGCGGTGAGGGACGTCAAACGCTGATGAATCCCTCACCTGGCCTGCGGCCACCCTCTCCCACGGAGAGAGGGGCAGGGATTAAGCCTTCAGTGTGGCGACGACTTTTTGAGCGGCGTCGGTCAGGTCGGTGGCGGCGATGATTTTGCGGCCGCTGTCGGCGAGCATCTTGCGAGCGATTTCGACGTTCGTGCCTTCGAGTCGCACGACCAGCGGGACGGTAAAGCCGACTGTGTCGTACGCGCTGAGCAACGCGGTCACGATCGTGTCGCACTTCATGATGCCGCCGAAGATGTTGACGAGCACCGCCTTCACGTTCTTGTCGGCGAGGATGATGCTGAAGGCTTCGGTCACTTGGGCGACGTTCGCTCCGCCGCCGACGTCCAGGAAGTTGGCTGGCTCACCGCCGTGCAGTTTGATGAGGTCCATCGTACTCATCGCGAGGCCGGCTCCGTTGACCAGGCAGCCAATGTTGCCGTCGAGTTTGACGTAGCTCAGCCCCGTGTTGCCGGCGCGGACTTCAGATTCGTCCTCTTCGCTGAGGTCGCGGAGTTCGGCGAGGTCCTTGTGGCGGAACATCGCGTTGTCGTCGAACGTCACCTTGGCATCGAGAGCAACCAGTTCCCCTTCGGCGGTGATGACCAGCGGGTTGACCTCAGCCATGCTGCAATCGTTCTCGACGAAGAACTTGCAGAACTTCGGCAGGAAGCTTTGAGCACTCGCGACCGCTGGGCCAGTCAGGCCCAGTTGATAGGCCAATCGCCGAGCTTGATACGGCTGCAGACCGTAGCCGGCGTGGAATGGCTCTTTCAGAATTTTCTCCGGCGAGTGCTTCGCGACCTCTTCGATCTCGACGCCACCCTCGGAGGACATGATGACGACCGGCGAACCGGCTTCGCGATCGACGATCACGGCGAGGTAAAGCTCGCGAGCGATATTCAGCCCGCCTTCGACGTAGATCGTGTTGACCTGCTTGCCTTCCGGACCTGTTTGAATCGTGACCAGCGTGTTGCCCAGCATCCGCTTCGCATGATCGCGAGTCTCTTCAGCCGACTTCACGACCTTGACTCCCGGCTGATCGGGGTGCTCTTTGAAGCGCCCTTTGCCTCGGCCGCCAGCATGGATTTGTGACTTCACCACCGCGATCGGTCCGCCCAGTTGCGTGAACGCAGCGGCGGCTTCATCGGGAGTGCGGGCGACGATCCCTTTGGGGGTGGCGACTCCCGCCTTCGCGAACAATTGCTTGCCTTGGTACTCGTGAATCTTCATCGGCCTGCCTTTGAATTCTGTCGTAGGTTGAGCGCTCTTGCCCGACTCGGATGGGCAAGATTGCCCATCCTACGAAGCAAGGGGGCGGGATGATAACGGTGCTCTTTGCCGACCGTTAGCGAACGGCGGGGCGGCTCCCCCGCAGGCATACCTGCCCTGGTTTTGTTACTTTCTTGTCGAATTCTCGACCCGGCCGGGAATAAGCCCGGCGACCAGGACTCTTTCTCCCGCACCGTCATGGACTCTCTTGAGCGTCAACAGCGTGTGGCCGAGCTTATCGGACAGCATTACGAACTGCTGTACCGGGTGTCGTTTCGTTTGAGCGGCTCGGTGGCCGACGCGGAAGACCTGACTCAGCAGACGTTCTTGACGGCGCAGCAGAAGCTGGAACAGCTTCGGCAGACCGAGAGCGCGAAGTCGTGGCTGCTGGCAATCCTGCGGCACCACTTCTTCCGAAATCGAAGCCGAGCGGCCAAGCAATCGGTGCGGTTGGATTCGCTCCCCGAACCGAGTTGCTCGACACACACGCCGGACGGCTTCGATTCGGAGGAGTTGCAACTCGCGCTCAACGATTTGCCCGAAGAGTTCCGGTTTCCGCTGGTCCTCTTCTACTTCCACGAACTGAGCTACCAAGACATCGCCGCCGAACTGTCGATCCCGCTGGGGACGGTGATGAGCCGCCTCTCGCGCGGCAAAGAACATCTTCGCCGTCGTCTGTGCCGTGACGCCGCCGAAACGAAACCGCCTCGATCACTCGCCCACCAATTGCCATGACAACTTCCCGCCCCGAACCGCTGACCTGCGAAACCGCTCTCGAACGGCTAGACACCGCATGGCTTGACCCATTGCCGGAAGAGCCAGTCGGTGCCGACTTGCTCGCCGCGCGCGAGCACTTGCAGGAGTGCTCGGCGTGTTGGACGAAGCGGGAAGAGCGCCGCGCCGCTGACCAGCGCATCGCCGAAGTCATGCAATCGGTCCCGATCCCAACCGGCTTGCGCGAGCAGTTGTTGGCTCAAACCGAGGTGGACGCGTCTCGCGTCCAAGTAAGCGACGCGAGACGCGTCGTCCACGATCGCCGCGCATGGTCGATCTCCGTCGCGGCGATGTTGTTGGTCAGCTTCGCAGGAGGTTCCTGGTTGTGGCAGACGCTGCAACCTCGGCGCGTTTCAATGCAGTTGTTGTGCGATCAAACGCCGTTGACCCCCGTCGATTTGACAAAGGTTGCGGATTACTCGAAGTTGCCACCGCTGCCTGCCACTTGGTCACGAGTGAAGGGCCTGCGTGAGCCAGAGCCACCCTGCTGGTTCACACTTCCAAAGACTCGCGACGCGGCAGGCTGGTTCATCTTCGAGTTGAAAACTGGGCGAGCACCAGCAATTCGCGGAGTGTTGCTGGTTGTTCGGCAAGCCAACGTCAGCGATCCACCAGCCGAATTGATCGCGCGGCCGAGTTGGTCTGGCTACACGCAGCGCGGCGGTAAGCCGGTCAGCGTCGCGGGTTGGTCGGAGCGCGGCGTCGTCTATCTCTGCTTCGTGCCGGGCGAACCAGATGCGCTGGAGCGCGTGCTGCGTGCGACCGCACCGACTTCGGCGTGAAAAATGTCGGCGACGACTGAGAGCCTCCCCAGCAGAATGCGCCTGTGCTACACCTCGCGCCGCTCTGCTCAACATCGAAGGGGACTCTCATGCCACGTCCGACTGCTCTGCCCGCTTGGAAGGCTTTGAAGGCTCATCAGACCGAACTGGCTTCGCTGCACATGGCGAAGTTGTTCCGCAAGGACGACGATCGGTTCGAGAAATTCTCGCTGCGGTTCGAGGACATCCTGCTCGACTTCTCGAAGAACCGCGTCAAGAAGCCGACGATGAAGCTGCTGCACGAACTGGCCGTGCAATCCGATCTGCCCGGCTGGATCGAGAAGATGTTCTCCGGCGAGCGAATCAACTGCACCGAGGACCGCGCGGTGCTGCACATCGCCCTGCGAAATCGCTCGAACCGGCCGATCCTCGTTGACGGGCAAGACGTGATGCCTGGAGTCAACGCAGTGCTCAAGCACATGCGCGAGTGCTCGGACGCGATCCGCTCCGGCGCGTGGCGCGGCTTCACCGACAAGCCGATCACGGACGTCGTCAACATCGGCATCGGCGGCAGCGACTTGGGGCCAGTGATGGTCACAGAGGCGCTGAAGCCGTACAGCCAACGCGATCTCAAACTGCATTTCGTCTCGAACGTAGACGGCACGCACATCGCCGAGACGCTGCGGAAGCTCAATCCGGAGACGTCGCTGTTCATCATCGCCTCGAAGACGTTCACCACGCAGGAGACGATGACCAACGCGAACTCGGCCAAAGAGTGGTTCCTAAAAGCGGCAAACGATAAGGCTCATGTCGCGAAGCACTTTGTCGCTCTCTCGACGAACACGAAGGCAGTCGAAGCTTTTGGCATCGACAAGCACAACATGTTTGAGTTCTGGGACTGGGTTGGCGGCCGGTACTCGCTGTGGAGCGCGATCGGCCTGTCGATCTCCCTCAGCATCGGCATGGACAACTTCGAGGAGTTGCTCGCCGGGGCTCACGCGATGGACGAGCACTTTCGATCCGCGCCGTTGGAAGAAAACCTCCCCGCAACGCTCGGCCTGCTGGGTCTCTGGTACAACAACTTCTGGGGAGCCGACTCGCATGCGATTCTGCCGTACGACCAATACCTGCACCGCTTCGCCGCGTACTTCCAGCAGGGAGACATGGAATCCAACGGCAAGAGCGTCGCTCGCGACGGTCAGCCGGTTCGCTGGTCTACCGGCCCGGTCATCTGGGGCGAGCCGGGTACGAACGGCCAACACGCCTTCTACCAGTTGATCCATCAGGGGACGAAGCTCATCCCCTGCGACTTCCTCGCGCCGGTCGAGTCACACAACCCGCTCGGTGATCATCACGAGATTCTGCTGTCGAATTTCTTCGCTCAGACCGAAGCCCTGATGCGCGGCAAAACCGCCGACGAAGTGCGAGAGGAATTGCAGGCTCAGAAGGAACCGCAGCTTTCGGACGAGCAGATCGAAGCGCTGGTGCCGCACAAAGTCTTTACCGGCAACCGCCCGACGAACTCAATCCTGTTTCAGAAGCTCACACCGCGCACGCTCGGCAGCCTGATCGCGATGTACGAGCACAAAATTTTCACGCAGGGGATCCTCTGGAACATCAACTCGTTCGACCAATGGGGTGTCGAGCTGGGCAAGCAACTCGCAAAAGTCATCCTGCCGGAGTTACGCGGTTTAGAACCAGTCACGACTCATGACAGCAGCACGAACGGACTGATCAACGAGTTCAAGAAGCGGCGACAGTAATTCCCTTCTCCCCGAGGGAGAAGGGCCATTTTTCAACCTCGTCACGCGCTCGGCGGCGCGATTCCGAAGTCCGTGATCGACAGCAGTGAGCGGAACGGCAGGCGGCGTTCGGCGAAGTTCTTCGCTCCGCCTTCCATGCGATCGACGATGCCGACCACTTGAATGACCTCGCAGCCGAACTCGACGATGCGATCGACCGATTGCAGCGCGCTGCCGCCGGTCGTGACGACGTCGTCGATGATGACCACCTTCATTCCGGGGACAACTGGGCCTTCGACGAACTTGTTCGTGCCGTGACCTTTCGGCTCTTTGCGAACCAGAAAGCCGCACATGTCCCGCCCGCGAGCCGCCGCTGCGACGAGCACTCCGCCGATGATCGGGTCCGCTCCAATCGACATGCCGCCGATCGCGTCGAACGACACATCGGCTAGCAAGTCGAGCAGCCCTTCGCTGACTAGCCGGAGACCTTCCGAGTGGAGCGTGATCTGCTTGCCGTCGAGGTAGTAGCTCGACTTCTTGCCACTCGCGAGCGTGAAGTCGCCGAACTTGAGGGCGCGCTGGTGAAACAGGTCAATCAATTGCTGGCAGTCGTACATGGCATCCTTTGGGCTAATCGAGGTACACGAACTCGTTGAGATTGAACAGCGCGAGGCAGAGGTCGGCCAGCGCCGAGTCGGAGGTTAAAAACTGTTCGGCGTCGCGAACATCGTCAGCCGTCGGCTTGCGATTGAGAATGTGCCGATAGGCCGACTCAATGGCCGCGCGACGGTCAGTCCCTGTTTGTTTTTCGATGTTCTCAGCCAGTCGCTGGGCGGCGACGACCGAGTCGTCCGCATTGAGCAGCAGCAGCGCTTGCGGAGCGATCGTCGAGACATTGCGGCGTGGGCAACTCGCATTACTGTCCGGCTTGTCGAATGCCTCGAAGATCGGATATCGCAGATTGCGCCGAGCGAACAAGTACACGCTGCGGCGTCGATGCTGTTCGACCTCTGGCGTGACCGGCCATTGGCTTTTCAGTAACGTGCGCACGAGTTCGTCGGGAAGTGGCGGCCGAAAGCCTGGCCCGCTTGGTTGCCGATTCAACTCTCCGCTGGCCGCGAGCAGCGAGTCGCGGATGGCTTCGCCGTCGAGGCGGCGTCGCGGGAAGTGTGCGAGCAGTGATTCCGTAGCCCGGACGCCTACGTCCGGGCGATCGGACGTAGGCGTCCGATCTACGAGAGCAGACGCCTGCCGATAGACGCTCGATGTCACGATCAGTCGATGCAGGCGCTTACGGCTCCAGTCGAGCCGGGGCAACTCGGTTGCCAGCCAATCGAGCAACTCTTCGTGTGTCGGCGATGTGCCCATCACACCGAAGTCGCTCGACGACGCAACCAAGCCGGTGCCGAAGTGGCCCTGCCAGATGCGATTGACGAGCACGCGCGTTGCCAACGGGTTATCCTCGCGGGTCAGCCAATTCGCGAGTGACGTGCGGCGGCCGCTGCTCTTCGCATCAGCGGCCGGCGAAGTCACCGCATCGCCAGACACGTTCCCGATACGCGGAAACGCTGCTTTTATGATCGGGCCAGGGCGGCGGAAGTCGCCCCGCTCGAACAAGCGGCTGGTCGGTGTCTTGGCCGATTTCTCACGCATCACTTGGCCGAGTTGCGGGTGCGCATCAAACAAAGTCTCAACATCGAAGCAGGCTCGCAAACGATAAAAATCGGCTTGGCTGATCGGGTCGTACTTGTGGTCGTGACACGCCGCGCAGCCCATCTGCAAGCCGAGGAACACTGAGCCGACTGTCGCGGTCATGTCGTTGAGGAAAGTGTGCCGCCGCTCGTCTTGCAGGTTAATGTCGGGCATGTCCGGCCCGCA